>NZ_JBKQXT010000002.1:386051-439839 GCF_048545055.1 Gardnerella lacydonensis
AACAAGGTAACCAACAAGGTAACCAACAAGGTAACCAACAAGGTAACCAACAAGGTAACCAACAAGGTAACCAACAAGGTAACCAACAAGGTAACCAACAAGGTAACCAACAAGGTAACCAACAAGGCAACGGAAACAACAACGCCCACTAACCTCTGTTAATCAATAAAAAAATGCGCTCAGCAAATCACTGAGCGCATTTTTTATATTCTAATCACTTTGTTAAATCAACTTGATCTAACGGAATAACTTTAGTGTGATACTTAATCTTGTATCCAACATAAAGCACAATGAACAGCGGCACAGACATATAAGTTATGCCGATTGCTTGCCAATTAAGCGTGTGGAACGATTCAAGATCTTGACCAACAATAACCAAAATGCACAATACAAGGGCCACAATAGGACCGAATGGATACCACTTAGCTTTATAAACAAGATCGTCCAAAGACTTTCCTTGAGCAATATACGCTTTGCGGAACCTGTAGTGCGCAGCTGCGATTCCTGCCCATGCGATAAATCCAGTCAAACCACTTGCAGCAACTAAGAACATGTAAATTTGAGTTCCAAAAATACTCATCAAGAATGTTAAAAGAGCTACAACAAACGTTGCAACCAAAGATTGCATTGGAACACCTCTTCTATCTACGTTTCCAAACATCTTTGGAGCGTGATTATCTTTTGCGAGGGCGTAAAGCATTCTAGTAGAAGCATACATTCCAGAGTTTGCTGCCGAAATAACAGATGTAAGCACAACTGCATTCATGATTGTTGCTGCAATCGCCAATCCTGCGCGCTGGAACACAAGAGTGAATGGGCTTATAGAGATATCGCTAGCTTCCGATCCAAGCAAACTTGGGCTTGTGTATGGAATGATGCATGCGATTACAAAGATTGCAAGAATGTAGAACAAAACAATACGCCAGAACACTTGCTTTACAGCCTTTGGAATGCTCTTATCTGGTGTTGCAGATTCACCTGCTGTAATGCCAATAAGCTCTGTTCCCTGGAACGAGAATCCAGCAATAGCAAACGCGCCTAAAACAGCCGGGATTCCGCCAGCAAATGGAGCATTCTTATGAGTAAAGTTGCTTAACAATGGTGCTTTTCCGCCTAAAATTCCAACAATCGTAAGCAAACCAATAGCAAGGAATATAATAACTGTTACAACTTTAATAATCGAAAGCCAGTACTCTGTTTCTCCAAAGCACTTAACCGTAAGAATGTTAATCAAAAGAATAATAACAAGAACTGTTAGCGAAAATACCCATATTGGCACCTTAGGAAGCCAATATTGCAAAACGATTGCTGCAGTGCTTATATCTACAGCAACCGTGATTGCCCAGTTAAACCAATAATTCCAACCCATTGCAAATCCTAAAGCTGGATCAATAAACTTTCCAGAATAAGATGCAAAAGACCCACTAATTGGCATATATGTTGCCATCTCGCCTAGAGATGTCATAAGAAAATAAACCATGATGCCGATTGCAGCATACGCTAGAAGCGCGCCACCAGGGCCTGCCATATGGATTGTTGCGCCACTAGCTACAAATAAGCCTGTTCCGATGCTTCCACCCAAAGCAATCATGGAAATATGGCGTGTTTTTAAACCGCGATGCACGGTTTGAGATTCAGTATTTGATGAACTGTCGTTATTCATTGTTTCCTCCTTTTGACAATATTCAAACAGAGGCAAACAAGCAACAGTATGCATGTCGATAGCACTCCGCAGCAAATTGCCAAAATTGCTGCGACAGTCCTTGGCTTATTAAGCCAAGTCCCAGCTTGTAAGCTAGAAAGAATAACCTACAAACTTCGGCGCTCTCCCCTTTTGCAAATCACTTAACGCCTCTTTCTGGCTAATGATTGCTACTCTTGTTGAGCGCGACCTCTGGTCGATGTGTTTCATTATTGAGATAGGCAAAGACAAAGTATAGACACTAATCGATATTTATTCAGATTAGACGAGATTTTCTATTTATTTTGATTATTTTTTTCTGTATTTTTCATAGATTTATCGGAAATTTTACGATTATATGTGTTATGTCTACGATATTTACTTATTTTTATTGGCGATTTGCGGTTCATTGCACCAAAAAGCGTTAAATCAAACTTTACCGACATTAATCGCATAGTTAATACGAGCACAACAATGAGCGTGTCTAAAATCATTTCTGTAATAACATCGAAACACCCTGCACGTTGGGCTTTTACAACAAATACTGTTAAAACACACCCAATGCCAGCAGGAAACGCATACCAATGCTTATCTCGCACAATTACAGGAACTTGATTCAAAACCATATCTCGAATTAAACCACCACCAAGAGCTGTAGCCATACCCAAAAACACGGATGCCATTCCAGACATGTGAAAATCCAAGCCTTTAGCGGTACCATTTACAGCAAAAAGCCCCAATGCTAAAGCGTCAAGAGTTAACATAAGCCATTTCCACTCATCAATTTCTAGATGAGCGAAAGCAACAATAACACCCGAAGCAAGACCAGTAAAAACAAATCCCCTATCCGCAATGCCAACTGGCGGCAAAGCTCCAAGCAGAACGTCTCTAACAATTCCGCCACCCAATGCTGTAAGCCATGACGTTGTGATTATTGCAAAGATATCATAATTCTTGCGAATAGCCCACATTCCGCCAACCATTCCGCAGCAACCCATAGCAATGTATTCAACAACAAGGAAGAAAACGTTATCTCCTAAAGCCCCTTCCACAATATTTCCTTTCCAAGGTTAGTTAAACACTTAAAAAACAAAATCCGCCTAATAAGCCTATAACCAATTAAGCATACAATTAGCGCGCCACCTCTTATAAGATATAAAAAATGACGCGCCAAATACTAAAAACTCTAACGGCTTTAAAACGACTTTTAAATAGCTCTTAAACAGCTTTTAACTAGTCGCACACCTTCCACATCCAGTTGTGAGTATCTTCAACATCTCCAAGCTGAATACCAAGCAATTCATCACGCAAAGCCTGAGTCAACTCACCAACTCCACCATCAGCAACCTTAAGATCAAAGTCATCTGACTTAAAGCGACCAATAGGCGTAATAATCGCAGCAGTTCCGCAGGCGAAGACTTCAGTGACCTCACCAGAGCGGATATCGTCAAGCAATCCCTGAAGTGGAATCATAGTTTCAACAACCTTATGACCCGCTTCTTCTGCAAGCTGAATAATAGAACGACGTGTAACACCTGGAAGAATGCTACCAGTAAGAGATGGAGTTTCCAAATGACCATCCTTGTGCAAAATAAACACGTTCATTCCACCAAGCTCTTCCAAATAGGTCTTAGTTGCTGCATCAACGAAGCAAACCTGTTCGCAACCGTGTTCAATACCCTTGTATTCACCGAGCAAGGAAGCCGCATAATTTCCACCACACTTAGCAAAACCAGTACCACCAGGACCAGTGCGGAACCACTGATCTTCAACCCAAATACTAACTGGCTTCAAGCCACCTTTAAAATATGGTCCTGACGGAGAAGCAATAACACAATACTCAACCTCATGAGCTTCTCGCACACCTAGGAACGGCTCGGAAGCAAACATGAACGGACGCATATAAAGAGTATACTCACGTCGGCTTGGAACCCACTCTTTATCTCGCTTAACTAAGGCTGCAACAGATCCAATAAAATCGTCGATAGAAAGATCTGGCAAATACAAACGCTTAGCAGAATTCTGGAATCGTGCCGCATTAATATCTGGACGGAAAAGCCAGATGGATCCATCAGTTCGCTTGTATGCTTTTAAACCTTCAAAGCATTCTTGGGCATAATGCAACACAGAAGCACCTGGATCCATTTTTAATGGCCCATAAGGCTCAACACGTCTATCCGACCAACCTTCTCCCTTGGTCCAAGACATATGGACCATATTGTCGGAGAAAATCTGACCAAAAGCAGGCTTATCAATCAGCTCTGCTCGCTTTGCATCCGAAACAGGATTATCGTTAGGCAAAACAGTAAAATTGCCAGCCAGTTTGTTCAACAGATCAGAATCACTATGATCGTAAGAATCATAGGCATTTTTAAAGTCTGGAGCAACCTCTAAATCAGCCATTATGTCTCTTTTCCTAATTTGCGATATTACTTGTATTTTTATTATTGCTTTTATTGCAATTAATGGTATAGATTAGTACGATTCTCGATTAACGCAAGACTGTAAACAGATATTTTTATAGAAAAAAGACTAATTAAACCAAAATTCTTACGAATTGCAACAAAAAATTAACATTAAATACGTAAAAAATAAACTCGCAGCGTAACATTTGTGCCTCTGGTGGGACTCGAACCCACAAGCCCGTAAGGGCGTCAGATTTTAAGTCTGATGCGTATGCCAATTCCGCCACGGAGGCAACAGACAATTATTATGCCATATAATACAATTAAAAACAACTCAGCGTGTGGCGAGAATTCTACGACCCAAATCTAACGTGATTCCATCTAGTAAGCCATGCTCACTAGCAACAAAAGTATCTAGAACTCCACCATGGTCTTCATATGCAGCTTTTGCAAGTCGTTCAAGCACACGACTCAACACAACTGCACCTCCACCAACAACATCAATCCTTCCAGGATGAATAGTGGCATAAGTACGCCTACGTTCTCTTGTCATATGCAAGAACCTGTCATTAACTGTATATGCCTGATCCAACGCGATTTTTACTCCATCAACAGCTTTATGGTCATAATGCTTTAATCCAATAGCAAGGGCTGCCATAGTCGTAACAGTGCCAGAAACACCAATAATTGTGCGAGCTTTACCAGCATTAACATGCTTAAAAGCTTCATCTATATTCTTGTCAATATCTTTTATAGCGCAAGAAATTTCTTCTTCTGTTGGAGGGTCTGTATGCAAGTGTCTCTCAGTCATTCTAACGGAACCAATATTCATTGAATACGCGGAATCTACTTTATCTTCTGCAATATTCACACCATCTCCACCAAGAACAATCTCAGTAGACCCACCACCTAAATCTACAACAACATAAGGGGCTTGCAAATCTTTTCTAGAAACCACACTTGTTGCTCCCAAAAAGCTCAAAGCAGCTTCTTCTGTTCCACTAATAACTTCAGGGCGTACGCCAAGCTCATCAAACATCATCTGTTCAAAAATGTCTCTATTTAACGCATCCCTAGTTGCAGACGTTGCTACAAAACGAATAGCATCTATTTTGTGTTCACTAAGTACTTTTGCAAATTCTTTGGCAGCAGATTTAACTCTCTGCAAAGCATCTTCAGCAAACATATGCGTTTCGTCAATTCCCTGACCAAGTCTTACAACTCTAAGCATTCTAGGAACAACATCGCGCATACCATTAGCATTAACTTTTGCAATTTTTAATCTAATCGAATTCGTGCCACAGTCAATTGCTGCTACGCAAACCGATTTATTAGTTCCAACGATTGTATTGGTGTTCAAAGATTTTGTATTCAATAATTTCTCAGTTTCAATTTCATTAGCATCATCACTCCAAGGAGTAGTGCATTTACAAACATTAGGGTCAAATTCATTTTTTACCTTGCTTAACACCATATCGCCAATAGGATTCACACCCTTACCCATTACAAGACTTTGCGCAAGCAAGGCATGCAAACACTTAACACGAACAGGCATACCCCCAGCACTCATATCTTTAATATGCTCTTCACTATCTTCCAATCGAATAGCTAATTCGTGACGAAACTCTAAATAGTATTTATGTGCCTGCTCATATTTTTTAGCAACATCATTGTCATTATTCAATAAATTGTTGCATTCCTTCATAAAACCTTGTGCTTCAAGATGCGAAGCTGCTTTAACAGCTTCTGGACTTGTTAAGTAGCATGTAGTTGGAAAAGGAGTTCCATCTTCTAAGCATGGCCTTGTAATAACAGCAAGAGGACGTCCACAAGCGCATCTAGCTCCAACTGCAACCATTCCCCTAGGGAATCTTCCCAATTGACGTTTAACAATGTCTTTATCTGCATCACTTGCAGGGTTTTCCAACAAACTATCCACTAAGGATTGTATATTCAAATCCATGTTTTTAACTCCCCTATGCATTTGCATGATTTTAAAATAAAGTACTTTAATATTTTCTTACTACTGTCTACTTGTATTACTCTGTTTCTTATCTGTAGATTTTGACGATTTATTTTTCTGATGTTTATTTTGCTGGCGACTTTTATCCATTTTATTATGCTTAGAAGTCTTATCCTTATTAGAATCGTTAACGTCATCGTCTTGAGATTTCATACTCATATCATCTGGCTTATCTGCTTTATGAAGAGAATAGAACAAATCACTATACCAAGGAAGAGCTTTTCTTTCCTCATACTCTGATTCATCTTTATTAAATGATTCTGGCACAACTCCTGTAACAGCTTCTGGGTGTTCAACTCTAACAGCCTGCTCTCCAGGGAATATGAATCCTAGCCTATCCCTAGCTTGTGCGGTAACATACGCTTTATCTTTCCAGCGATCAATATTATTATCCAACTCCTGTTTTTTGTCTTTTAGAGCAGACTCATCTCTTTGCAAAGCGTGTAACTCAGCCAAGCTTAACGCATAATTTCGAATTGTTGAAACAAATTCTATAGAACAAAGAAACGCCACTACTATCATAAAAACAAATACGAACGAACCAGAAAACAGCCTTTTTTTCTTTGGCTGATTTGATTCATCAACTGTACTTGTTGCCGTGCGGCGATTTCTCAAAACCATACTTCTAAGTTACTTTAAATATTCGACGTGTAAATACACCTTATATTTACTTTTAGCCTAAAAAATCATTATTACACAATATGAACAAAATACACGCTAAAATACAAAAATTGTGACCAGCTATCCATATAGGAGCTGGTCACAAAATCATACTCAAAATTCTTTTAAAACTTAGATTTCCAACTATTCCATTTGAGCTTTGCTTAAAATCGTATCTGCAGAATGCTGCAACTTTTGCAACTCTTCTTCAGTCAAATCGAGCTTGCACTGCTCAACAATGCCATCTCGACCAACAATCGCTGGATAAGAAAGATAAGAATGATATTCTTCACGATAATTGGATACAGGCATCTGTTCTCTAGAATCCGTCATTACAGCATTCACTAAACGAACAGCTGCTGCAGCAATACCGTAGTTGGTATATTTCTTTCCATAGAACACAGTGAAACCGCCTTCGCGAGTTTCATCATCAACAGCATCCAAGTCAATGTTCTTTTCCTCAGCAAGATCAGTAATTGGCTGCTCTAACACTTTTACTGTAGACCATGCAACGAACTGTGAATCGCCGTGCTCGCCTAAACTATAACCTTTAACTGCCTTAGGATGAACTCCGAAGAACTTTCCTACAGCACGATGCAAACGAGCAGAATCAAGAAGAGTGCCAGTACCAATAACTCTTTCGTATGGGAGTCCAGTAGCTTCCTTGTAGAGCTGGCAAATAGCATCACAAGGATTAGTGATATCGATCAAAACGCCATGGAATCCAGAAGCTTTAATTTTTGCACCAACTTCTGCAACCTCGTTACGGTTATACTTAAGCTCCGCAAAACGATCTGGATGAGGAACATCCAAAAGTTTTATATGACCCAAGGCGCTTACGATTACTTCTACGTCTTTTAATGCTTCATAGTCGTTTACTGTGATATTAACGTTAAAAGGTACATTATCCATTGAATCTTCAAAATCAAGAGCATCAGCCTTAACTTTTGCTTCATTTGAATCATAAAGATACAAATCGTCAACGTGACCACCAATAATGAGCTGATGGGCTACTGCAGCACCAACATTACCCATGCCTATAACAGCGACTTTTCTCATATGAAACATCTCCTTCTGTTTTTAGTTTTTCACAAAAATAGCACTATTTTGGAGATAATGAAAGTAATTTTAGAAAAATTTTTTTAAAATTTTAAGAAATCATTGAAAATATACAAAAACGGTCAGCCACATTTTATTGCGACTGACCGAAAATAAACTTCAGCTCAAAGCTTAAAAAGCTTAAACAAGTCTTATGAAAAACTTATAAAAGCCCTAGTATATTACTTCATATACTTCTTGCAAGCCTTGAATGCGCTGTAACCAGCATACTGAGCGGTAGAGCCAAGCTCTTCCTCAATCTCAAGCAAGCGGTTGTACTTAGCGATACGCTCACCACGAGCAGGAGCACCAGTCTTAATCTGACCAGTGTTCTTAGCAACAGCAAGATCAGAAATGGTGGTATCTGGGGTTTCACCAGAGCGGTGAGAAACCATAGAAGTAAAGCCATTCTTGGTTGCAAGCTCAATAGCGTCGAGGGTTTCGGTAACGGAACCAATCTGGTTCAACTTTACGAGCAAGGAATTAGCTGCTCCAAGTTCAATACCCTTAGCCAAACGCTTTGGATTGGTGACGAGCAAGTCATCGCCAACGAACTGCAAACGATCACCAAGACGCTTGGTGATTGCTGCCCAATCATCCCATCCTTCTTCCTGGAATGGATCTTCGATGGAAACGATTGGATACTCGTTGATAAGCTTCTCGTAGTAATCGAGCATATAAGCAGAATCACGCTCTTCGCCGTCGAAACGATACTTGCCAGTTTCCTTGTTGTAGAACTCAGAAGAAGCAACGTCGAGGGAAATACCAATCTGCTTGCCTGGCTCGTAACCTGCAGCTTCGATTGCATCCATGATGTACTTCAAGGAATCTTCGTTGGACTTCATCTTTGGAGCGAAGCCACCTTCGTCACCAAGACCAGTAGCCAAGCCTTCCTTCTTCAAAACGTTCTTTAAGGTGTGATAAACCTCAACACCAGCGCGCAAAGCATCGCTGTAAGTTGCGAAACCGTATGGAGAAATCATGTATTCCTGAATATCAGTTGCAAAATCAGCGTGAGCGCCACCGTTCATGATGTTCATGTTTGGAACTGGAAGAATATGTCCGTTAGTTCCGCCGATGTAACGATACAATGGAAGCTCTGCAGATTCAGCAGCTGCATAAAGAGCAGCAAGAGAAACGCCAAGAATAGCATTTGCGCCAAGCTTACCCTTGTTTGGAGTGCCATCAAGCTCAATCATGGTTTCATCAAGAGCACGCTGGTCAGAGGCATCCATGCCAATAACCTTTGGAGCAATTACTTCATTAACAGCCTTAACTGCTTCCAAAGTACCCTTGCCCTGATAACGGGACTTGTCGCCATCACGACGCTCCCAAGCCTCAGCCTCACCAGTCGAAGCACCAGAAGGCACTAAGCCAATGCCCTGAGCGCCATCTTCGGTCTCCAAATAAACCTGAACGGTAGGATTTCCACGAGAATCCAAAATTTCGCGTGCATATACGCTTTCAATAGCTGCCACAACTACTCCTTATTCATTTTGTTGGTTGTGTAACATATTCAAGATTAATGCGTTTTATGGACGTTATTTCGTAGCGTAAGTCGTTAAAGATACAAGCCTATATAATCTAAGCGTTTCGCGATTTGTCCATGCCTTTATATGATAATAACAAACTGACACGGGGTGCAATTATTTAATTGTAATTGCTGAGATTATACCCGTCGAACCTGATATAGCTAAAACTATCGAAGGGAATGTCGTTATGAATAACCTTTTTAGCGCGATTGCAAAACTGCATCGTAAAGCTTTTATTTCTTTAAAAGCTTGGTTTTCTACTATAGCGATTCTTTTTTTATGGTTTTTAACAACCTTAACTCCTGCCGAAAATCGCGCTTTGCCATCTCCAAGCGAGGTAATAAAAGCATTTGTTGACTTAAACAACGAAGGAATATTACTACCGTCTCTTGCAATAAGCATATTTAGAGTTGTAGCTGGTCTTCTTTTAGGAATTGCTTTTGCTTTGCCATCTGGAATCATTTCTGGCGGAAGCAAAATAGGAGAATCAGTAATAAATAAACCAAGTCATATGCTCAGATCCATACCATTCCCAGCATTAGCGCCTTTATTGATCATTTTTCTCGGTGTGGACGAAATGATGAAAATAATGCTTATAGCGCTTGGCGTTTTTGGACCAATGTATGTCAATATTCGAGATGGAGTAAGGAACATTGACCCTAAACTAATAGAACTTGCAAAGGCTTATAACGTTAAAAAATCGACTGTTTTTACAACAATTTTTATGCGAGGAACACTAGCTAATTTTATGACAGGATTGCGATTTTCAATTTCCGTAGCATGGGTTGCTTTAGTTACTTGTGAAACAGTTAATTCTTCAATAGGAATCGGATATATTCTTTCTAGAGCTCAACAATTCTTTAGACCAGATCAAATGATGGCATGCATTATTTTATATGCGATTGCAGGACTTGGATCAGAAGTTACTGCAAACATATTCGAATATTGGCTTATGCCAGAACGCAGAGTAAATAGAGAATCTTAACAAAGAGTTGATTTTAGAAATTCACGTAAATAAAGAATTTATAAAATCCTCTGTGAATTTTAAAGATACTTTTAACGATACTTTTAAAAATAAGTCAATTTTTATAAAAATTTAATCAACAAAATTTAACCAACAACCAAATAAACCAAATAAGAAAAACACAAAATGAAAGTAGAGGAGCCAAATCATGGCTAATTTCAAAATACAAATTGCTAGCAAACGCTCTATTGCAGCAGTATGCGCTTTTTGCGCAACTATCGCTCTCGCATCTTGCGGCGGAGTTCAAAAACCTGCAAATAACTCCCAATCTTCTAGCAAAGATACGGGAATAATGAGGGTTGCTTATCTTTCTACAGCAAACTATTTAACAACGTTAAAAAATGAAAAATTCCTTCAGGAAGAATTTGGAAAAGCAAAAGTCACCTATACTGGACCATACACTCCAGTTGATGGTCTTACCGCAGTTATGAGCGGAAGCGCTGATGCAACAACTACTGGAACTGGACGATTTATTGATTTGATTGCAGAAGGTCAACCTTGGGTTGCATTTGCGCTCGAATATTACAATGGTGATTCTCAAGGAATCGTTGCATCCGCAAAAAGCGGCGTAAAAACACTAAAAGACTTATATGGAAAGAAAGTTGCTATTATTCACAACGGTGATACTGGCGATTACATGCTTCACCGCGCATTCGATAAAAGCGGATTAGACGTTTCTAAAGTGCATAAAGTAGAGATGAGCCCTAAGAACTTCCAGGCAGCATTTACATCTGGGCAGATTGATGCAATTTCCTCATTCGATCAGAATCTTGCTGCAGCGATGACAACCCCTGGGTCAAAATTACTTGTTAACGCTAAAAAGTATGGCAACATGAATGTTACCATTCACATTGTTTCTAGAAAATTTGCTAAGAAGCATCCTGAGCTCGTTAAAAAAATGTATAACGCTCTTGTTCGCGAAGCTAATAAGTCGCATAAAGAAAAGAATGTTATTGGGAATGCTTATAAGCAACTTGGAGCAAGCGATACAATCATTAAGCAGATTGAAAAATTCGATAATCCAACAATTAAGCCAATCGATAAGAAAGGCTTAGAAATGATGAAGGTTCAGGCAAAAGAATACGTAAAATATGGTTTAATTAAGCAAGCTCCAACAAACTTGGATGATTCCGTAATGGATTGCAGCAAGTAACCTAAACCTTTAAAATACGCTAAATAATTTTCAAAATCAAAACACAGTAGGAGTTAATATGAACATTCAAAACAATGAAAATAATGCTAATAATGTCAACAATTCCTACTGTGTTTCTTTAACGCATATTGAAGTAGCATTTGACGACACTTATAAGGTTTTGAAAGATATTAATTTAAACATTAAGCAAGGCGAGTTTGTCTCACTTATTGGCAGATCAGGTTGTGGAAAAACAACGCTTCTTAAAGTAATATCTGGCTTACTAAAACCTACAAGCGGCAGTATAAACGTTACAGACATGCAGGCTATAGGATTCCAAGATGCAAGATTAATCCCATGGCTAAAAATTGGTGAAAACGTTGTTTTTGGTCTTTCAGACAATAAAAACAATCTTAAAAAACTTGCAAATAATGCTCTTAGCAAAATGCAATTAGAAGAATACGCCAATAAATGGCCTTCTCAACTTTCTGGCGGTCAAGCTCAACGCGTCTCTTTAGCTAGAGCATTAGTAAGAAACCCAGAGCTATTGCTTTTAGACGAACCTTTCGGCGCATTAGATGCTTTAACAAGACTAGACATGCAAGATCTTCTAGCTAAGCTAAGAACACAAAACGGCTGGAGCACAATCATGGTTACTCACGATATTGCGGAAGCCGTAAGATTATCAGATCGTATTCTAATGCTTCAGAATGGCGTAATATCAAGGCAATGGAATATCGATAGAAGCAGTGTTGATTCGCAAGGAAGACCTACAAATCATGTTTCTATTGAAGATGATTTAAGACTTGCCTTAAAGTGACATGTCCACTATTTAAAATTCACCTATTAATTTTTACCAATCAATGTCTTCTAAAAGTTGCTTAGCCCATTCGACTATCTCTTTTTCACTCATAGACGATGAATCCCCTAAAACAGACGCAAAAGGAGATGGAAAAATCATTGTGTGGGTTACAGGCTTAAACTGTGCTCCCCTGTAGATCCTACTCAAACGCATCCAAACAGATTGAGCTGGATCTACGCCAATAACGCGCACAGTTTTACCTTGCATGCTTATTTGATTAATACCCATTTGTTTAGCTTTAAAACGTAATCTTGCAACATCAAATAATGTTTGTAAGGATTTAGGAGGATTTCCATATCTATCGCTTAACTCATTGAAAATCTCTTTTAAGTCTTCATCATTCTGAGCCTCAGCAAGCTTCCTATAAGCTTCCAAACGTAATTTATCTGAATCAATATAAGATACTGGAATTGAGGCTTCTATTGGCAAATCAATAGAAACAGATATGGACTCTTTATGATCTGGTTCCTTATATTTTTCAACAGCTTCAGATACCATCCGAACATATAAATCGAATCCGACTCCTTCAATATGCCCACTCTGAGCATCGCCAAGCAAATTGCCAGTTCCGCGCAATTCCAAATCCTTCATAGCAACATCAAAACCAGATCCAAGAGCAGTATATTGAGCGATTGTTGCAAGCCTGTCGTGAGCCTGCTGAGTCATAGGCTTAGTAGGATCGTACAAAAAGTATGCGTATGCGCGCTCACGACCTCTGCCAACTCGTCCTCGTAATTGATGAAGCTGACTTAAGCCGAATCTGTCAGCGTGATCTACAATAAGCGTATTTGCATTAGAAATATCTAATCCTGTTTCAATAATCGTAGTACAAACAAGAACGTCAATATCCCTATGCCAAAAATCACGAATAATAGTGTCAAGTTGCTTCTCACCCATTTTTCCGTGTGCAATCGCCACTCGAGCATCTGGCACAAGTTTTTGAATATTAGAGGCAATTTTACTAATATCTTCTACTCGATTATGCACGTAAAATACTTGTCCTCCACGCAATAATTCACGTTTCACACAGGCTGCAACTTGTGCATCTTCATATGCTCCAACATAAGTCAAGACTGGTAAACGATCTTCTGGAGGCGTAGCAAGCGTAGACATTTCACGAATACCCGTAACAGCCATTTCAAGCGTTCGAGGAATAGGCGTTGCAGAAAGGCTAAGCACATCTACGTTTGTGCGCAAAGCTTTCAAAGTCTCCTTGTGCTCAACACCAAAACGTTGTTCTTCGTCTATAATCACTAATCCTAAATCTTTAAATTTTATATTTGGGTTTAAAAGTTTATGAGTTCCAACAACAACATCTACTTGTCCAGATTCTATTCCTTGCATTGTAGCGTCTATTTCTTTTGCACTCTGGAATCTGCTCATTGCGGCAACTGTTACAGGAAAGCCAGAAAAACGGTTAGTGAAAGTCTCGTAATGCTGCTGAACCAAAAGAGTGGTTGGCGCCAGAACAACTACTTGTTTACCGTCTTGAACAGCTTTAAATGCAGCTCGAACAGCAATCTCCGTTTTGCCAAACCCAACATCTCCGCAAATCAACCTATCCATTGGAATTGGCTTCTGCATATCTTGTTTAACTTCGTCAATAGTAGTAAGCTGATCTGGCGTTTCTTGATACGGAAACGCATCTT
Source organism: Gardnerella lacydonensis (assembly GCF_048545055.1). Classification (NCBI taxonomy): domain Bacteria; kingdom Bacillati; phylum Actinomycetota; class Actinomycetes; order Bifidobacteriales; family Bifidobacteriaceae; genus Gardnerella; species Gardnerella lacydonensis. The sequence continues at coordinate 400,118 of NZ_JBKQXT010000002.1, forward strand.
CCAGCTCTTTTTGCCACGGAGTGTCAGAGCTGAAGGCAAAACCTTTAGTAGATGCTCTGGCTGAATATAATTTGATTAAATCTTCTGCAACTTCTTGAACATGCTTTTTAGCTTTTGCCTTTGTAGCAGCCCAATCTGATCCTCCAAGTTTGTTTAACTTTGGAATTTCAGCCCCAATATATTTGCTAACCAAGTCGAGTTGATCGGTTGGAATAAAAAGCTTGTCGGCAGGCGCATTACGTTTACTTGGCGCGTATTCAATTTCCAAGTATTCACGAGTAGCTTCTCCACTTGAAGTTTTTATATTTCGCTGCCTCATGCCTATAAATTTGCCGATTCCATGCTGATCATGAACAACAAAATCGCCTGGTTTAAGATCTAGAAGGTCTATTGATTTTCGTCTTCTCCTAGGGGTTTTAAGCGCGCTTGCAGAAGATGTTTTTCCAGTCAAATCTCTTTCTGTAAGAATAGAGATTTTACTTTGTTCATCTATGAATCCGTCCACTATTTGCGATTGAATCGGTATAAAATCAAAAATTCCAGTTGACTGTATTGCGCGACTTAGTCTTGATAAGGTTCCATATGCGGATGCAATTATGTAAACTTTAAATCCGTTTGCTATAAGACCAGATATTCCACTAGAAATCTTTTCATTGTCTCCTCTAAATTCTTGAGGAGATTTAATGCTCAATTCTATACGGCTATTTTTTACAATTTTATTTTCGCCAGATTCTTTAAAATCGACGGTTGCTGGCGACTTATCAGATCCAAAACTCGTTAAATTTATTACCTGATGATTCTTATTTTCTAAGCTTGCTAAAGTTTCATCAAAATCAAGAAAACTCGCCTGATCGAATGTGATTGGAGCACCTGCTCCTCTACCAGATGCAGCTACATGCCAACTTGCTGCCAAAAATTCATTAGCAGTTCTACTTAAATCTTGAGCTGCGCGCCTACATTTTTCTGGGTCAGAAATCAATATTATAGAATTTTTTGGAAGCAGATTTTCTACTGGTTCCATTTTATCAACTAATGCTGGAAGCAGAGACTCCATACCTTCTACCGGTATTGCATTCGATATGGATTCCAACATGTCGTCAGCATTTTGAATTTTACCAATCAAAGATTTTGCACGATTTTGAATATCTTTTGTAAGCTGTAATTCTCTACAAGCAGTAGCCCAAATACTATTAATATTCTCACCGTATGTGCGTTGATCAGATGCGTGAAACTGCTTAATCGTGTCGATTTCGTCTCCAAAAAATTCGATTCTAACAGGATGATTCATCGTTGGAGAAAAAACATCTATTATTCCACCTCTAACCGCAAATTCTCCACGATTCATAACCAACTCAACGCGATTATAAGAGTTTTCAACAAGACGTTTTACAGCAGAATCTATAGGAACTTCTTTACCACATTCAAAAACAAGAGGCTCTACGTCTGAAATATTTTCAACAACTGGCTGAATAATAGAACGAACTGGCATAACAAGCACACGAATTGGGCTAAACATTCTATTCTTGCCACTTTGAGGATGTTTTAATCTTCTAAAAACCGACATTCTACTTGCCACAGTGTCTGCTCTAGGAGAAAGACGCTCATGAGGAAGAGTCTCCCAAGCCTCTAGTTCGGCAATATCCTGAGGATCTCCGTCATACCAATCTCGTATTGAAGAAACAGCATCACTAGCATCTCTACCAGATGGAGTAATTAGAACAACAGGACTACTCTTTGATATTGCAGCGGCTATAGCAGGTCTAGAACCTAAAGGAGATGCAACAGTAAGCGGATTTGGAAAATCTAGCACGTTAGAAACTAAAGATTTAAACGCTTCGTTTTTATCTAAAATATCTTTAAGTATATTTTCAAAAGAAACGTTAGAATTTATAAAATCTTTAGAATCTGACATATTGTTAGCAAAAAAATCAGATTTATTTGCCATTGAAATGCTCCTGAGTGGCGCTAAGTCCGCGGAAGATCACACTTTCTACTGCATCAGCGCCATCTGCCAAAAAATTAGGGAGTTCAGATTTTTGCGCACCAGCAAAACCGCCCAAAACCCAATTAACAGTATTATCATGAGCGTGCGCTCCGCGCTGAGCATGCCCCACACCCATTCTCACACGAGCATATTGCGGAGTTCCAAGGCTGCGATCAATAGAACGAATACCATTATGACCTCCAGCAGAACCGCCAGATTTTACTTTAATACGACCAAAATCCAAATCCATATCGTCATGAATAATCACAATATGGTCAGTTTCAATCTGATAATACGAGCTTATTGACGAAACAGCAGCACCAGAATCATTCATAAATGTGAGCGGCTTAGCGAGGAAAAACTTCGCCGACTTACCGTCTAAATTCATTACTCCCTTGCCTAATTTTGACAAGCCCTTATGGTCGGAAAAAGATATTGACCAACGCTCACTTAGCACGTCTGCAACCATAAATCCCATATTATGACGTGTACCTTCATACTTCGATCCAGGATTTCCAAGTCCCACAATCAGCCAAAAATCCGATGCCATAGCGCACACTCCAACTCATAAACTCAACAACGAAATGGGCGTACCGATTGAATACTACTTAAATACGTAGACTCTCGATACGCCCTCATATACTGCGCACTATTCTACCAATAAGGCGGTCATTGTTTAAATAATGCGGTTATTGTTTAAAACTTTAGCAAAAACTACTTTAAGAATTCGTCGGTGGATAATTCTTTAGCTTGAGGAGTTTTATGAGTTACTTTACCTTTTGCATCAGTGTAAGCTCCTCCTTGGCTTAAGAAGTCAAAGTAGTCTTGAGCACCTTTAACATCACTTGTACCAAACACAAACTTGCCACTTTTAATATCTGCATGGTTTCCCCAATACTGCCCATCGACGATCAGTTTCATGCTGCGTTTAACAAATTTTGGATTAAGATTTGCGTCTTTCGCTTCTTTAACCAAGATGTCAGATGCTTCATCTGGGTGCGAATACGCGTATTCATAACCACGCTTTGCAGCTTTAACGAATGCGCGAACAAGCTTAGGATCACGTTTAATTGTTCGCTTATTAGTAATAATACCAATCGTATCTGGCTGACCAGGAACTCCATAATCTCTAGATCTAAAACAACGAAGCTTAGGACCGAACATATCTGCTTGAACACCTTCCCAAGTGCCATAGAATCCGCCAAAATCAGCTTTACCAGATTCAAGAGTACGGAAAGTTGAGGTTCCAACAGTAACTTTATCGAATTTACCCTTGCCGCCATCATGCTGAATCATTCTGTTAATTACAACATCACTTTCTGCAGCACCAAAAGACGCATAAGTTTTTCCATCAAAATCTTTAGGAGAATGAATCTTATTGTTTTTAGCAAGAGCACACCAGATAGCACTTGGTTTTTGCTGCACTTGCATAACCTGCTCAAGATTAGCACCCTTTGTAGAAGTATCAGCAACATTAGTTAATGTAGTAAGAGCAAAATCAGCTGCACCACTATCTACAGCATGTTCAGAACCAGTTGGAGCAACAGCAAGCATATCTACATCTAATCCTGCATCCTTAAACCAACCTTTATGCTTTGCAACATAGATACCAATGTGATTAGTATCTGGTGCCCAAAAAAGCATAAAAGATACTTTACGAAGATTCGAGTTTTGATTATTACCCTCAAATCCACATGCAGAAAGAGATAATGCACAAAATGCAGAAAGAATAAACGCAAGACTACGCTTTAAAACACGCATATTCATGAGTTCCCTACTTTGTTTTTACTTACCATTTTCTGGGAAATGCAGCACAGACTTGGCAGAAAACGGTATCAAGGGCCTAGCCCGCGCCGTTCAATGCCCCCTATCAAGCTCTAAGAGTTTGACTAGGTTTGCCACACATTGACTCACGAAACATTTTGATTATGCACGATTCAATCGACAAATTAGTAATCATGTTACAAACATAAGATTCTGATAGAATACACGTGCTATTCTTATTTCTGAATTTATGCGATTGGGGCAGCAGTCGCTATTTTTATGTCACTATTTTAATATTCAAGAAAAGGATTGAAAATAAATGACGCAATCGCGTTTAAAGACTACGCTTGCAAAGTGTCTGCCAACTGTAATATCAATAGCAATTGTGCTGATTCTATGGCAATTTGCTTGCCAATACTATAAGATATCGCCAAATCTTATTCCTGCACCAACTTCTATTGCGCAAGACACAATTGAATCATTCCCTACTCTATTGCCTGCTGCACTAATAACAACTCAAGAAACAGTTATTGGCTTTGCATTAGCAATAATATGCGGAATTCTTCTGGGCGTATTTTTCCACGTTTCTAAGCTAGTTAAGTCTGCTTTATTCCCATTACTGTGCGCGGCTCAAACTATGCCTTTAATTTCCATTGCACCAATTTTCTTGATTTGGTTTGGATTTGAAATGTCTGGGAAAATAGTAATAGTAATGATTTTTAGCATGTTTCCTATTGCTGTTCAAACTGTTCGAGGATTAGACGCAGTTCCTAGTTTTTATACCGATGTTGCATTAACTTGTGGAGCTAATGCTACTTGGACTTTGTGGCATGTTAAGTTGCGCGTAGCAGCTAGGCAAATTTTCGGAGGAATTAAAATTAGCGCAGCATATGTTTTAGGAACAGCTGCCACAGCAGAATATTTGGGAGCTAGAAACGGCTTGGGCATTTGGCTTCAATCCGCATATAACTCTTTTAGAACTCCACTTATTTTTTCAGCAACTATAGCAATAATAATTCTTACAGCTCTTCTAATGCTTGTTATAAATGCAGCCGAAAAACTTCTTCTAGGTCCTGTGGAAGACGATGAAGATCCAGATAATCAACTGTAAAACTGAGATATAAAATTAATGCCGAGCATAATGTAATCGATTATGTTCGGCATTAATTTTTATTGTTCCAAAACTGTCTTCTAATTCTACTTAACAGCTTCTTCACTCATTGCATCATTAATAGCATCGCTAAGCTCTTTTTGAGCCTTTCCATATGCTTGCCAATTCCCTGATCTCATTGCAGAATCAGAATCCTTCAATGCTTGAGCTGCTCGTTTAAGTGCAATCCTAGCTTTTTCACTAATAGAATTAGATTTTGCAGGTGCATTTGCACTATTTTTAGCATCGCCCTTATTGGAATTATTTGCATTATTTTTATTGGAGACATTTTCATTTGAGCCAGAATTATTAGAAGCATCGCCAGCGTTTGCGCCAGAGTTTCCTCCAAACACTTGGTTTAATGCTTCATCCAAAGTGTCAGCAAACCCAACTTGGTCTCCAAAAGCAACAAGCACCTTCTTGAGCAAAGGATAACTTGTAGATCCGCTAGATTGTACATAAACAGGCTCTACGTAAACTAATCCTCCACCAAGTGGCAATGTAAGCAAGTTTCCACGCTTAACTTTAGTTGAACCAGATTCAAGCAAATTCAACTCTTTAGAAACATTTGCATTAGCGTTGAAATTGTTTTGCGCTTGACCAGGACCTGGAACATTGGAAACTTTAGGCAACTCTTGAAGTCTTAGTTTGCCATAATTTTCGCTTACTTTTCCAGCAACATTTCCAGCATCGGAATTTACCGACAAGAATCCAGTTAGGATTTCTCGAGTGATTTTTCCAGCAGGAATGTATGTGGAAACAAGCGAGAATACTGGCTTGTTGGCCCCTCTGGTTTGCAAAGTCAAATAGTATGGAGGCTGCAAAATATCTTCTCGTTGAAGACTTTGAGATTCAGTAGGATCAACTGGAGTCTGCCAGAAGTCTTCTCCCGAGAAGAACTGGCTTGCACTATCAACATGATACTTCGCTAGCAAATGCCTTTGCACTTTGAACAAGCTTTCTGGGTATCTAATATGACTCATCAAATCGCCAGAAATCTTAGAAATATCGTGATAATGACCTGGGAATATTGATCTCCAAGCTTTAATCACAGGGTCTTTTTTATCCCACACATATAAGTCAACTGAACCGTCGTATGCATCAACAGTAGCTTTAACTGAATTGCGAATATAGTTTGCTCGCTGATTCGTTAAGCCTTTAATCGAACGAGATGTTGTTGTTGTAGAATCTTGAGTCACCTGCCCAAAATCAGTCATCTGCGAATATGGGTAGGAGTCGGACGTTGTATATCCGTCAACAATCCACTTAACTCGTCCGTCAACAACCGCTGGGTAAACGCGCCCATCTAAAGTCAAGTACGGAGCGACTTTAGAAACGCGAGTCTTAGGGTCGCGATCATACAAGATTTGAGAATCAGAAGTAACTCTATCCGAGAATAAGATTTGATCTGACTCAAAACGAATAGCATGCAGCAACTTAGAGAAGAAGTTTCCTACACTTGGTCCACCATTTCCCTTAAACGTTGTTAAAGCACCATTTGAACCAGTTGGATAATCAAATTCCCAAGGAGCAGAGCCTTTTGGAGAACCAACAATCGAATACTTTGGAGCGTTTGGAGAGAAGTAGATACGCGGCTCATACTTCTTCAACTTTGTAAGCTTTCCTTGAGTTGGAATTCCATACTCCATAAATTGCGGCTGACCGTCTGCAGTAACCTTATTTCCGTAAGCTGCAACAATGCCATAGCCGTGCGTATAAACAGTGTGGTCATTAACCCAATTTCGATTATCGTTTCCAGCTAAATCAAGCTCTCTTGCAGCAATAACCGTGTCTTGGCTCACGCCATCAATGTCGTACTTATCTACAGAAAGAGTATCTGCAAAAGTGTAGTATTGCTTAGATTGCTGCAATTGGCGGAATGTTGGAGAAGTTACTTGAGGGTCTAAAAGCCTGATTTGTGCAGTAGACTCCGCTTCTTTTGCAAGCGCTCCCGACTTTCCTTCCGAAGTAGCGTTATACGATTCTTTTTTAACATTATTTAAGCCATACGCAAACTTAGTTGCATCTATATTTCGCTGAATATAAGTAGCTTCTAATTCTTGAGCATTAGGCGCTACCTTAAAACGTTGCAAAAGAGCAGGCCAAGCAAAAGACAACACCATAGCGCATACAACTAAAGACGCAACAGCTATAGCAGGCGTGCGCCAAGCTTTAACAGCTACAACAAAACGCGTGCCAATTTTTACATTCCCATTAAGAGCATGAGATTTTAGCAACCACGCTGTTATAACAATTCCAACAATTAGTGTTATTACAGCCATTGCAATGCTGGAAGGAACACCAGCATTCATATCTGTGTAAGATCCGCCAGTAATCTTAGAACCATCCAAATTTACAATCGCAAACACATCTAAGATTTGCAAAATAGACCAGAAAATAACAACTAGCATAAACCATGCAGAAATTTGACGCCTTGCGCTTTTAGTTATGCTAAAAATGCCTTTGCCGCCTACAGGAAGCGTAATCCTTACAGCTCCCATCAAAGCGTTTGTTATAACGCTAAATAGCAAAGAAACACCAAGAAGAACAATAAACGCTCTTGTAAAAAGTCGCAAGCCTGGCAAAGTAAACACGTAAAAACCGTTATCAAATCCAAATTGTGGATCTTTAATACCAAACGATTGGTAATTAAACATAAGCAAAATTTGCACCCAATGACTATAGAATTGCATTCCAAACACAGCACCTACAATCAAAGACACAATTCCTGCAACATGCATTGCAAGCTTAGAGCTTATTCCCTTTTTAGTGTCTAAAATATTGCCTTTTTCTTTAACATATACGCCATCTTCGCTTCCAGGGCGTTTTTTAATCGCAATATATGCAGACAAATACCCGAACGCAGCCATAAGCAGAGCGTACAAAGCCCAAACGCCGATTTTAGCGGCTAGTTGAATCCAGATTACGCTCTCGAATCCAAGTTGCGCATACCACATGCAATCTGTAATAAAAGTAGAAAAACCAAAAATAATTGAGCATATAAACGCTATTGCGACTACTATCGCAACAATAATCCAACGCCATTTTCTTGATTTTCCAACAAACTTATTTACATCAAAATCTATTCTCATATAGCGATTATTCTCCTTACTATTTGAGCTTTTATTATCGCTTTTATTGCTTTCACTATTATCGCTAATATTGCTAGTATTGCTTTCGCTATTTTCGCTATCTTTGCTAGCATCGCTATTTTTTGGCGAATCGCCTTCGTCTTCTAGTTTTTTCTTAGCTTCTAATAGATCACTAAAAATGTCACCGAGGTCATCATCGTCAGTATAATAGTCTGCCCAATCTTTTATTTTTTTTGTAAACTTTGAAAAATTCTTGTCTTTGTTTTTACTATTAGACTCATCTTTAGACTCATCTTTAGACTCATCTTTAGCAACAACATTTGCAACAACATTTGCATTGCTATTATCTTCATCAATGCTTTCGATAACTACATCTTGATCGCTGAAATCATCCGTAGAAGTATCGGACGAAGTATCGGCAAAATCATTATTTTGATTGCTCTTTTTCTTTCCATCGCTTGAATAATCAGAACGCTTATGCACTTTAGTGTTTTTAGGTTTTCTAGCCATATACGCGCCAAAAGCAGCCCATGCAACGCCAATGATTATTTCTATGATGACTTTCAACATAAGGTTAATAGTACTATACTAATTATTCCTAATCTACTTGTTGTGTTTGTTGTGTTTGTTGTGTAATCAAAAATAATTACAAAAAAACGCGCTCGCAAAGTAGCGAACGCGCCTAATTTGATTAAATTAAATCATATAAGCATTTAAGCTAGGCAACATCTGGATCGTCTTTAGCGATTGTTCCAGTAAGCTTTCCAATTGCTTTCATTACGTGGTAAACAACCAACACAACAACAGTGCCGATTGCAATACCATTGAACTGAATTCCAGAAACAGCAAATTGGAAGTTAGCAATACCTATAATCATAACGATTGCAGCAATCATAATGTTAACTGGCTTATCGAAGTTCACTTTGTTTTCTACCCAAATGCGCACGCCAATCATGCCAATCATGCCGTAAAGCAAAGTGGTTACACCACCCAAAACGCCTGCTGGAATGGAGTTTACAATTGCACCAAACTTTGGGCAAAGGCTTAACACGAATGCAAAGAATGCAGCGCACCAATAAGCGGCAGTAGAATACACTTTTGTTGCAGCCATAACGCCAATGTTTTCGCCATAAGTCGTAGTACCGCAACCGCCAAAGCAACCAGCTATTGCAGTACCTAAGCCGTCTGCAAACAAAGCTGTACCAATCTTGGAATCGTAGTCGCGGCCAGTCATTTGAGCTACAGACTTAACGTGACCGACGTTTTCTGCAATAAGAACGAGCACAACTGGCAAGAACATAAGCAAAACAGAGAAGTCAACTTGCGGAGTGTGGAACTTAGGGAAGCCAATCCAAGCTGCTTGCTCAATCTTGCTAAAGTCAACTTGACCCTGGAAGCATGCATACGCGTAGCCAACAAGAACACCAAGCAAGATGTTCAATCGTCCAAGAAGACCGCGGAAAATCACTGCAATAAGCATAACTGCAACCAAAGTTACCAAAGCGGTGTCTGGAGCCTTTTGGAAGTTGCCCCAAACAGCTGGGCCCAAGTTAAAGCCGATGATTGCAACGATTGCACCGTTAACAACAGGAGGCATAATAATGTCAATCCACTTTGCTCCTGCAAAATGCACAAGCACACCGATTAAAGCAAGAAGCAAACCAGTGCACATAATGCCAAAGCTTGCTACAGCAATGCCCTTATGTGCTGCAGTTACAGCCATAACAGGCGCTATAAGACCAAAAGAGCTTCCTAAATAACTAGGAAGCTTATTTGCGTTGATAAGTAAGAACAGTGCCGTGGAAAGAGCCGTGAACATTAAAGTAGTAGACGGATCAAAGCCTGTAAGAATTGGCACTAAGAATGTTGCGCCAAACATAGCAATAACATGCTGAGCGCCAATACCAGCAGTACGAGTCCAAGTTAAACGCTCATCTGGCTCTACTACTTCTCCTGGCTTCAAAGTTTTTCCGTCACCATGAAGCTGCCATGTAAACAACGATTTCATCGTTTTCTCCTTGCATAAAACAAGTTTATATATACGTTTGTGATTGAAAAACAACCACCAAAACAAGCGCCAGCTTAAAAAAAAAAACAAGCACTACTCGAGCGCAGGTTTGGCAGCTTCCGCAGAGGTCGCCATCAACCGCCGCCCCTTAGCCAAGTGGACATTCTAATGTACTAATCATAAAGTGTCGAGGCAATTTTAAAAATAACAAACTTACATGTTATTTTCATTGAAATATCAAGGAAAATCGGTGTGTCGAAAACAGATAAAACACAACTAATTATTGCTAATAAAAGTTTATACTTATAAACTTTTGCTTATGGATTAGATCTACTTATTACAATCTTAATTTTGTAAAACATTTTGAATATAATCTTTTAACACAATTGCATGATTTATACGCGGATCTTTCGCTCCATATAAAAATGTTACTTTTTTATTTTTTCTACATATATCTACTATTTGGTTTACACAATCTTGATTCTCGTCTAGCTCTTCAACATAACGATTAGAAAATTCTTTGAAGCGCTCAGGCTTATGACTAAACCATTTTCGCAAATCACTTGATGGAGCAATATCTTTACACCACAAATCAAGATTTGCCTTTTCTTTACTTATGCCTCTAGGCCACAATCTATCTACTAATATTCGCAAGCCATCATGTTCATCAAATGATTCATAAACACGTTTAATTTGGATATTAATATTGCACATAATTACCTCTTTAACTACATACAATGATTACACAATTATGATTTTTTTCAACACGATTTAATTAAGAACAATATGAATTGAACTAATACAAAACTACGATAGATTTTTATCGAATATGTTTTATTATGTGATTTTTATTTTTAGCGTGTTGCTTGTAATCAAGCCGAAATGCAAATAAATGTTTAAATTTTTTTGAATTTTTGTTCTCTTTTGTCCGATTATGGGAGAATAATTAGCCAAATGGTTAATTTCTTTGATACTTGGAAAAAGAAAATCTGCACCATCAACATGGCTCTTATAGCAGTGTTGACTCTTCTAGCTTCCTTAATTGGTAGCTGGCTCAAGCAGTTCCCAGGCTTAAGCCTTTTGGGAGCGCTTATTATTGCGTTGCTTATTGGTATGGCTCTGCAGCTGCCTTTGCACGTATACAAGTTGAATAATGATTCTAGAAGAGCTGGAGTTAAATCTTCTGCTGGTCTAATTGCAAATAAGCTTCTTCGCCTAGGTATTATTTTGCTAGGCTTTAAGCTAAATTTGCACGTTCTATTCACTCAAGGTTTAAAGTGCCTACCAATCGCAGCTGTACTCGTTGCTGTTATGGTTTGCGTTACTTATAACATTGCAAAACTTCTTAAAGTAAGTCCTCAGCTTGCAATGCTAACAGCAGGTGGAACAAGCATTTGCGGAGCGGCAGCTGTTATGGGTCTTTCTGGCTCCATGCCTGTACCTCCACAAGAAGAAGATGAAAAAGAACAAAACGAAGTTATGGCTGTTGCAACAGTTGCAATAATGGGCACAATTTATGCTTTGGCAGAAATCTTTATTCTTCCTCATTTTGGAATGACTAAGCAGCAACTTGGAATTGCTGCTGGAGCGTCCCTTCACGAAATCGCACACGCCGTTGCAGCAGGCGGAGCTTTTGGAAGCATTGACATTGCAACAATCATGAAGCTTACACGAGTTCTTATGCTTGTTCCTACATCAATCTTTATTGCAATTTGGTGGAATGCTCGTCACAGCCAAGTAGAAGATAACGGAAAACGCAAAATCAACTTCCCATGGTTTATGCTTGGATTTATTGCAGCATCCGTTATTGGTACGTATGTGCCTTTTGTTTCGTCTTACGCATCCCTCCTTGTTGACGCAGGATACGTATTCCTAGGAATGGCAATGGCTGCTCTTGGAATCAACGTAAACTTTAGAGTTATATTTAAACAAGGAAAAGCAGCATTCTTGGCAAGCTTCTTGGCTTCTATAGTTCTAGTTGTGTTAGCCTGTGGTGCAAGTATTTTGTTCTTCTAATAGAACAGTCATCATAAAAGAAACAAGAGGATTCCTTCAGGGGAATCCTCTTTGCATATATAATCAATGAATATTAAAGTCAGTTATCCAATATGTACAGAAGTTCCATCTGGAATATACGAATAGAACCACTTAGAGTCAGGCACACTTAATCGAACACATCCATGAGATGCAGGAACACCAAGCTTTTGAGCCTCTGGAACAATATAATCACCAAAATTAAACCTAGTTGGCACAGAGTGGAACAAATATTCGGAACCTATAAAGCCAACCCAGTAGTCGCCACCCATTTTTTCTTTATCATTATAAAAATGGTCACCTCGTGCACCAATTTTATAATCACCTTTAGGAGTTGATTCATCCATTCCAGCACTAACAATCATCGTATAAACAAGATTATTATTCGCATAAATATAAACACGTTGTTTTTTAAGATTTACTTTTACGTGTAAATGATTTGCATCGACCCCAGAAAGATTCGGATACTGACCTCCCGTAGGAATTTTCCATAAATCAGAAGATTTAATTAATGGATTATCTAAAGACTTATTTGAGTAATCTATCTTTGTTTTAGATTTTTTATTACTTTTATTACTCTTATTGTTTTTGCGTTTTGAATAATAAGATTTTGTGTTATTAGAGATTCGACTATTTGCTTCTTCAATTACGTGAGATACCTGAAAACCAACAAAGCTGAAAAAGATTAAAATAACTAGAACAGTAGAAACGCGCTTATAGAAAATTTTGCGATTTTCTGGAGATTTTAAGCTAATAATATATTTCACTAATCGCGCAATAAGTGACCTTAGAACGCTTTTTAAAGCACAAAATATATTCATAAAATCTCCATAATAAACAAGATAAAAGGCGCTACCTTGATACTATACTACAGTACCTAAGCAGCGCCGTTACACATTAATATAATTATTGTTTAGACGAATTGTTTAGACAATCACACATTAAACTTAAATTCAACAATATCTCCGTCTTGCATAACATAATCGCGGCCTTCAAGACGAAGCTTTCCTTCTTCCTTAATTTTAGCCATTGAGCCTTGAGCTCCAACAAAATCATCGTATGAAACAACTTCTGCTTTAATAAATCCACGCTCAAAATCAGTGTGGATAACGCCTGCAGCTTGCGGAGCTGTCCAACCCTTATGAATTTGCCATGCGTGAACTTCTTTAACGCCAGCCGTCAAATAGGTTTGAAGACCTAGAATATCAAATCCGACTCGAGCAAGCTGATCCAATCCAGATTCTTGCAAGCCCGCATCAGCTAACATTTCTCGAGCATCTTCTTCATCAAGCTCAGTAAGCTCCGACTCAAATTGCGCATTCAAGAAAATAGCCTTTGCTGGAGCTACAGATGCCGCCAGCTTAGACTTCAAAGAGTCATCCGAAAGCTCCGAATCGTCAACGTTAAACACGTAAATAAAAGGCTTAGCAGTAAGCAAATGCAAATCGTAAACGTCGTCTTTATTAATCAACTTCTCATTATGAGCCTGATCAATCGTCTTACCAGATTCAAGAATTTCCTTAGCCTTATTTACAGCATTTACGTATTCTTGAGTAACTTTTTTGCCACGTAAATCTTTTTCTAACTTCGGCAAAGCATTCTCGATTGTTTGCAAATCCGCAAGAATAAGCTCCGTGTTGATTGTATCAATATCGTCTGCTGGATCTACCTTGCCATTAACGTGAACAATGTCATCATCATTAAATGCGCGAACAACTTCACAAATTGCATCTGCTTCACGAATATTAGCAAGGAATTTGTTTCCCAAACCTTCACCTTCGCTAGCACCCTTAACAATTCCTGCAATATCAACGAATGTAACGGTTGCTGGAACTATTTTCTCGGTTTTAACAAGCTTCGCTAAAACAGGCAAACGTTTATCTGGCAAAGGCACAATACCTGTATTTGGTTCGATTGTTGCAAACGGATAATTTTCCGCTAAAACGTTATTTCTTGTTAGAGCATTAAACATAGTCGATTTACCAACGTTAGGTAAACCTACGATTCCAATTGTTAAAGACATAATTACCTACTTTAGACCAGCTAGAGGAATTGACGACTCCACTATACTCGTATTGTTTTATTTTTGTTGAATTGCATCAACAGCGCTGATAACATCTCCCCTAAAACCACAGGATTCGAGCTTTGCAACACCTCGAATCGTAGTGCCACCAGGAGAACATACTGCGTCTTTCATAACGCCTGGATGAATGCGAGTATCCATATACAGAGCACCTACTCCCTCAATCATCTTTGCAGCCAAACGATATGCGCAATCTCGCTTTAGACCGTACTTTACTCCAGCATCCGCTAAAGCTTCCATGTACATAGCTGTAAAAGCTGGAGCGCAGCTAGAAACACACATTGCAATATTCATGTGCTCGCTATCTACTCGTTCAACTAAAGATATAGGCTCAAAAATCGCGTTAAAAGCTTCTAGTTGACTATCTGTTAGCGTATTTTCATTTTCTGCTAAAGTGACTCCTTGGCAAACTGCGATTGGCGTGTTTGGAATAATGCATTGCACGTGAACATCTTTTCCAAGTAGATTCTGGTAATGCTTAATAGTCCAGCCTGCTGCAACGGATATAATTGCTATTTTTCTATCCACAATAGTTTTTGCGATAGTCTGCAGAACTTCTTCAATCTGATTTGGTTTTACAGCCAGAATTAAAATATCACTAGCATCGCAAACTTCACACGCACTTTTTAAAGCTTTTACACCAAATTTGCTCGTAGTATTAACAAGTTTTTCAAAGTGGGCTGCACACGCAACCATATCTTTTCCTTGCAAAACATTAGCGCGAACCAAGCCTTGCGCAATCGCTTGAGCCATGTTTCCAAAGCCAATAAATCCAACGGTTCCAATTGAGTTAGAACTCATTAATCAATCTCCCTAATAAGTAAACAATAAACTAAATACTAACTTTCTATTAAGCATCTAATCATTTGTACATACAACTTGTATATCTAATCATTTGTTAGGTACTTTAATCAAAAGTTACTTATATTACTTATATCACTTATATATAGACTCTAAATCTCCACGATTTTTTGCTTCTTCTAACAAATGACGGAACACAAAGTCTCCATGAACACCATCATGCTCAAACTCGTTAGTAGTCCAATAATGAGAGTTAGAAATATGAGACAAAGTGTCTAGCTGAAGACCAGAATCAACATACAAGTCATCGAAATAAACCGCTGCTTGCAAAGGAACTTCATTATTTGCAAGTTGATCTAAATCGTAAATCTTGCCAAATTGCATATCGTTCATCATGCAATCAACAGCTGGCAAGAAAGGCTGCAAAGCTTTTTGCTGATCAAACATCCACGGGAACACAGCTTCGCCAGTAAACAAAAGAGGACGCGCGCTGCCAGCAAACTCTGGCATTGTTTCTCGAACTTGCTGAGCTGCCCAACGAATTGGATGATCTAATTCACCATCTGCATAAATGAACTCTTGTAATGGCCAATATAGCGGACTAGAAGACGTTGCATCCATAACACCGTAAAGAAATTCATCGCTTAAATAACCGTCTGCCGTTCCGCCACCATGCTTAAACGCCTTAAGAGAGCCATCTCCATCCGAAAAAGCTGAGTCAATCAACCAATGAACTCTTTCAAAGCTTGGTTTCATACCAAAAGATGATCCAAGAGTCTGGAATCGCTCAACCGTAAGCTTTTCACCATTAGGCAAGAAAACATCTCCTTGAGAAATCCTATCTGCAATAGCAGCAGCGCGCGCAACATCCTGCGGATAACGCTCGTAGAATTGCTCAGTTTTTCTAGCCATACGCGGGAACGTGTGCTCGTAAACTTCTAGAGCATTAGCTGGAACGTGAGGAATACCGCCCGTTGTAAAGCTTGCAAGCAAACCCTGCGGGAAAAGAGACAAATACGTAAGTGTTAAGAATCCGCCATAGCTTTGACCCAAAGAAACCCACGGCTTTGCATTAAACTCAGTTAGGCGCAAATGCTCAAAATCGCGAATAATAGAATCAGCTAAGAATCGCTTTAAGTACCATGCTTGCCTCTCTACACTCACACCGTCGTCTGCCATGCGCTTAATTGTAGAAGCATCTACTCTAGAAGAGCGCCCCACGCCACGCTGGTCTGGAAGAACAACACGAAAATGCTTAATTGCCTCTTGAATCCAACCATCACTAGACGGCGAAAGCGGACGAGGGCACTGACCGCCTGGGCCTCCTTGCAAAAACACTAGCAAAGGCAAATCCTCATGCACATGTTCTGGAGCGCAAATAACTCTGCAAAATAGGCGAATCGTCTCCCCTTTAATAGAATCGCCTGGAGTGTTTTGCTCCCAATCTAAAGGAACATCGATTGCGCGCTCTTCTACATACAATCCTGGTACGTAATACTTTGCTAGCAGTGCCATTGTAAACATTCCTTTCTGCACTCGCATGCAACGTTGCAACAACAAATCACATACAAAAATACACACTCTTATGTAAATCATACTAAAGTTCGATTGTTCTATAAAGTGCCGTGTACTAGCCTAGTAGTTATGAAAATATCTCACACGTTTAACAGAGCTATACAACGCTTACGCACTGAGCTTACGCTAAACGATATATTGTGGGGCATTATTCCGCTTATTCTTTTTATACTTTCAACCAATCGATATACTATAAGCAATGTTGACGGATTCTTGACGCAAAGTTCGCTAATTACAACCTATCTTATAAATATTGTTATTGCATCATTACTTTCAGTACGAAAACTATGGCCCGAACACACAGCTGTTATTTTTATTGTTGCATGCATCGTACAAGTAATATTTGGCCCTACTCAACTTTTTGCTGATTTCTTTGGTTTCGTGCTACTTGTTAATGCTATTGCTCTCGGAAATCCAGAACATTCAAAAGCTTTTGTTATTGCAGCTTACATAACAACAGTATTATCTTGCGCAGCAATATCGTGGAATATTGCAATGGGGCCAATATATGGCATCAATCATTCAAAAGCTAGTTATTCTTGCAGCGTAAAAAATATAAATAGTAGTAACATAAAAAATTGCGTTTCAATTATACTTGATTGTGCAATTCCTACTATAATTTTTGCGATTATTATTACTACAATTACGGTTATTATTGGCTACTGGCAGCGCACTCACGTGCACACTATTCAACTTTTACAAGAGAACAATAACGCTATTCGCGCGTACAGAAAGAAAGCTCAGCATATTGCCATTACTGCAGAGCGCGCTAGAATCGCTAGGGATATGCACGATATTGTTGCTCACACGCTTTCTATTATTATTGTTCAAGCAGACGGTGGTCGTTATGCCGCTACACAAGATATTTCTCTTGCTAAAAAAACAATGCATATTATTAAAAACGAAGCAGAGCGCGCCGTTCACGACATGCGTCGACTGCTAGAAGCTTTAACAGACGCTCCATCCGCTCAATTGGATTTCAATCACATACCTTCTCTTATTGAGCAAGCAAAAATTGCATCTCCTAAAAATATTTTTTGGCATACCGTTGATGGCATAAATTCTCAAAATAGACTTAACACGGACGCACAAACCGTTGCATACCGCGTTGTTCAAGAATCTCTTACTAATATTCGAAAGCATGCAGGAAATGGCATTAAAATAAACATTCACGAACAGTGGAACGAACAAGGCTTAACACTAAAAATCACAAATGAAGTACACAAGCTTGAAGCTAATCAAGAGCAAAATAGTGGTGTGCCACATAAAAATGGTTATGGCTTAATTGGCATGAAAGAGCGCATTGAAAATCTTCATGGAACACTTGATTATGGAATACAAAACGATGGAACATTTAGTATTGCTGCTTTTATTCCATACTCTTACAGTACAGATCAATCAAACACTACTGCTTTTGCATTAAATAGTATTACTAACGCTACTTATAAGAACATAAAAGTTAATAATCCATTATCAACGAAAGAAAAACCAGCAAATACAAGCAATAAAACCTCATCAAAAGTTTTGCCAGCAGCAAATAATTCACAAAATAGGATTGAGAAAGTATCACAATGGTTTGAACAACATTGGCTTATTGGCGATGTTATTTATGCATCGCCTTGGACTGTTCTAATGCTTTTTATACCAACTTACGATTTTACTGTTGGAACTGGAATGACTTCGCAATATTCAAGCTCACTTTTAGTACAAATACTTTATAGAGTATTTACTCTTACAACCATGGTGCCACTCATGTTTCGCAGAAAAGCTCCAACTATGTGCGCAATTATTGCAGCAGTATTTTCTGCAATACAGCTTATATGCTTGCCGAATATTTTATTCGCTAATTTCTTTATACCAGCCATTGTTTATGCTGCTGTGCTCTATGGCAAAAAGCACGCATGGCAGTGGGTTAGTGCTGTAGTACTCGCCGAATCTGCTATTTTTGCTGTAAAAATTGGTGTTGCATCAAGAAATATTCCGCAAAATGAAACTCCAATACGATTTTTTACTTCTAATGCGTATACAACTAATTTTTATGACATTATGCAAATGGCATCCGTAGGATTAATTTTTGGTTTTATAGTTGCATTAATTTGTTTTGCTGCCATTGCATTTGCTTATTCCCGCAGAAATGATGACAATAATTTGTTGATTCTAAAAGCACGCAAAACAGAACTAGAGCAAGAGCAAAAACAGCTAGAAGTACTTGCAGCAAATGCCGAAAGGCAGCGTATTAGCGCAAACATTCAGCAAAAAGTTGCTGTTACATTGCATAAAGTAATTGATGCTGCAAATAGTGGAATCAATATGCTAAATGAATACGAAAAAGCAAATAGTAATGCAGAAAATTCAGAGTCAAAAAATCTTAAGCAATCACAAGAACAAATTGAAGCAATTAGTAAAGCTTTTAAAAACATTGGAGATGAAGGTCGATCAGCACTTAGATATATGAGAAAACTACTCGGAATTTTGCGAGAAACGGGTTCAAGTGTTAATTCATCAAACAATAGTGCAAATATAGCTAAGATTGCGGTTCGCCCTGCTCCTTCTCTTGATGAACAAATTCAACACAGACTTGCCAACAAGCACGCATAAATTGATAGTATGGAAAATATGGAAAACAATGAAGTAATTAGAGTCGCTATAGCAGACGATCAGGAGCTTGTGCGCGCAGGATTTGCTATGGTAATCAACTCGCAAAAAGATATGCAAGTTGTTGCTCAAGCTTCAAATGGCAATGAAATTGTAGAAGTTGCGTCAAAAGAACATCCAGATGTTATTTTGATGGATGTGCGCATGCCGTTAATGGATGGATTGGAAGCTACGCGCAAAATTTTGCAAAAAGAAGATAATAGCAATACGCGTATTATTATTTTAACGACTTTTGATTTAGACGAATACGTTATGGCTGCAATTCATACGGGCGCATCGGGATTTTTACTTAAAGATACAGAGCCAGAAACATTGCTTAATTCCATACGAACTGTGTATCAAGGAAACGCAATTATTGCTCCAACTGCTACAAAGCGTTTAATCGAGTCGATGATCTCTAAGCCTAACGATGAAGAAAAAGCAAAAGAAGAAATTGCAACTAAAAACGAGCAAAACACAAACGCTTACGATTCTTGCTTAAATGATTTAACAGATCGCGAGCGCGAAGTTCTTGTAGAAATTGCTCACGGACTGTCTAACCAAGAAATTGCTAATAAACTGTTTATTAGCTTGCCAACAGTCAAAACGCATGTTGCTCATATTTTGGGAAAAATCAACGCTAGAGACAGAGTTCAAGCTGTTGTGTTCGCTTACGAAAATGGTCTTGTTTAATTATTCTTATAAAACAATGCGGCTGCAAAATCAATCTATTCTTCATTGAATGATCGAATTGCAACCGCATTTTAATTTTATTTATATTATTTGTGCTATTTATATTCGCATTGCTTTTATATTCGCATTAAGATATTTTGACTATCTGTATTTGATTATCCGCAATCCTAAGTTTTATTTAGAAAAGCAAATTTTGCCACCGCGACTCATATAAATACCTGCAGCTGCAGAACCACCTATTGCCATTGTTCCTACAACAGCGCCAGCAATTACAAGATTATTGTTGTTCGATGGTGCTTTTGCGTTATCGCTTTTAGCTTCAGATAACTTATTGGTTTCGTCAACAGTTTTGGAATCTTCTTTTACCTCTTCATTTTCTGTATTTTCGTCTTTTTTATTTTCTTCATTATTTTGAGAATCGCTTTTTTCGCTACTAAAAGCGTTATTTGCTTCGGATTCTGCTGGATGAGATACTGGCGATGCTGGATGCGCAGCAGCTGGTGCAGCAGATGCAGAATGTGTAACAGGTGCAACCGGTGCATCAGGTGTTCTCACATTTGCGGAAGCAGCAGAAACAGCTGACTCAGAAGAAACAGTAGATGCATTTTGTGAGTTTTCAACAGAAGCCGCAGGAGTTTCCTTGGATGTAGCATTCTGTGGGATAACCTTTGGTTCAGAAACTGGAACAAATGGTGTTACAGAGGATTCTGCTGGGCGTGCTGCTACAGATGAAGAAGTAGTCGATTCAGCTTCAACACTCTTCGCTTTAGATTTCTTAGATTCTAATGATTCTACTTGCGAAGATCTATATTCAGAAGATGCAAATTTATTATCTGAAGACCGCGAATCAACTTTAGAATCCTTCGGTTTAGTCTGCACAGAATCTTTTTCTTGTACAGCTTTTTCTTCAGTAACTTTAGTATCTGGAGATTTTACTTCTGGAATGGACTTCTCAACTTCTTCCTTCGACTTAGTAGAGTCATTTGGTGTATCAACTGTAGCATCTGACTCTGTACGTGGAGCTGGTGCAGGAGAATCAGGCTTTATTGTTTCTTCTTGAACGTTATTTTCTTCTGCATCAAGATCATCAATATTTACGCCAAGTGATTTTAGTTGTTCATTTACACTTGAAATTTGACCTTCTGTATTTTTAACATATCGACCATATTCTTCTTTTTTATTCTCTTCGACTTTTAATTTCTCAGTATCTTCTGTAAGAGTTTTTTCTATGGTCTTACGCTGAAGGTCAAGCTTTTCTTTTTCTTGAATTAGTCTATTAAACTCTTTTTCAGACTCAGAATCATCTTTTCCGTTTAAAGCATCTATTTCTTTATCTATTTCATCTATTTGTGTTGTTCGTTGACCTGATTCTTTTATTGCATTATCTACTAATTCTTTAAATTTATTATACTCAGATTCTGCTTTCTTTAAATCTTTATTATACTTTTTAAGATTTTCTTTATACTGCTTACGACTAGCAAGTAAATCTTCCTTCGTAGCAGGAGGTTGATTGGAACCACCCAAATCTAATTGTCCAAGTGACTTGAAATCAGAATCAGATGCTTGTGTTACATCACTATTTACAGCATCACTAGCCCACGCTGGCATTGGGCTTTGCATTAATAACAAAACAATTCCTGCAATCAATGCAGCAGATTTTTTATTGACCGTTACCATATTCTTCTACTCCTTGCTCGTAGCGGCCTCATATTTAATTTATGCTTATGTCAGCAGTCAACCAAAGAGCATAACAGAGAAATAAATAAGATTCCAACGTCAAATAATCGAAAAATTTTTCGATTAAGTTGTTATAACAAATATTTAATACTTAATTTTTTCGATTTTCCCGATAAAAAATATTAATCAATATTAATAATATCTAAACAATTGTATTTTATGCATAAAATTTATTTATTTTTTTGACGTACATCACATTATTTTTTCTGCGTGTCGCACGTTATGTAGAAAAAAATAATGCTGATGCACAACTACACCAGCATTATTTCTGTTTTTATAATTAATTTAATATATGTTATAACAACATACAGTTTATTCTTCTGCGAGCGCAACCACTGGCGAAGACTTCACTGCTCTACGAGCTGGAAGCACGCTGGAAAGAAGCGCTGCAAGTAAAGCGATTAGAGCAAGAACCGCGTAAATAGTCCAATCAATTACAAACGGAACTTTGCCAATTGTGCTAAATACCATGTAGGATCCAATCCATCCAAACACCGTTCCAACAATCAAGCCAGAAACAGTGCTTGTTAGGGAGATCAACGTTGCTTCCAACGCAAGAGATCTTCTAACCTGGCCTCTTGTCATGCCTATTGCGCGCAAAGTTGCAGATTCTTTGGTTCGCTCAATAACAGACAAGCTTAATGTGTTTGCAACGCCTATTAAAGCAATCACAACAGCTACTGCTATTAAGCCAACAAGCAACATCATCATTATGTCAATAGTACTCTCCCACTTTGCTCGCTCAAACACGCTTCCAGTAGCCATAACCTCCGCATAACTAGATGTAACATTTCGAATGTTTTTAGCAATATCTACAAGATTAGCTTTGCTAGAGTCTACCGAAATGAGCAAAATATGCGTTGTAGGCTTAAGGTAGTTATTGAAGTAGGATTTGCTCACAAAAGCAGTATTATTTGAATACACACCAACATTTCGATACGTCTTAAACTGAACTTGCTTTACAGTAATGCTCTTATCGTTATTACTAGAGTCTGTATTCATGCCAGTAAATGGAGTAACATTTTCTACACTATCTTCACCAGAACTGTACTTTTCTACGTAAGCTTGCAGATTAAGATTTCCTTTTTTAAGATCAAAAGGCTCTCCACCTTCGTTATTAAACTTAGGCAAAAGCACAGAATCTTTGTTTATATTAACGCCATCAAGGTCAGTGTGCATTACATTTCTAAGTTGATTTACATTATCAACTCCAGCTGCCATAGCGTACTCAGTTTTGCCCTTAGCGTTCTTAAAAGTCATAGGAACTGCAGGAAGCAACTCAGTATGCTTTATTCCACTAATCTTTGAAATGTCGGCAGCTAAAGATTCATCAACATTCTTGCCTTGAATAATAATGTCAACACTGTAACGGTCATCAACAACACCTTTAAGAGTTGCTTTACCGCACATTGCACCAGTTACTACTGTTGAAACAAGCGTTACCCCAATAAGCAAAGATGTTCCAGTTGCTGCAACTCTTCTAGGGTTTCGTTGCACGTTTGCGTTAGCAACTTTAGAAGAAGGCCCACAAAGTGCCATGATTGCGCCAGTTGCCTTCATAGCAAACGGCATCCAGAATGTTGCAGTAATAATAATTCCAATAAACACAAGCGCGCATCCAAACATTGCTCCAAGCAAAGTCATCCAAGAATCAGAACCAGCAGTAGGAGACTTCCCCGCAATCATGCTTGCTAAAGAAGTAGCACTTAAAGCCGTAGCTAAAATACCTACAACAATAAATATCACGCCAAAAACAGCGCGAATAATGCTTGCACGCTTATCTTTAATCAAATCCATTGGTCGTAGCGCTTCCATAGGCGTTACTTTTGTAGCAGATCGCGCAGCACTCATAGACGCAAGAACTGTTACAATCATGCCAATTGCTATTGGCCAGACAACCGCTGGAAGCGAGACAATCAAAGGAATCTTAGATAACGGTCCAGAATTAATATTCACGTTACTAATTGCGCCCATAAATCCGATTGCGCAAAGCACACCAACAGCCGCGGAAATAACTCCAAGTATTGCAGCTTCAAGCAAAACTGCAGCATAAAGCTGGTGCGACTGTGCGCCAATTACGCGCAAAAGTGCAAGAGTGCGTCTGCGTTGAGCAACCAAAACTTGGAATGTGTTTGCAATAACAAGCGAAGAAATAAGCAATGCTAGAACACCAAACGATAGTAAGAACATGGTTACAAAATTAGTGCCGTTGGACATATTTCGAACAGCTCTTACACCAACTTCGTGCCTAGACATAAGAGAAAATTGCTCTGGAAGCAAAGCATTAATCTTAGGAGATAAATCGTTTATTTTAGATTCATCAATACTCATGTACACTTTGCTTTGCACAACTTCATTGTCAGAATTCTTAAGATTTTCGAGTTTTGCACAAAAATCATTCGTTATGCCACCAAGATACGTGCCGCGATTCGAAAATGGTATTTGAGAATGTTCTCCATCGTCAACAAGACCAACCACACGAACATCGTACGATTTTTCTTTATCTCCGCCAGTGTCATCTACTTTAACCAAAGTTATAGTATCGCCAATATTTGCATGTATTGATTTAGCAATACTTTTAATAAGCGTGATTTCGCCTATTTCTTGCGGATCTCTACCTTCTGTTGATTTATACACAGGAAGATTTCCATACAAACCATTAGACCAAGCGATACTCGTAACTGATTTATCACCTTTTTCTACTCTTACAAGTGCAGTCGCATCGTCGCTACGAATACCGTTGACACCAGGCATCTTCGATATTTTGTCTAAATGAAGGTCTTTATAATGAATTTCACTACTCGGAGAACTGTTAGGATTCTTAAATGATATTGCATAATTTGCGCTACCGAATTCATCGGTTGCGTTGCGAACCATCAAGTCATCAACACTGTTGCTAAAAAGCAAAGTAGCGCTCATAAACATGCTGCCTATAAGAATTGCAATTCCAGAGGCGATTAGCATGCGCACGCTTTTGCGCATAAGTTTTAGTGCGATTTTCCACATTCTAACTTCACCACCTTTTATTGCAATTGAGCAGACTGATTATTAATACCAGCTTCGCTGCGTTCCATAAGCATCTTGCTCATGCCTTCTGCAGTAGGATTTTGAACGTCTTCAACGATTTGACCATCTGCAAATACGATTGCTCGATCCGCGTAAGAGGCTGCAACAGCGTCGTGAGTAACCATAATCACGGTTTGACCAAGTTCCGTTACAGACTTCTTCAAGAAATGCAAAACTTCCAAGCTGGAAGCAGAGTCAAGATTACCAGTAGGCTCGTCTGCAAAAACTACGGAAGGCTTAGAGATTAAAGCTCTAGCAATTGCAACGCGTTGTCGCTGACCACCAGAAAGCTCAGCAGGCCTATGCTTTAAGCGATCTTGCAAGCCAAGAGTATTAACCAAAGTATTAAACCATTGCTTATCCGGCTTTTTACCTGCCAAAGTAAGAGGCATAAGAATATTTTGCTCAGCGCTAAACATTGGAAGAAGATTAAAACTTTGGAAAATAAATCCAACCATTTCGCGGCGCATAAGCGTAAGCTGCTTATCGCTCATACCTGTAATATCTAGGCCGTCAACCAAAACCTTTCCAGAATTAACGCTGTCAAGACCAGCCAAAGAGTGCATTAACGTTGACTTTCCAGAACCAGAAGGGCCCATAATCGCCGTAAACTTGCCGCGTTCAAAACTTACGCTTACATCTCGCAGAGCGTGAACAATGCCTGCACCCTTGCCAAAATCTTTAACAACATGCAAAGCTGCAACCGCAGTCTCGCCAATCAAACCTTCTTTAGCAGAATAATTCATTTGCGTAAAACGCGTATCTTCACTATTTTCAACACTCATTTTGCACCTCACATACTTCTGTGATTACCTTACAATTAAAATTTACGTGATTAAAAACGCATTCTCTATAGTGCGTAGGGCTGATATTTTCATTGGAATAATAGGAATTTTGATATTAAATTTTGATAGAAAAATGCTCTTATATAAAATCGTCATACTTTAGTATGAGAGCCAGTATGATAGGCTTAAATTCACGGGCGTAATATCGCAGACCTAAATTTGCATTCCAATTTGCATTCCAAATAGATTATTTAATTCAAAATAAATCAATTAGATAACTACAACACTAATCAATCAAAGAATTTTTCTTAACATAATTAATATTTTTCTTTCAACATATTCATTGCAAATCACGTGCTCTAATTTTTATAAATGTGCTTATTTATATCTAAAATAAATAAAAATGCATAAAATTAGTTAGTTTATGTTCATTTTAATTGCTTATTTGTTAAGTTTAGTAATAAAAAGCTTATTTAATACACTCGCCAAATGTCATGCAATATTGTAGAATATTAAACGACTACCAAAAATTTGGTGTATGCCAATATGAAACTCAAAGGAGATTTTCGCATGGTCTATAGAATGATTTTCAATCAGACTGCTTACTTTGGTCGTGGAGCAATCAAAGAGATTCCAAACGTTGCTAAAGCACACGGCTTTAAAAAAGCATTTGTAGTAACAGATCCTGTTCTTGTAAAAACTGGAACCGTTAAAAAAGTTACAGACGTTCTAGAATCAGCTGGTCTTCCATACGAAGTATTCGACAATGTAAAGCCAAATCCACCTGTTGAATGCATTCAAGACGGTGTAGAAAAGTTCAAGGTATCTGGTGCAGACTTCCTTATTGGACTCGGCGGTGGCTCTCCACAAGATACATGCAAAGGCATTGGAATTATTGTAGCAAACCCAGAGTTTGGCGACGTTCTTTCTCTTGAAGGCGTTGCAGATACAAAGAATCCTTCTGTTCCAATCTTTGGCGTACCTACAACAGCAGGAACAGCATCCGAAACAACAATCAACTATGTTGTTACCGATACTGCAAAGCTTCGTAAATTCGTTGCAGTAGACCCTCACGATATTCCAATCGTTGCATTCGTAGACCCAGACTTAACTGATTCCATGCCACGCTCGCTTAAAGTTGCAACTGGCTTGGATGCACTCACCCACGCAATCGAAGGTTTCATTACTCCAGGAGCATGGAGCCTTTCGGATTGCTTATCTTTGCAAACAATTCGCATGATTGCACAAAACCTTGCAAAGAGCGCAGATGGAGACGTTCCAGCAGGCGAACAAATGGCTTACGCAAGCTACATAACTGGCATGGCATACTCCAACGTTGGTTTGGGCTTGGTTCACGGCATGGCTCACCCACTCGGTGGACGCCTTGGCGTTGCTCATGGCGTTGCGAACGGAATTTTGCTTGCTCCTGTTATGGAATATAACAAGGATTACAGTGGCGAAAAGTATCGCGATATCGCTGCAGCATTCGACGTTCCAAACGCATACACAGATGACCTCGAAACCGTGCGCAATGCTGCTGTAAAGGCAGTTCACGACTTAACTGTTAAGCTTGGAAACCCTACTAAGATTAGCGAAGTTGGAGCTAGTGAGGCAGATATTGAAGGCTTAAGCCACGATGCTTTGGCAGATGTTTGCACTCCAGGAAACCCACGCAAGGCAACTTTGGAAGACATTCGCAAGATTTACACAAGCTTGATGTAGTCTTCTAAAATAATAAATAATAAATAAATACGCAATATTTGTGGACGCAACTTATCTTGATTTAGGCTGCGTCCACATTTATTTGATTTATGTCATAAGCCATAAATCATAAGTCAAATTCTATATCTAATAACTCTTCTATCAATCGACAACAGTCTGAGTACTTTCTCGAATAACAATATGCGCAGGAAGAACCAGTTGATTCTCAATCTCCTTACCTTCCCTAATCTCAAGAATCATTCTAATAGCATTCTTTGCTATTGAATCAAAAGGCTGATTAACAGTTGTTAAAGATGGCATCAAATACTGTGCAGGATACACGTCATCAAACCCAGCTACAGAAAGCTCAGATCCTAACTTAATACCGCGCTCGCGAGCAGCGCGATACACATTTACAGCTGTAATATCGTTGCAAGCAAAAATAGCAGTAGGACGCTTTTCTTCAGGCAAATCCAAAATCTTACAAGCCATTTCATAGCCACGTTCAGGAAGATAATCCCCCTCTTTAACCAAATCTTTATCAATCGTCAAGCCAGACTGCTCCATTGCAGCGTTATATCCAGCAAATCGGGCTACACCAGATTGAACATTAAGAGGACCAGTTATAACGCCTATTCTCTTATGCCCCAGATTAATCAGATGTTTTGTAAGCTCATAAGCTCCTGTCCAATTATCGATTGAAATCGTGTGATCTTCCCCATTAGAAAGAGACACGGGATCAATTATAATCAACGGAATATTTCGCATACGCAAAAATTCCTTATCTTTCTGCGTAAGATCAGACATTTGAGATATAACACCAAGAGGATTTCTATCTACAATTCCACGCAAACACTCATCACGTTTCTTACCATTATCGGTTTGAGCGACTGTAAGAGCTAATCCTTCTCTTTGCGCCCAACGAGATGCGTAAGTAATCATCTCAATAGTGCCATTATTTGCCACATAATCTACTAATAATTCAATTGTCGGAGATACCTTAGTGCTTACAAGCGAATACTCGCGCCCACTTTTTAAAAGAACTTCTTCTACTTTTTTGCGAGTCTCATCTGAAACGCCAGTTCTACCGTTAATAACCTTCGAAATTGTAGAAGGCGATACCCCCGCCTTTTTAGCCAACTCCGTTATGCGAGGTTTTGAAGATTCATTTTCAGCAATGCTAGTTGCGTGACTACGAGTTGGCATATGCACTCTCCTAATTCCTATATTCCTATGCTCATATGCTTATAAGTCGCAAAATTTTCTTAAGTCGCAAACAAATGCAGAGAAAATTTCTTACTTAATTTTGCATTAATTCTCAGCAATGCGAAAATTCAAAAAATAGAAAAATCGCATTATTGCCTGACATATCAAGCCTAATAGAAATAATATCATATATTATTTCGCTACAGACTATGCAAAGTCGCGAAATTTTCTTATGACACGCCGAATAATCAGAATTTAACAGATAACATCGATGCCAAAAGTATTCATTTTTTAACAGTTATAAAAGATAAAAGCTCAATTTTTCAATATTCTTAAAATCCGAAATATGACATTTATCACAAAACGTGAGATTAGGAAAAATTCGCAAAAAATTATTTACGAAAATTTCCTAACAATTAGAACATTTTTCTATTATTTTGTTATAAAATACAGGAGTAGGTCACAACGATCTTAAAGCAAAGGAGCACAAATCGTTATGAGTACAATTACATCAGTAAAAACCTATGATTTTAGATTCCCTACGTCGCAAACGCTTTCTGGGTCCGACGCAATGAACAAAGATCCAGATTATTCATCCGCATACGTAGAAATCAAAACCAGCCTAGACGATGGCATTAAAGGTGTTGGATTTGTATTTACGATTGGCCGCGGCAACGACGTTGTTTGCGCAGCAATCGACTCCATGTCTCAAGTGCTTATTGGCAGAAACGTAGAAGAATTACTAGACAACATGCGACTTGCATGGGATCTTTTCGTTCACGACTCACAACTTCGCTGGCTAGGTCCTGAAAAAGGCGTAGAACACATGGCAATTGGCGCGATTTTAAGCGCGTTGTGGGATATTAAAGCAAAGAGAGCTGGAAAGCCTTTGTGGCGCTTGCTTGCCGAGATGGATCCAAAGGAATTAGTCTCTACGCTCGACTTCCGCTACATGACAGACGCCTTACGTCCAGAAGAAGCAATCGAATTCTTGCAAGATGGCCAAAAAGGTAAGGAAGAGCGCATTGCAGACTTGCTTGTAAACGGCTACCCAGGGTACTCCACTGCTGCAGGCTGGCTCGGTTACAGCGACGAGAAAATGGTTGCAATCGCTAAGGAAGAATCGCAAGTTAAAGGCTTTAAGCAAATTAAGCTTAAGGTTGGTCAAAATGTAGATGACGATTTAAGAAGACTCGCACTTGCTCGCGAAGCAATCGGACCAAATGTTCGCCTTGCAGTAGACGCAAACCAAGTGTGGGATGTTCCAACAGCAATTACTTGGATTAATCGCTTCCACGACTTCGACTTAGCTTGGGTAGAAGAGCCAACAAGCCCAGACGATGTTATTGGACACGCAACAATCGCCCGCGCAATCAACCCAATACCAGTTGCAACTGGCGAGCAAATGCAAAGCAGAATCATGTTCAAGCAATACTTGCAGGCAAACGCATTTGGAATAATGCAAATCGACGCAACTCGAGTTGCAGGTCCACAAGAAGTTGTTCTCGAATACTTGCTTGCTCGTAAGTTTAACAAGCCAGTTTGCCCACACGCAGGTGGCGTTGGATTGTGCGAAGCCGTATGCCACTTTGCAATGTTTGATTATGTTGCAGTTTCTGGAACAAAGGAAGGTCGCATGATTGAATACGTAGACAATCAGCACGAGCACTTTGTACATCCAACACAAATCAAGAATGGCAATTACGTTGCACCAACCGCCCCAGGTAATGGCACTGAGATGACGCTGGAAACAGCCGAAAAGTACCTTTATCGCGGCTAAAAATAATAAAAAAATAAGCGGCTAATCGCATAGTGATTAACGGTTAGCCGCTTGTAAAAATAATAAATCATAGAATTTTATAATTTAAAAATTAACTAAAAGCAAACCACATCATTTAACAAAGGAGTTCATTATGGATTTGCATTTGGAAGGCAAGGTTTTCATTGTAACAGGTGGATTCAAGGGAATTGGTAAAGGCATTACGCTTCAGCTTGCTCGAGAAGGCGCAATTCCAGTAGTTATTAACCGCGCAGATGCTGCAGAAGAAACATTCCGCAAAGATATTGAGCAATACACAAAGAACTACGATGTTTATCTTCTCGACTTGAACGACACGGACGAGATTGCACCAATTATTGAAGAAACCTATAAGAAGTATGGTCATATTGACGGCATTGTAAATAACGCTGGCGTTAACGACAACAAGGATTTGGAATCCACTTCTTGGCGCGACTTCGAGAAGTCGATTCACGGAAACCTCACTCACTACTACGAAACTGTTCATGCTGCTGTAAAGTACTTGAAGGAAAGCCACGGAGCTGTTGTGAACATTTCTTCTAAGACTGCTCTAACTGGCCAAGGCAAGACTAGCGCTTATGCTGCTGCAAAAGGCGGAATCTTAGGCTTGACTCGCGAATGGGCTGCAGCTCTTGTGCATGATCGCGTGCGCGTAAACGCGATTGTTGTTTCGGAATGCTGGACTCCACTGTATGCAGATTGGATTAAGACATTTGGTGACGAAGCTGCTCAGCAAGCTCGCTTGAAGGTTATTACAGACAAGATTCCTCTGGAAAACCGCATGACTACTACGGAAGAGATCGGAAACGAAGCTGCATTCCTGCTTTCGGATCGCTCTTCGCACACCACTGGTCAGTGGGTATTCGTTGATGGAGGCTACGTGCATCTTGATCGCGCTTTGTCTTAAATTCTAAACTTCAACTTTAAGATTTAGTGCAATAAATAAGCAATAAATAACCTGTTTAATGGTGCGTAATCTGAATTAATAAACTTACGCACCATTAACACAACAATATTAAAAAATTCCATAAGTATTCTATAGACTATTCTCAAAATTATTCTCACATGGGAGTGACGATGATTACAAACGAGAACGACAACGTGGTCGTTAACAATAACAAAAGTAGCTCAAAAGCTATGATTGCCATCGTATTGGTAACATCTTTGTTCTTTGTATGGGGCTTGACCATGAATTTGGTCAATGCACTGAATTCACCATTTGGCAATTATCTTGAACTGAATAATACTCAAAAAGCATTGCTGCAGGTAGCATATTTTGGCGCATACTTCGTTATGGCAATTCCTGCAGGCTTAATTGCAAAGCGTTTTGGATACAAGGGCGGCGTTATTAGTGGCCTCGCACTCTTTGCTCTTGGCGCATTTGCGGTAATCCCTGCAACAGCTACCGCAAGCTACGCAATGTTCCTAGTAGCAATGTTTGTTATAGCGTTGGGCGCAGCAACTTTGGAAACGAATTGCAACCCTTACATTACTAAGCTTGGCGATGAGAAGGGCGAATCCTTTAGAATCAACATGGCACAGAGCTTCAACGGAGTTGGAAACATTGTTGGACCTCTTATTCTTGGTCAAATTTTAGGCAAAACTGTTGCAAAGAATGAGCCAGGCTTCGACGTTGCTAAGCTAAAGTTCCTTGGCGATACTCGCTTGATTTACATTGTTATTGGCATTGTTCTTATTGCGATTATTGCAATCTTCTTCTGCTTTAAGCTTCCTACTCCTCCAGGAGACGTTGAGGCAGACCAGGAAAGCAAGGGTGATTCTTCCTTCATTCATCTTATGAGCAAGCCATACTTTACTCTTGGAATTATTGCAGAGTTCATCTTTATTGGACTTCAGGTTGCTGGAATGGCAATGTTCTCCGACTTTGCTCTAAAGCATTGGGGTACTGGAATCACCACTGGTGTTGCTGCTTCTATGCTTGCAATCGTTTCCTTAATGTTTACGATTGGTCGCTTTGTTACAACTCCTTTGATGGCAAAGTTTGATGGTGGCAAGATTCTTGGATTATACATGACTTTGAGCGCAGTTCTTATGTTTGTGGCATTCCTTGGACTTGGTCAGATTTCTGTAATCGCCTACATTGTAGCGTACTTGTTCATCTCTATCGGCTTCCCAACAATCTTCTCTCTTACTCTTAAGGGAATTCATGGAGCAGCAGCAAAGACTGGTTCTTCTGCACTCGTTATGAGCATTGTTGGCGCTGCAATCATTCCGTTAGTTTTCGGTTTGGTACAAGATTTTGCTGGAATCGAAGCCGCCGTATTACTCACCGTTCCAGGCTTCTTGTATGTTGCTTGGTACGCTCTTTGGGGCTCCAAGATTGGTCTTGTAGAAGCTAAGTAATTCGCGAATAACTACAAAGTCTTTATTTGAAAGTCTTTAGAAAGACTTTAGAAAGGAAAATTTATTATGTCTCAACTTCGTATTTTAGATTCCCATTTTCATATTTGGGATCCAACAAAGCAAGTCTTACCTTGGCTTGATGGTTTAGACAAATTAAACCACACTTTTACTCTAGAGCAGCTGGAAAAAGAGTATGCAGATTTGGGCGTTGACTTCCTCGGTGGCGTATACGTTGAGGTTGATGCTGCAGACCACGAGCTAGAAGATAGGCTTATTGGCGAAAATCCTAATCCAAAGATTCTGGCTAAAATGCTTAGGGTTACATTGGATCCATTTATGCGCGTGCCAATTCACGCAACTGGCATTCGCGAACCTCTTCACATTCCAAGCGAACCACGCGGACGCTGCCTAGAGCCTTCATTTATTGGTGGTCTTAAGGCAATGGCAAAGAAAGGCATGCCTTTTGAGCTTTGCAATCGTGGCGAAGAGCTTGGAGACATGGCTAAAGCTTTTGAGCAAGTTCCAGAAGTGACTGTTGTTCTAAACCATTTGGGCAATGTTCCAGGATTAGACGATGATTCTTGCAATGCTTTGCGTGCGTTTGCAAAGCTTCCACACAGCTATATTAAGATTTCTGGAGATAATCCAGTAAATCCAGATATTGTTAAGTTTGTACGCGACACGTTTAGCCCTGATCGCCTACTCTTTAGCTCCAATTGGCCAGTTGTTAAGTTGAATTCTTCACTTAAGCAGCATCTTGACTTAATGGTTGAACTTTTCGGCGACGACGAAGATTTCTTCATGAATAATGCAAAGAAGGCGTATGGTATTAAACTGTAATTAATTGAGTTATTTGAATAGTCGATTTGAATAGTCGATTTGAATAATCATTGCTTATGGGGTGTAAGATTTTGCCAGTTAAAGTCTTATACCCCATAATTCAATACATAGAATAATTAAATACACAAAATAATTAAATAAAAGGATGAATTTTATGACTACTTCTAATGGTGCAAAGCTCGATTTGCATGCTTTTAAAGGCGTTTTTTGCCCATCAATAACTGTAAGCAAAGATGATGGAAGCATTGACTACGACTTATGGGCAAAGCACTTAGACCATCTGATTGATGCTGGGATTAATGGCATATTGATTTTTGGCAGCATTGGCGAGTTTTATGCATATCCGCTTAGCGTAAAAAAGGAAGCTGCTAAGTTTGCTATTGAACACGTTAATCACAGAGTTCCAGTTCTTATAGGAGTTGGAAACACGAATCTTAACGAAGTGCTTGACTTTACTAAGTTTGCGGAAAGTTGCGGAGCAGATGCTGTTGTAGCCGTGTCTCCATACTACTTTGGACCAACTGCACCAACCGCAGAACGCTACTTTGGTGCAATTGCTAACGCAACTAGCTTGCCTGTTATTCTATACAACTTCCCTGCTAGAACTGGCAGCGATTTAACACCAAGCTTAGTTGCAAGTCTTGCTGAAAAATACCCGAATATTGTTGGTATTAAAGATACGGTAGATACTATAAGCCATACTCGCGCAATGATTGAAGCCGCTAGACGCGTAAACCCAGATTTCGTTGTTTTCTCTGGCTTTGATGAGTATTACACTCCTAACAGGATTGCTGGAGGAAATGGCGTGATTTGTGGACTTACTAATGTAGAGCCAGAGACTTTTGCATCTTTGCATAAAGCGTATGAGGCTGGCGATTTTGCGCATCTTATTGAATGTGCTAAAAGAATCAGCCATTTGATGGCAGTTTACAACACTACCGACTTGTTTATTTCTGCTATTAAAGCTGCTGTAAATCTTAAAGGATTGCCTATTAGTACGCTTGTTCGCGAGCCTGCAAGTCAAGTTAATAGCGATCAAATCGAAGCAATTCGCGAGCTTCTTAAGTAAAGTAATAAGTCACTCAAATAATAAATCAAGAATAAAAAAGAACGGCTTCACACACTCTAAGCCGTTCTTTTTTATATTTGTTTAACTACTTTTGAATATCTAAACTTTTCTATCTAATCTAAGTATATCTAAGTATATCTAAGTATATCTATGTATATCTAAGTATATCTATGTATATCTAAGCATATCTATATAAATCTAATATAGTTAACATTAATCCAGAGGTATCTATTAGCTAAAATTTAATACTTATATTGATTCTTACAACAACCACAGAATTAAAATGGGGCTTAAAAGACAATTATGGAACATCGTGGTATGATTGCACAAAATGTCTAAAAATTGTCCTAAGCCCCTTTTGTTTTCAATGTCAAGTAATACTAAATGTTAAGCTTTTCAGCTTAACTACAGCAAGTTTTCCTTGGTATTTCAACGAAAACTCGGTTTTTTAGCACACTTTTTGCCGCTTACCCTCAAAAATAGTTCCTTCATTAGGCAACGACATCGTTGTCATCAAAGCAAGCATAAACATAAGCGGACCGAGCGCATTTCCATACGTTTTGAACATCACACCAAAATCATGGCCGAATACCACCATCGACAAGTAAAGGAACATAAAATTCACAGCTGTAAACATAACCAACTTCAGCACGAACATAAGAACCTTGTACATGAGAATATCCTCCTCACTCACTCCACGGAGTCGCACACCAAATAGTTTTAATACTCATTCTATCCAATAATTTTTTGCCATACAATTGTTGTTGTTATTTTTGATAACATATAAAATGTATAAGGTGTTCTAAGTTTTACTTGTAACAACTAGAAATAGGGTTATTCCCCCCCCCCCCAAAAAAAAATACTAAATTACGCAAATAGACTACAATTAGAATACTCTAATGAAACTAACGAATAACATTATGACAATAGCTGGAAGTATACGAGATACTACACTTTTCATAACTCAGTACTCTTTTTTCGTAAATTGTAATAACGACAATAGGAAAAACAGAACAATATACATTAGAGCAATAATACAAGTTGCAGACGTAAGAGCGGTGAACGAGTCTGGTGATAAATAATAAAATATCTGAAAAGAATACACGGATGTTTGAGACAATATTATGTTTATCAAATTCGGCAATATCCATAATAATATAAAGGAAAGAATCATCGTAACACCAACTTTTTCAAAATATATCAACAGATTCATATTTATAGCAATATACAAAAGGAAAATTATCGGATATACGAGCAGTTGATGCACAACTATCCCTAGAGACGAGTAATTTAGTGACAAAAATACCAAATTTACGACTAGATAAATGCTTACGTATTCACCATATATAAAACACAATAATTTAATCCTATTAGGAATATACTCTAGATAATGATGAATAATTTTCTTCTCTTGCCATTCACCAATTGATAATATCTGATATAGGCTTAAAAATAGTATAGTTATCGTTGAAAAGAATTTATATTGTGATAAAAATGCACCTCTTTTAGCTTGAAATACTATAAACACGCAACATGCCAAATACAAAACAAAAGACAATAAGAAAAGCTTCTGATGACTAAACTTAATAATTTCTGATTTTATATAGTACTTCATCATCATCTTCCTCCAACATAAAATCTTTAATATCATGCGTAATATCACTGTATTCCACGATTTGTACCCCATGCTCAATCAGCAATTTAAGAACCTTGGCAATATCCTCTCTAGGCAATTTAATTCTAAAAGTTGATTCTTTGTTATCTTTGCTACGACAAAAAACCTCATATCTGTTAGAAAGCAATTCACTAATATCCACATCATTTACAACAATCACATTATAAATTCTTAGATTATCATTAAAATTAACAATTTTTTGAATTTTCCCTTTTTTTAAATACCATACAATATCAGCAATTTCACCTAACTCATCTAATATATGACTTGAAATTACAAGGCTTTTACCTTGTGAGCGCAATGACAAGATAGTGTCTTTTAACTGCTTTATAGTAAGAACATCTAATCCATTGAAAGGTTCATCAAGAAGAATAATTTCACTATTTGAGAGCAATATTCTAGCAATATTTAATTTTTGCTTCATACCTAGCGACAATTGTTTAAACTTTTTATTTTTTGCTTCGTCGAGACTCACCTGATGCAATAATTTATCACAATTAAAGTCTTTTCTCCCCATCAAAGCAGCAAAGACTCTAAGATTATCCTGTACAGAAAATTCGTCATAAAAAGATGGATTCTCAATAGCAAATGAAAGTGAACTGTCCAATTCAATATTGCCTTGATAATCAACTATCAAATTTGCAATGCACTTCATTAACGTGGTTTTTCCTGAACCATTATTGCCTACTAACGCAATAATTTGCCCAGCACTGCTTTCCAAAGAAATGTCATCTAAAACGACTTTTTCCCCATATGATTTTTTCAAATGAGATATCTTCATAAGATTACCTCTTAACAAATGAAACTAAAAATTTCCGATCTCCTTTTACAGAAATCTTACTATCTTCACCAATAAAAATTTTAGGACTCTCTTCGTAGATAACAGCATTTTTAACATTTCCTGGCTGTTTCTGAGCACGCACAAAAAGAGCATCATCAAGCTTGTACAGCTTTCCAGCAAAGCGTATCTCTCCTTTGCCTCTCTTTGCATAAATAGCATACACTCCTGGCTTTAACGATAAGTTATCGTTATTCTTATAATCTCCTGAAACTAGTGTTGGCAAATCATCACGAACCATACCAAAACGAACATTATTTGTCTTATACCCTACATACAGCAGACTGATAAGACCGAGGATTACTATGGTAGCTGCAAATATCCATTTTTTGCTTTTCATTTCTTAATCACATCCAAATCTATTATTTCATCAGCAATTTTATCGAACATTGCATCATGAGTAACAATAAAAATCATCGCAGTCTTTTTTAACTCCAAGACTTTGTCTATAAAAATCTTCATTGTTTCAAAACCTCTTCAATATTAAACAAAGATAAACCTTGCTCAATATCTAAACTAGAAACAACCGATTTAAAACTTCTTTCATTAAATCTATGATAATTTTCTAGCAATGATTTGATAATTGCAATACCACAATCTGAAGTCAAATTTTGCATATTGTAAGGATAAGCCACCATCTATTGAGCTCCTCAAAGTTTCAAGGCGTGGAGGCTATCATAGCCTCCACGCTACAGATTTAATCACAAATGTTAAAAAGCATCATACAATCAAATCAATTTTCTCAAATACTAAATTACGCAAATAGATTACAATTAGAATACTCTAATGAAACTAACCTAATCTACTGTTGTAATGAAATCTGGTAATATAATCATATGCAGAACTAGAGAATCATCCCCAGCATATGAAACCCCAGACAACACACATCCATCCAGCTCTAATCGAACGAGATTCTTCTAGCGTTAGCTCCTTCATAATAATCATCTCTTCTCTTTCAGGTAAAAAACCTCTTATAGAGCTAAATCCGCAACATCATAAACGAATGTTGCATTCTCAACTCTCACCATAATTGTAAAGCATTTATGATGTCTTGTTAATGCACTGTAACGAAAATGTTATAACACATATATACCAGATATTTCCACCAACTTTCATCCTGGCATTCATGTAATTATCGCGAATTATGTATGATTTTGAAGATAAAATTCACATGAAAATATGCAGACTATCCTCTATTACGATTGCTCATTTTTCTCAATTATCGGGTTATAGACCCAAAAAAATAAGGTACGACCACACCTTATATGTGAAATCTTACCTTATTTTTGTTTTATGACTTCAATTTCCCACTTCACCAGCTGGGTGCAAAGTGGCGAATCGACTTGAATGGGCGCTTTGACAGAGCTTGAAATTGCATAACGCATTTCAAGCTCCTTCAAAGCGTGATTTGGCATGTAAAGTCCAGTGGACTTTACATGCCAAATCAGCCGAACGGCTACTAATAGCCGTAAGGAATAGCATAATTCGCGAATGCACTTCGATTCGCTGAGCTTGCTCAAAGTTGAAAGCACAGTGTGCTTTCAACGCAAGCGAAGTACGTTAACATCCTGCGCACTCAACCCTAGAGCGTCGACATGTTCCCACATACAGCAAAATCGCACTCAAAAACCGCGCCGAGCCAGCTTACAGCCGCTTCGCATTAAACCTTTTAACGATAGCCCTCGCTAAACTCTGCTACACAAGGGCAAACTTGCACCCAGCTAATCAGCCTTTGACATCAACACTACAGTCTCACATGTTTCAAGACTGCCCTGATGATAACCCTCCATCAAGAAGCTGATCTTAACGCTCGTTGCATGATGGAAGATGGCAATGGGAATGTCGTTGGAACGTGCGTATCTAAGGTATAATTTTGAGCTTAAGTATCCTTACTAACCGGGATTAGTCTTCGTAATCAATCCGTTCTATCTTGAAGATAACCGGTCTTGTTTCATCAGAACAGCAGGCTATCATTTCATTTTCCTTTGCCATCCAGCCTTTCATTATGGAACCGCCTTGTAGGCCGGAATAGATATAACTACTGATTGCATCCCATAATTCCGAGCAATATTGCGTTTGTGAACATATTCAATAAAGAATTCCATTTACTTATCTATATACCATTCAGTTCATTTCGCAAAATAAAGACAAAGGCAATTTCGACAGCTGCAGCTGTTCCTGCAACAACAAATCCACCAAAAAGATTTCCTAAAACAAGCGATAAAACAGGAATGATAATTGCAAAAACCCGGTAGGCTTTTGATTTGTACAGCCATGAATACGGCAGTAAATGTGCACCAAATACCATTGCATACACCATAATCATTTTATCAGGTACGGAGTTAAACACCCATATTACAATGAGAAGATATAAAATCTGATTCATTGTAAATAAAAACCCTAAATTTCCCAGCTCGTTGTCCTTTGAAAATATATCCACGCCAATTTTCTTCCCTATCAGCCATGACAGCGGAAGCATAGGCATTGAACAACAAAACACCAAGATATTTTTCATCGCAATATTTATATCCAATGCTGCGACAACCGTAATCAATAACCATATTACGACGGACGTAAGAATAAACGGCAAACCTTTTTTCTGCTTTATGATGATATCATTCCTCAATTCATCTAAGCTCATTAATTTCTCCTTTCTCATCAACACAAAAATAAACGTAATAATTTTTTACGCGTATTCTTCTAAAACCAAGCTCACACCACGGTTTCCTATCATCGTTCAAGCTCTTCAAAAACATCATCTATAGGATAACTATCACTTTGAGCCGCCTGATCATAACCTTTAGCCATCAACGCGTTAAACGTCT
>NZ_JBKQXT010000003.1:0-292747 GCF_048545055.1 Gardnerella lacydonensis
ATTCTTTAAAAACCTTGAAACAATGTGTTTTTACGGTTTTATTAGTGTTAATCCACAAATATTATGGTGAAAATAGTTTTTATTGTGGATTAGTTTGTGTGTAACATTATTTTTTTCTGTTTGTTTTATGTGATTGGGACTTGACTTTTTTAAACGGGGGGGGGGTATGTTAATAAGCAAACGCTAGCTGCTCCTAGTTTTGGCTGGTGTTTAAACCACTATTCACGTGTTGTGGATTGTGGAGCAAATTTTTCTCTGCGCCCCTAACGCAGAGGAGAAGAAGAAAGGAAATTAAAATGATGAATAAGAAGGCTATCGCCGCTTTCGCTGCTGGCGCTACTTTGCTTGCCGGCTTCGCAATGGCAACCCCAGCATTCGCTGAGACCGCTCCAAAGCAGGAAACCTGCACTCCAGCTGATGCTGCTAAGCTCGCTGAGCTTAAGTCTGCTGTTACCAAGGCTACTCGTGCTGTAAATGAAGCACAGTACAAGCTTGATGATGATCAGCCTGATTTTGATAAGGCTTCGAAGGAACTTACTGATGCTAAGGTTCAAGAAGCTAATGTTAAGTCTTACACCGAAGCTGAAAAGAAGGCAACTCAGGAATTCACTGATTACAAGACAGCTCATGCTGGCGACACCACTTCTGCAGCTTATCAGGCTGCTCAGCTTAAGGAAACTCAGGCTAAAGAGGATACCAAGAAGGCATTAAAGGATGCTAAGGAAGCTCTCAAGTCTGCTAATGAGTTCGCTGATCTTGATGCTGTAACCACATTTGTTGGCGGTAAGAAGACTGCTTTTGATAATGCTCGTACCAAGCATCTTGATTTGCAGTCTGCTTTAGATGAGGCTAAGGGTAAGTTGGATGCTGCTCAGAAGGCTCTCGATAAGGCTCAGTGCAAGGGCGAGAAGAAGGATCCAGAGAATCCTCCTGCAAATCCACCTGCCCATACTGCTGATCCGTCTAAGTCTGCTGCTTCTGCTGAGTTGATGCGTACTCAGGTTGTTCTTGCTGAAGCTGATGCTACTAATAAGGATGCTCAGGAGAAGTTTGTTAAGTCTAAGGCTGGTTTTGAGGCTGCTAAGACTCAGATGGCTGCTTTTGATGCTCAGGTGAAGTCTGCTGCTGATCGTGAAGAGGCTCTTCGTGTGGCTGGTAAGACTGATACTGATGCTTACAAGGCTGCTGTTATTGATTTGAAGGCTGCTCAGTCTAAGGCTAATGCTTATAGGACTCATGAGTATGCCAATGCTGAGAAGGATTTCGGCGAGAAGAGTGGTAAGGCTTTGCTTGCTGCTGCTGCTTATAATGCTGCTCTTGTGAATTATCGTTCTGCTTATAATAAGGCTGTTGAGGTTGAGGCTTCTGCTGTTAAGGGCTTTGCTGATCCTAACACTTTGAACCCAGTTTCTACTGATTTCCCTGCTGCTCCTGCTGCTGCTAAGGCTGAGGCTAAGAAGGTTGAAGCTAAGGCTGAGGCTAAGGCTCAGGCTGCTGCTCCAGCCGCCGCCGCTGGTAAGGCTGGTGCCGCTGCTGCTAAGGGTGAGCTTGCTAAGGGCGGTAATGGTCATAAGGCTGGCGAGAAGCTTGGTAATGCTGGTGTTGGTGTTGCTTTGACTGCTTTGGCTGCTTCTATGCTTGCTGGTATGGGTGCTGCTGTTCGCAAGATGCGTCACTAAGTTAAAAGGCTTGCGTTGAGCGTGTGATACGCGTGTTGTCTTTTTGCTTCACGCGTATCACAAGCTTTCAAATAGTGGCTTGGGTTTCGTGTGGTTTGCCGAAAATTTCCTTTTCTTACCATGTGGAGTTTGGGTTGCTGTTTGATTGTGCTTGATGCTTGTTGCTGGTTGGTTGTTTCCCGCTAGGGACGGGATTCTTCCTTCTGGTTTTAAGGGTTTGTTAGATTACTTCTAACAAACCCTTTTTGTGTTTTGTGTTTTATGTAGTATTTTTGCTTCTTTTATCCCGCATTTGTTTCTATTTTGCTCAAATGGTAAACAAACTTGGGAAAATATTCCTTTAGGATGAACGTAAATTAGGTCAAATCTGGTATAAAGTGCGCAATAGTTCGCGTATATTATGCAATGCTTATGTAATCAATGTTTTTGCTTATAGTCAAAAGCGCATCAATCTTTTAATATCTGATTTGGATCAAATATTAATAAGTACAGTGTCTCTATTCTCAAATGTACGGCTGTGCTTAGAATTGATTTCTAGACTGTTTGCCACCGAAAACCAGTTACTTTGTACAACACATGTACTTATACATATAGCAGAAAATATGCACATGCACTTTTTATTAAAATTGATTATCTTCATTGACTATCCTAATTATGTAAAAACATTTAGCTATAAATATTTAGCCCTTTACTGATCCAGCTAAAAGACCAGAAACTATCCACTTCTGGCAGAAGCAGAAGAAAATAAACACTGGAATCAAAGCTAATACAGTCGTTGCCATGAACAAAGGCCAGTTTGTTGTAAATTGTTGTACAGCATTGTAAACCTGTAAGACAACAGTCTGTTTGTCTGTTGATGATAAGAACACGCTTGGTAAAAGAAAGTCATTCCAAGTGCCCATTGTTTGGAAAACAACTACGGCTACAATAATTGGACGTATAAGAGGCAGAACTATAGTCCAATATATTCGGAATGGTCCTGCGCCATCAATTTTTGCTGCTTCAAATAATTCTTGTGGGAGAGCTTTCATATAGCCAACAATAAGAAAATAGCAAAAGACGCAGCTACCCATATATAGCGCTACAAGACCTGTAAGAGTATCTGTTAAACCTATTGAAGATTCCATGCGGTATAAAGGCAATAAAGTCGCTTGTACTGGTATTGCAAATGTAATCATTAGGATTGACCCAATAATCATAGTAAAAAGAGATTTTTTCTGTACTACACCATAAGCTGCAAGTGATCCGATTAATACTTGCAAAATAACAGCAACAGTAGTCACAATAATTGTGTTTATAAATGCTTGAATGATTGTTCCATCTGCAAACGCATCTATGTAATTATTCCATAACCATTGTGTTGGTAGTTGCAATGGGTGTTTAATCATGTCGATAGGTGTTTTGAATGAACTAATTACAACGTAGTACAGGGGGACAGCGCATATTAGAGCAATTGTCCAAACAACTATAGTTCGAACTGTTTGAGATACGATTTTGTGACGCTTATTCATTATTGGAATCTCCTTGCAACTGTGCTTGATACCTTCATTTGGATTGCAATAACAATTACGCAAGCAATCGTGAATAATGTAGATAATGCTGATGCTAAACCAACGTCAGATTGTCCCATGCCGCGCATAATTATCGCTTGAGTTATGGTATTTGTGGAATGACCAGGACCTCCAGCGGTCAATGTGTATGGTAAGTCGTATATTTTCAAAGCAGTTGTCATCAATAAAAATGTTGAAACAACCATTCCTGGAATTAACTGTGGCAAAGTTATATGAACGAATCGCTGTAAACCATTCGCACCATCTACTCTTGCTTGTTCATAGAGATCTGCTGGAATTGCCTGAAGCCATGCGATGTATAAAGTAGCATGCCATCCAACTTGCATCCATACTGCTACGAACATTACGCAAAAACGTGCCCAGTTATCTTGAGAAAGCCATTGAATAGAAGGTAAGCCAAATGTGTGTAAAATTTGATTGGCGACTCCAGAATCTAAAGGAGAAAAAATGTATTGCCAAATTAGACCAATTACCGCTTGTGCTGGTACTCCTAGGAAGAAGAATAATGATCGCAAAAAACTCCTACCAATCATTGCTTGATTTAAAACAACGGCTAGAGGAATTGCCAGACATGTAACTACGATGGTAACGATGAATGAATACATCAATGTAAAAATTAATGCTGAAAGTAATGATGTGTCAGAAAAGACTTGTTGATACTTTTGCAAGCCGATGAAGTGAAAATTTAAATCATAGCCATTGAAATCAGTAAATGAGTAAAAAATTGATTGCATTAAAGGAATTAAAGTTAACACAATAAAAATAATCACTATTGGCAATAGGAACCAAAATGAAGTTAAATTATCTTTAAATGCAGCTGAAGATAAAGAAAACTTACGTCTTATTTGCTCAGAATTGCTGTTATTGTTTGGTGAACACCTCATAGTAATGCCCCCTCTATGATCTACAAATCTGCTATTGCTAACAGGATTACAGATGCAAATTACTCTCGTCAATGAAAACGGGTTGCACTCTGTAACAGATTTTACTGATTTAAAATTTCAGAGTGCAACCCATTCTGCTTATACTATTTCATCGAATTCCATTTATCGTCTAACAACTTAGTGAATTCTTTTGGAGTGATTTTTCC
Organism: Gardnerella lacydonensis; assembly: GCF_048545055.1. Classification (NCBI taxonomy): domain Bacteria; kingdom Bacillati; phylum Actinomycetota; class Actinomycetes; order Bifidobacteriales; family Bifidobacteriaceae; genus Gardnerella; species Gardnerella lacydonensis. Next base: position 4,341 of record NZ_JBKQXT010000003.1, read on the forward strand.
TTGAACTAGCTCTTGTTGACGAGATGCCATCTCTGTCATCATTGCGCTAGGAGACTTGGAGAAGTTCACCCAGTAGAATTTGTTATTTTGGAAATAATCTTTAATAACTCCGGCAAGTTCAGCAGGAGGATCTGCGCGATACTTATCAGATAATGACAAAGTTCCAGCATTCGTTGTGAACGTCTTAAGACCATCCTTGCTGTTCAAATATGCTAAGAATGTTTTTGCTGCTTCTTGCTGAGCTTTAGATGCTTTAGCTGCAATAGCGAATCCTTGGTCAGGGCCACCATTAATCCACTGCTCTCCCTTCTGATAAGAAGGCATAGGAGCAACACCAAAATTAATTCCAGAGGCCTTAACATCTGCCAAATCCCAAGGACCAGAACGCATAACTGCAAGATTTCCAGTGACAAATTCTTGCTTTACCTGATCTGCTGTTAAGCCAATGCTCTTATGAGGAATGACTTTCGCGTCTATAGCTTTAGCCCATTCGCTCAATGCTGGAGTCCACTCTTTACTAAATGTTGAAGATCCGTTCCAGATTACTTCGTCTTGCTTATCATTTTTGTCAGAAGCATATTTACTTGCCAATAATGCCTCGAATGTGCCAGATGGTTGAGTGTTAAAATCTTCCAAGAAAGCGACTTTACCAGAATCATTAATCTTCTTACCCATCGTAATAAAGTCGTCCCATGTTTTAGGAAATTCAGTGTATCCAGCTTGCTTCAAAATATCTTTATTGTAAAACATCGCACCAACCCAAGCAGAAACTGGCATGCCATATGTTTTACCGTTATGTTGGAATAGCTTGAAGTTTGATTCATCAATTCCAGAGAAGAATTTTGATCCTGAAATATCCAGAGCTTGACCAGATTGCATTATGTCAGTGCGGTTATCCATTGTTAAATTGAAAATCGTCGGAGGAGTGCCGCCAGCTAGTCGAGTTTGCAGAGTTTGGATGTATTGCGTTGAATTTTGACCATATTGCGCATCAATCTTAATATTTGGATGTGCTTTTTGAAATGCTGAAATTACATTGCCTATCTGATTTTTCTTGAAGTAAGAATAAAACGAAATAGATACTTTTCCAGCAGAATTTCCATTGCCACATGCTCCCAATGGTAATAGCACTGTGGCGAGTGTCGCCAGTGCCACCGCCGTGCGCTTTAAATTTCGAAATCCACACCTCATTGTGATTTCCTTTCTTTGTGATAGCAAATTTTTTACCATCTTTTCAATACGTATTAGTACTGATAGGTACAGTATGGCACATATCTTATAAAAATGCAACTTAAATATAGTTATATGTGTTTTTAAAAAGATATATAACAAGCTTAAAAATAGTGATTTATTAAGGTATTTCGTTATTAATAATCAAGATGAATTTGTATGTATAAAGAATATTTTATATATATTAGACAATATCCATTATTAATATTATAGTAATAATACGTATTAGTAATAATTGAATGTATACAGATAATATTTTTTTAGGATGCAAGATGAACGTGGAAATTAGTCGCACAACGGATGTGCTAAATACAGCAGAGACAACAAAAACAAATGTAGTTTCAAACATGGCTTCAAACATAGCTGATAAATTTGTAACCACAATTAAACTGCTCGAAGGTGAGCGCTGGTGGGGTGGAACAGTAATTGATGGAATATATGAGCCGTTTGGAAAACAACTATTTACAAGAGATTTGTCTGAATGGACTCAAAAACTAAGAGAAGTTCCTGAAGCTTCAAATCAATCTTCTCCACTATTAATATCTACGTGTGGACGATATGTATGGTGCAAAGAACCTTTCAAATTTACATTTGAAGATAGAACTTTATCGATAAAACACTCTTCTTCATTAATTTTTAACAAAGTCGGGGATAAATTATCTGATGCTTATAAGTATGCTTGCAATAAATATTTTCCACCAAGCGATAGAAGTATACCTGCAGATCTTATTGATAAGCCACAATATAATACTTGGATCGAAATGCCTTATGCTCCAACACAAGATAAAGTAGAAAATTATGCGCGTCAGATTCTTGAATCAGGAATGCCATCTGGAATCATTATGATTGATGACAAATGGTCACCTGATTATGGTGATTGGACATTTGATATTTCGCGTTTTCCAAAACCTCGTAAAATGATTGACTCATTGCATGAACAAGGCTTTCGTGTAATGCTTTGGCTCGTGCCTTTCATTAGTCCTGATTCTGAAAATTTCCGTTATTTGGAAAAAGAAAATCTTTTATTGAGAAGTGTAAATGGGGAAACAGCAATACGACGATGGTGGAATGGATTGAGTGCTGTTCTTGATTTGTCGCATCCAAAAGCAATCTCTTGGTTAGAAGAGAAGCTTGATGCTCTTAGACAAATAGGTGTTGATGGGTTTAAATTCGATGGTGGTGATTTTTATGAGTGTCATAACGATGACATTTCATACGAATCAATGACGTCTGCAGAATTTTGTGAGCGATGGGCGAAATTCGGGTTGCGCTACTCTTACAACGAGTTTAGAGCATGTTGGAAAATGGGTGGTCAGCCTTTAGCGCAGCGCTTACGAGATAAGCCACAATCGTGGGGGGTTGAAGGTCTACAATCGCTGATTCCAGAAATAATAGCTCAAGGTCTTATTGGTCACGCATTCACATGTCCAGATATGATTGGTGGAGGCGAAATTGAATCTATGCAAAATGCTAATAGTATAGATCAAGATTTCTTTATTCGGTATGCACAGATTGCAGCATTATGTCCTATGATGCAATTCTCTACTTTACCTCACCGTGTTTTAGATAAAGAGCATATGAAAGCTCTAATTTGTGCTATAAGAACAAGAGAAGCATATTTGCCGACGATACAAAAGTTTGCATTAAATGCTGCTAATACTGGTGAGCCAATAGTACGACCAATGTCTTACCACTACGATCATTGTGAAGATATAATTGATCAATTCTTACTTGGAGACAGAATTATAGTGGCTCCAGCTCTTAATAAATATCAAAAACAGCGTTCTGTTTATATTCCTGATGGAAGTTGGGAAAGTGATGATAAAATTATTTTTAATGGACCAACTACTATCATTGTTGATACGCCGTTGGATCGAATTCCAATATTCACAAAAAAAATGTAGAGTATATTTTGTATATAATATATATTCTGTATATTTTGGGATTGATGGCAAGTAGTACAAAGGTTGTAATTGCTTAGCGATAGGTTGTAATGCAATGAGAATTTCACAAGACGGTTTTGCCTACAAAGCTCCTACAAGTAAAGATGTAGCGACTTTAGCCGGAGTTTCGCAAACAACTGTTTCGTTTGTTATTAATGATAAAAACGGGATTGCTCCTGAAACACGTAACCGTGTACTCAATGCAATGCGCACACTTAACTATCATCCTAACGCTGGCGCTCGCATTCTTCGAACATCTAAGACGAACATTATTGCACTATTTGCAGAGATGTGTAGCGATAAAGATGCAAATGAAACTACTCCTTACATAGATACCATAGTTCGTTATGCTGAAGAACATGGATATGATGTTATTCTTAACACAACTGCACATGATTCAAAGAGTATACAAAGATTAGCTAATAAGACACTTTGTGATGCTTTTATCCTTATGGATATTGAGACTAATGATCCTCGTATACCAGTAGTTTGCCAATTGACTCAGCCAACAGTGCTGATTGGAAGACCTAGAAATGCGCAGGGCTTGGATGTCGTAGATTTAGATGCTCGTATTGCAGGACGTATGGCAGTTGATGAACTATATGAGACAAATCATCATCATATTGCTGTAATAGGGGAGCCTGTGAGTAACCCGTACTCTATAGACTTTGAAGAGCCTGAAAACATGTTCTTTATTCACGAGTTCCATATGGCTATACGTCAAGAATGTGAAAAGCTTAATATTCCGTATTCTATAGTCCCAAGAAAATCTCCAGACTGGACAGGTTTTGTTGAATGCGCTGACAGATTATTGAAGTACAAAGATGATAGGCTTGGTATTATTGTTCGTCAGCCTAGTGTAGCTCAGTGGTTGTTATGGTATTTGAAAGAACGAAATATTCAGCCTGGGAAAGATTTATCGGTTATTTTACATTGTTCTGATGATTATGCAGAGAGTTTCCCAACGCCTATTACTAATATTTCAACTGTTCCAAGAAAAGTTGCAAAGACTGCGATTCAACTAGTACTTCAGAGACTAGATAGTGAATCCAATCAACAGCATTCTGAATTTAAACAAAATAAGATTATTCCTAATTGCACTAATCGTGAGATACTTGTGGCTCCATCTAATATACATAGGAGAGCAACGACTGTTACATCATGGTAATACGCCTTTTAAGTATTTCATATGCAATTTGTGATATAAAAGTCTTATGTCTCTTATGCGCAAAACAAAGCACGTGCTTATGAATAAACTTAAACGCGTGATATGTTTATGTGCAGCTGCGTCGATTTCTCTATTGGCGGTAGCGTCTTTGAGTGGGTGTGAGCCTAAGAATCACGCGGTTGGGGATACGGGTAAGGCAGACGACATAGTTCACGATGGCATTGACGTAGAAGATATCAAGCTACTTATAGTTGGGTCAAAATCCGCATCTCTTGATTCCAAACTCCTTCATTTATGCGAAAAATCTGGTTTGAGTGCAGCTTATGCTTCTGTGTCGGATGTTAAGAACGCTAATGAGGCTGCAAGGGATGCGATTAAGTCTGCTTCCGAGCAGCCTGTTTCTATGATATTGATTAACAACATCAATATTGATGCTTCAGATTCTACAGATTTAGGTGTTAAAAGCAATGCTGGTGGAGCGCATGTAGATTTAAAGGCTCGTGAATCTTGGATTGATGCGCTTAAATATGCTCGTTTTGCTGGAATACCAGTAGCTCTTGTGAATCCTAAAAATCCTCCGAAGGATTCAACTTTGTATGCTGCAAAATTGTATATTTTCAAGGATTTAGACAATCAAGCTTTGTTTGAGTTTAATAGGGATAATAAGTCGAATGTAGATAAATTGGGAAAAATTCAACATTCATCTCTTCTAAAAATCGTTCAATCATTAATAGATAATACGCCTCACAGCAGGGATGTGATTATAAATGACAAGAACTAGCGTAATTAAGAAAGATTTGCCAGAGACTTCGCGGAGGCTGCAGATGCGTGATTTGGATAATTTGCGTGACATAAGTGACATGTCTGATTTGCCAGATTTGCCAGAAGTTAACGAATCTGGTTTAAATGCAGATGAAGTTTCTTATGCTGTGGAAAATGGCGACGTTAACATTACGACTAATCGAACATCTAGGTCTGTGCTTTCTATTGTGCGCGCAAACGTGTTTACACTTTTTAACGCAATTATCTTTGTAGCAATGGTGGTTGTTCTCGCTACTGGATCTTGGAAAGATGCCGTTTTTGGTTTTGTTATTTTGATTAACACTGGTATTGGCGTTGTTACTGAGTTGCGTGCAAAACACACGCTTGATAGGCTTTCGATTCTTGTGGCTTCGCGATCGATTGTGCGACGAGGCGGCAAGAACGTTTTTATAAACCATTGCGATATTGTGCTTGGTGATTTGTTATGGGTTCGTGCTGGAGACCAGGTTCCTGCAGACGTGCAAGTGCTTGAATCTTGGGGTTTGGAGATGGATGAGTCAATGCTTACGGGCGAATCTGCAACTGTACGTAAAGCTGCAGAGGATCGCGTATATTCTGGCTCTACCGCTGTTTCTGGTGTTGCTTTGACTCGTGTTACGGCTGTGGGTGGCAACAGTTATGCTGCTAGATTGGCTGCTCAAGCAAAGGTTTACACTAAAACAATTTCGGATTTGAGCCGCGGAATTAACACGATTTTAAAGTGGATGACGATTGTTGTTGTGCCTCTTTGCGTTTTGCTTGTATGGTCTCAGATTAGTAAGGTTGGTGGTTTTGCGCTTGCGTGGCAAACTGGCCATTGGCGTAGTGCTGTGGTTTCTGCTGTCGCTGGTGTTGTTGGCATGATTCCAGAAGGTCTTGTGCTTTTAACTTCGCTTAATTTTGCTGTTGCTGCTATGCGCCTCGCTCGAAAGAAGACTCTGATACAAGAGCTAGAATCTGTGGAAACTTTGGCGCGAGTGGATTGTTTGAATTTGGATAAAACTGGCACTATTACGGATGGTGGAATCGCATTCGTAGGCGTGGATTTGCTTGATGACAATTTAAGTGATGTTGTAAAGCAGAGCAGCTCGGATGCTTTCGACTTGAATGATGGTTTGCGCGGTTTTGTAAATCAAGCTTTATTTGATTTGTCTAATGAAGAAAATCCAAATGCTACTGGTATAGCAATTATGGAAGGTCTTGGTAGTAAAGATACTTTTAGCAAAGGTCTTAATGATAAAAACGTTGAAAATCAGGGTGTATCCTCTGGCTGCGTAATAAATAATCGTCTTCCGTTCTCGTCTTCTAGAAAATGGAGTGCTATTAATTACAAGCATAAAGATGGTAGTTTTGAAACTTGGTACATGGGTGCTCCAGAAGTTTTGGTTAGTGCGATCCGTGAGTTTCGTGATTGTTCTGACGGCAATTCTGATTCTAACTATTCTAATATGCGCTCGCATGAGCAGTTTGATCGTATTTTGCATCGCGTAAATGAATATGCTCAAAAAGGTGAGCGTGTGCTTCTCCTTGCTTTAGATGACAGCGATTCATGTGATTCTACTTTTTCTGATTCTCCTACTATTTCTTCTAATGCGCGTCCTGTTGCCTTGGTTCGTTGTTCGGAGAAAATTCGTTCGGATGCTAGACAAACGCTCGCATGGTTTAGGCAGCAGGGAGTTAGATGCCGTGTTATTTCTGGCGATAATCCTATAACAGTTGCTGCGGTGGCTGAAAAAGTTGGATTAACTGGCGATTCTAAGCCTATTGCTATGGATGCTAGGAATCTTCCTAAAGATGTTAATCAGCTTTCTCAGGTGCTCGAGAATGTTGATGTTCTTGGTCGTGTTTTGCCAGATCAAAAGAAGGCGATTGTTCAGGCTCTGCATGCTAAGGGTCATGTTGTTGCTATGACTGGCGATGGTGTTAACGATACTCTTGCGCTTAAAGAAGCGGATTTGGGTGTAGCTATGGGGAATGCTGCTCCTGCAGCTAAGGCTGTGGCTCAAGTTGTGCTTGTTGATTCGCGTTTTTCGCATCTTCCAGACGTGGTTGCTAGGGGTCGTCAGGTTATGGCAAATATGGAGCGTGTTGCAGGATTGTTCCTTGTTAAAACTGTGTATTCTGCACTTATTTCGGCTGGTGTTGTTCTTCTTGGTCTTCACTTCCCGTATCTGCCTCGTCACATAACTTATATTGGCTCGTTAACAATTGGTATTCCAGCGTTTTTGCTGGCTTTGGCTCCTAATTCAAGACGTTATATTCCAGGGTTTTTGCATCGTGTTGTGCGTTTTGCTCTTCCTAATGGTGTGGCTGTTGCTATATCTGTGTTGGTTACGGCTGTTTTTGCTCCTATGATGTTGGCGCGTGGTTTAGATGCGTCTGGTGTGAGTGCTTCCAAGCTCATTGTTGGTGCAGCCAAGTCTTTGGGTGTGACTCGTAGTATTTGTGCGGTTGTTGTTTTTGCGCTTGGTGTAGTGGTTTTAGCTACTGTTTCTAAACCTATTTTTTCTTGGCGCGGAATAATGGTGTTGTGCTTTGCGCTGGCTGGTGTTGTGGGCGCGTTTATACCGTTTGTCGCTCATTTCTTTGATTTGCACATTCCAACTAATGGAAACGATATGTTTGTTATGATTTGTGCAGTAATGTTTGCTTTTGTTGTGTGGATGCTTTTACACTTATTTAGCAGACTAATCGTAAGTTGGTTAGACAACAGTCATTCTTCGGATATTTCCGCTGCCGATATTTCTATGGATGAAGACGCTGATTAGCTTTTATAAACTTTTATCAACTTTAGTTGGTTTTTGGGTTTTGTAGTGCATTTTATTTTTATGTTGAACGCAACGTATATCGAATCGCTGCGTGTCGTGACTTTGAAATTATGCTTACAATGTATATGTGTTCAGTATTTTAGAAATGTTTTCGATTGGTGTAGGACCTAGTTCTTCTCATACTGTTGGTCCTATGCGCGCTGCGAACGCTTTTGTTACTTCGTTGAAGGAAAGTGGAAAGCTTAATAATGTTGCGCGAGTTCATGTTACATTGTACGGTTCTTTGTCTCTTACAGGTTTGGGCCATGGCACGGATCGTGCTTCTGTTGCAGGTCTGGAGGGTAATTTACCTGACGATGTTGATACAGAACACATGATGACTATTCGCGAATATTGTAAGAAAACTGGTACTTTGACTCTTGCTCATAGTCATACTATTGAATTTGATTACGATTCAGACGTGATTTTTGAAAAGTGGAAGCGCATGGTTGCGCACCCTAATGGCATGAGGTTTGTGGCTTTTGATTCTCAAGGTGATACTGTTGACGAGCAAGTTTGGTATTCAATTGGAGGTGGTTTTATTCGCAAAGGTAACGCGAATGATGCAATGGTTGGGTTGCATGATCGCGTTTTAGATGATGCGAATAATGTTGATGATTCTAAGTCTGACTCGACAAATGATTCTGTAAATAGCGATTCTACGGCGGCTGGCGATTCTTCCGTAAATTCTTCCAATGATTCAACTGTTCCTTATCCTTTCTCGACTTGTAAAGAGCTTATTTCAATTTGCAAAAAAGAGCATAAGAATATAAGTGATATTGTTTGGCAAAATGAGCTTGCTTTGCATGAGGGGGATGCGCATTACGTTCGCTCCTATTTGCTACATGTGTGGAAGGTTATGAGCAAGTGTGTGGAAAATGGTTGTAATTCTAAACAGGAGATTCTCCCTGGAGGACTTGATGTTCCTAGGCGTGCTCCAAATATGTATGCTCGTCTTGCCGCTAATTCAGATATGCTTCGTCAGAATCATCGCAGGGCTGATTCAGCTTTAGAAAGCTCCGATTCTGCGTGGGTTAATCTTTTTGCGCTTGCTGTTAGTGAGGAGAATGCTGGTGGTGGTCGTATTGTTACGGCTCCTACTAATGGTTCTGCCGGAATTATTCCAGCTGTTTTGCAATATTATTGGCGCTTTGTAGATAGTGCTAGTGAAGATGGAATTGTAAGATTCCTTCTTGCTTCTGGCGCTGTTGGATACCTGTTTAAACGCAATGCTTCGATTTCTGGTGCAGAAGTTGGATGCCAGGGAGAAGTTGGTTCCGCGTGTTCTATGGCTGCTGCTGGATTATGTGAGGTGCTTGGCGGCACTCCTGAACAGGTTGAAAATGCTGCGGAAATTGGTATTGAGCATCATCTTGGTTTGACTTGTGATCCTGTTGGCGGTTTGGTGCAGATTCCTTGCATTGAGCGCAATGCTATGGCTGCTAATACGGCGATTAATGCTGTAAGAATTGCTTTGCTAGGTGATGGTTCGCATATTGTTAGCCTTGATAATGCGATTAAAACAATGAAGGAAACTGGTCAAGATATGATGTCTAAGTACAGGGAAACATCTAAAGGTGGACTCGCCGTAAACGTTGTTGAATGTTAGATTGAATTTTAGATTGAATCCTAAATTAAATTTTGGATTAGATTAGGATTTAACTTAGGATTTAACTTTATATTATTGGCATAGGTAGCGGTTGAGTGCTAATCTAAATCACGCTATAAGATTACAGAACTGTTATAATGTTCGAATATAATGTTCGAAGTTTTTGGATAATGCTATTAAACATTAGTTGATTTTTGCAAATGTTTTAAGCATTTACATATGGCTGTAAGGGATTGGAAAAGGTTATAAAGGAGGGCAATATGGCACAGGATATGCCAGAAGTAGTTGCGGAATTTGGTACTACGCCAACGGTGACGTTCCCAGCGTCTGAGCCGCCAGCGGGGCTTAAGGTTGTTGAGTTAGTAGAAGGTAATGGTCCTTTAGTTCGCGCTGGAGATACTGTGACTGTTAATTATCATGGTGTTGTTTGGGGTGCGGATAAGCCGTTTGATTCTAGCTTTGATCGTCATAGGCCAGCAAGTTTTGGCATTGGTGTTGGTCAGGTGATTCAGGGGTGGGATCGTACTGTTCCAGGTCATAATGTTGGCTCTAGGCTTCTTGTTTCTATTCCGCCTGAGTATGGTTATGGTTCTCGTGGAGTTCCTCAGGCTGGAATTGGTGGTTCAGACACTCTTGTGTTTGTGATCGATATTATTTCTACGCGATGAATATTGCGTGTGATTGATTTTTAATTTGCTGTTTTATTCTTTGTTCTTTATTAAGGAGATTACAAAATGGCTGAAGAAAAAACGATTTTGTTGACTAAGGAAGCTTACGATAAGCTCAAGGAAGAATTGGCTCATCGCGAAGGTGAGTATCGTGATGAAATTACTGAACGTATTGCTGCTGCGCGAGCTGAGGGTGATTTGTCTGAAAATGGCGGTTATCAGGCTGCTCGTGAGGAGCAGGGCAAGAATGAGGGTCGTATTAATGAGCTTATTGTTAAGCTTCGTAATGCTAAGATTCTCGAAGCTCCAGAAGCTGGCAGTGTTGGGAATGGCTCTCTTGTAACTTTGGAGCTTGCTGGCCGAGAAATGACTTATGTACTTGGATCTCGCGATATTGCTGTTGCTACAGATTACGATGTTATTAGTCCAGAATCTCCAATTGGTGCTGCAATAATGGGTGCTAAAGCAGGTGATACTGTTAGCTATTCTGCTCCAAATGGTCGTGAGATTTCTGTAACTATCAAGGATTCTCATCCTCTTGCATAATAAATTTTATGTGACAGGAAAGTTCATTTTTTAATCGCTGTGATTTTAAAGCTCTTATAGCTGCTAATCACAGCGATTTTTTTATTGTTTGTTTTACATATTGAGAGAGTATTTGTAATGTTTTGCGTTTGCTAGAAATTTAGTTCTAGTTCTGCTTAAAACGTTAAATTTTTCTTAAGATAGTAACAACTTTACCCATTATTTTTGCATGTGATCCATCAATAGGTGAATACGCTGGATTGTGTGGCATAAGCCAGACGTGACCATTGTCTTTTCTAAACGTTTTTACAGTAGCCTCATTATCTAGCAGTGCGGCAACTATATCTCCATTTGTTGCTTCATTTTGTTCTCGTACAACAACGTAATCTCCATCGCAGATTGCTGCATCGATCATTGAATCTCCATGCACTTCTAGCATAAATAGATTTCCGCTTCCAGTAAGTCTTTCTGGCAATCTCATAACATCTTCAACGTGTTGCTCTGCTGTTATAGGTGTTCCAGCTGCAATTCTCCCAACAAGTGGTACATCGTGTGAGTGAATCAATGAGTCGTTGTTGTATATGCTCACGTCTACTGCTGATTTTGTAATCAGTGTATGAGCTTTCTCCTTATTTTTCTTTAAGAAATCTCCAATAACCTCAATGGCACGCCCTTTATTGGCGCTTATTCTTATTAGTCCTTTCATTTCTAAGGCTCGCAATTGATGTTTTACGGAAGAAGGACTTCTTAAGCCTACAGCTTCGCCTATTTCTCTAAATGATGGAGGAAATCCATGTTCTTCAAGGCAATTTTGTATGGCATCCATGATTTTGCGCTGACGATCTGTTAGCGGTTCTGTGTTGTGCGCCGCGGAATCACTAATCTCGTTTGTGTTGATATTCATGGGGTCTCCTTTCGATGATTTTATTCTATGACAAACTCGCAAAAAAATCAAACATATGTTCGACACGCCGTTGCATCTTTAGAACAGATGTGTCAAGATTGATACACCTGTTCGATAGAACAAATGTTCATACGGATTTATATTGATTTAAATTTGTGAGAAAGGGTAATTATGTATAAGAGATCAAAAGCAACTGGTGCTTTATATAGTCAGTTTGCGAACAACGGTACTTGCGTAGATAAAACCTGTTTAAAGCGAAATAAGCATAGTAAATCTTTTATTAGATTTATTGTTTTTGTTGCTTTAGTGTGTTTTGCGTGGATTATTTTTACTCCAAAGCCAGCAGTTTCTGCAGTGTCAAAATCTTTTGTAACATACACTGTTCGTCCTGGAGATACTTTATGGAGTTATGCAAAAACTATAACAAACAAAGACGGTAATATTTCTGATTCTGTAGATTATCTCATGCAAATTAATAATTTAGATTCAGCAGATTTAGAAATAGGTCAGTCTATAAAAGTGCCGTTTATAGACGATTAATCAATGTAGATAATTTTATTCGATAGTTAAAATATGGAGGTTTATATGGATTGGACTTGCGAATGTGACTCGTATGATGAAGATTATAACAATGTTGTATTTATGTCTTCGTCGATATATGAAACAAGGGTACGAGTAGTTGCAGATATGGTTTTATATCCATCAATTCAGGTATTTATTGGTAAAATTTATCAAGAATATGGACAAAAATATGAAAAAATCGATTTATTTATATAACAAATATTAAAGCATATATAACATATTTTAATAATTTTTAGTATGCTAGATGTATGCATTGTCCTTTTTGTAAGAATTCCGATACTAAGGTTATCGATACGCGAATTAGTGAAGATGGATATTCGATTCGTCGCAGACGTGAATGCCAGATGTGTGGCAACCGCTTTACGACAGTTGAAACTACTCAGCTGCTCGTTATGAAACGATCTGGTTCAATTGAGCCATTCGACCGAGCAAAGGTGGTTGCTGGTGTAGGAAAAGCTTGCCAGGGTAGACCTATAGACTCTGAAGCTTTAAAGACGTTGGGAATGGAAGTTGAAGCTGATTTGCGTGCTCGCGGATTAGCGCAGGTTACATCTGAAGAAGTTGGAAAAGCAATATTGAAACCATTGCGAGAACTGGATGAAGTAGCTTATCTTCGTTTTGCTAGTGTATATCAGAACTTCGCTGGCTTGAAAGATTTTGAACAAGCCATTGAGGATCTTAAAAAGAGTAAGCAATAACCCTTCTTGTTTGACCCATATATTTCAATAGGTCAAACAATGTACTAGGTTATTCGGGTTTAGTGTTTTTGTGTTTATTTTGAAAAATCAGCATCATCTTGTGTGCGCAAGATGACTAATCGCTGTGTTGGTCTTGTCATAGCAACGTACAGATTTGCTGCTGCTGTAAGCATAGATGCTGCCTCTTGTTCTATTTTAGAAGGTTGTATCAGAATTACGGCATCGTATTCTAATCCTTTAACGTCTTCAGGCGTGCAAACGCTAATCTGACTATCGTCTGAATTCTGTTGAAGTATACGATTGTATTCTTTATCGGAAAGATTTTTACGAAGAGTATCTTTAACGATTTTATCAGTATGGTCTAATAGTTCATTAGGAACTATTATCGCTACGCGACCACTTCCATCTTCTGATACGAATTCTTTAAACAAATCAATGCAATATTTTGAAAGTGTTCTATCTAGTTCATCTTGATGCTTAAGTGTATGGGTAACAAGAGAATCAGGAACAGATCGTACAGCATTAACTGTGGAAATGTACAATCCAGAGTTGTTTGCCACTTTTCCTGCAGCATCTGAAACTTCTTTAGGGTTACGATAATTAATGGTCAACTCGTAAAGATCCCAGTTTGCATCTCCAAACAGTGAGCTCATATTCTTTTGCCAATGATGCGTTCCACCTAAAGCGGATGTTTGAGCAACATCACCAACGATTGTAAATGATCTAGAAGGGCAGCGACGGATTAGCATTCGCCAATCCATTGCTGTAAGCTCTTGAGCTTCATCTACAACCACATGACCATAAGTCCACTCTCTATCTGACGCAGCAAGATTGGCTACCATGCTTGTATCGTCACCTTGAATGTTCTCTATGAGCATATCTGCGGTAACAATTCCATTTCCAATGCCATTTTGAGCAAGTGTTTCAGAAGCGTATTGCTGCTCTTCGAGCTTTTTGCGAGCATTTGCAGCATTTTGTGCCTCAACTTTTGGATCTGCGCCTAGAAGCTCCATAGCCTCATCAAGAAGCGGTATATCAGAGCGAGTTAGAGGACTACCTTTTGGTCTAGTTAATACACAAATATCGTCTTCACTTAACCAAGGAGCATATATGCGAAGTTGTTCAGGTTTAGAAAACAGCTGGTCAATAAGCCACGTGGCAGTCATAGGGAGCCAAGCAAGATTCAAAGTAATCTTAAGTTTCTCTTCCATACGAAGCTGCGATGTAATATCGGATATTTCAGACTGCGAAGGAGTGTAATCTAACTGTTCTAGGTATCTATTTCTAAGTGAACTTATAACTGACTTTACGAAGGTTTTGCGAGCCTGATTATGAGGTTGGTGTGTTCGTTGAGCATCTGATTGTGCAAGCTCAATATCCTCTTTTTTGAGTTGCACAGCAAACCCGTTTATGCGTAGCGTTGGTAAATCTTTAGGAACACGTATTCTTGCACAAACAGCGTTCTGAATAACGTTTTTCATGCGATACATTCCCTTAAGCTTTGCCGCATGTGGAGTATCTTCTGCAACAGCATGAACATTTGGGATCAAATCAGAAATTGTTCTACTTACAACACCAGTTTCACCCAAAGAAGGCAAAACTTGATCTATATATCTTAAGAATGCCGAGCTTGGTCCTACAATCAGAACGCCTGATTTTTCAAGTTTTCTACGATGTGTATAAAGAAGATATGCTGCCCTGTGCAATGCTACTGCGGTTTTGCCAGTACCAGGTCCACCTTGTACAACAATAGTATGGTCAAGAGGAGCGCGAATAATGCGGTCTTGTTCAGCTTGAATAGTTGCAACAATATCCGTCATTTTTCCAGTTCTACGAGAACCTAGTGAAGCTAGTAAAGCACCTTCGCCTGTTAGAGTTCCCTGCTTAGAAGCCTTGTTTACCTCGTCTGCATGAATATCAAGAATCTCGTCTTCAACTCCAACAACCTCGCGGAATTTAAGAGTTATATGCCTACGCATAACGATGTTTCCATGGTGACGTGGCGTCGCCTCATAGAATGGTCGCGCAGCTTCTGCTCGCCAATCTGTAAGAATAGGATCGTGATTTTCACTGAGTAGACCAATCCTACCTATGTAGTGTCTTGTCCCTTCGCGATCGTCAAGTCTTCCAAACACAAGCCTGTCTTCTACGGCTCTAAGTTGAGTTAACCGATCCTCATACATTGTTGCAAATGAATCACGTTCGGTGCGCTGAGTAGGCGACCCGTGTGATCCTGCAGCTCGTACAGCGTCAAGTCTTGTACGAACCGTAGAGCGCAAGTCATCTAAGCGTCCGTAAGCGCAATCAACTGCTTGTTGTTCTTCGCTAAGTTGTGAGGAGTACGTAGACATTTGTGTCCGTTCTTCTTAAATGTTGAGCTAAAAACTAGGCGTTTAAGTATATCTCGAGGCTTATACACGGTATTTTCTAAGAAAGTTTTTGCGACGAATGCATAAAGTGGCACTTTTATGAAAAAAAATATTATTTTTTTATAAAAAGTGGGGATTTTTGGTGAGGAATGGGGTAAAATGGTGAACGATGTGCAAGTGGCATATTGCATGTTGAAAAGGAGGTGGAGTTATGGCTCGTAATAATGCGGATGATAATGCGCAGAATAAAGCCAATTCCTCCTTTATGCATGCTCAAAATCTCTCTGACAGTGATTCACAAAATATTGCTCAAGCTAATGCTCAGGAAATGCATATGCCAATGCAAAATCCTCAAGCGTACGCTCAGCCTTATTATGTGATGCCACAGATGTATCAGCCACAGCAGATTCCGCCAATGCAGCAGATTCCTTTTGCGCAACCCATTAGCCAGGCTCCATATTCGGCTTTTAATTCCACTCCTTTACCGAATAATGAAGATTCTCGTGGTAATGGCATAAGCAATCAGAATCAGCAACAGAATCAAACCCCAATTCTTCTTGGTACATATGCTCCAAAAATTGATGGAAAAGGTCGTGTAGCTTTACCAGCGAAATTTAGATCTCAATTAGGGAATGGTTTTGTTATGGCGCGCGGTCAGGAACGTTGCGTATACGTACTGCCAATGCAAGAGTTTCAACGTATTACAACGCAGATTCAGCGCACATCTATGAGCAATAAGTCTGCAAGAGACTATTTGCGAGTGTTTCTTTCTGGCGCTGTAGATCAAGAACCAGATAAGCAGGGACGCATAGTAGTTCCACCAATGTTAAGAGATTACGCAAATCTTGGAGACGAGATTGTTGTAATTGGTGTTGGCACTCGCGCAGAAATATGGAATAAGTCTGCTTGGAACGAATACCTTGCAGATCGTGAGCAAGATTATGCAGATATTGCAGATGATGTTCTTCCGGCGGTGATCCAATGAAAGGTGATCCGATGAAGGACTTATCTACAATACACGCACCAGTATTGCTCGACGATTGTGTAAATCTAGTATCTCCAGCGTTAAACCACAAGAATTCTGTTGTTGTGGATTGCACGCTGGGTCTTGCTGGTCATGCAACAGCTTTTCTTAAAGCGGCTCCTCTTGCAACGCTTGTAGGCATAGACAGAGATGGCGAAGCTCTTGAGCTAGCTACGAAAAGAATGCGTGAAGAAGGATTAGACGAACGTTTTATTCCAGTACATGCAGCATTTGATGAAGTCGACAAAGTTCTTGAAGATTTAGCAATCTACCATATTGATGCAGCATTTATGGATTTGGGACTTTCTAGCTTGCAAATAGACGAAGAAGATAGAGGATTCTCATATTCTCACAACACTGCATTAGATATGAGAATGGACACTACACAAAGCATAACAGCTGCGACTATTCTCGCGACTTATGATTCGCATAAGCTTGCGAATATTTTCCGAGAATATGGTCAAGAGCGTTTTTCTGGTCCAATAGCTCGCAAAATTGTTCAAGTTCGTGAAGAGACTCCGATTACCACATCTGGTCAGCTGGTTGAATTAGTTGATAACGTCATTCCTCGTTCTCATCGTGCTCCAGGAAACCCAGCTAAGAGAGTTTTCCAAGCTCTTCGCATTGAGGTTAATGGAGAATTAGACAAGCTTGCTAGGACACTACCAAAGTTGGCTCTGCGTTTAAATCAAGGTGGCAGGATTGTTGTTGAATCTTATCATTCGCTAGAAGATATTGCGGTTAAAAGATTCATGAACAATGGCTTGGAAGTAGATGTTCCAGCGAATATGCCTATTGTTCCAGCAGATGCACAGCCTTTCTTTAAGTCGCTAACTAGAGGAGCTGTAAAAGCATCTAAGGAAGAAATAGCAAATAATACTAGGTCTTCGTCTGTTCGCTTGCGTGCAGTGGAACTGATTCGAGATATTCCAGAACGTTGGATTAAGGAATTTGAATCTATTTCTAAAGGTATTGAAGAATCATCTAATTCTTCGACTATACGATTTGCACATAAAAAAGGGGGTAGGTTCTAATGATTAAGCCATTAAAAAACCGTGCTCCTGGATTGTCTACTGTTACTGCAACAGCAGCTCCTGCAGGTCGTGTAAAAGAAAAAGTTGTTGGAGATTCAAGGAAAAATCGTGTTCTAAAATCCCTTCCATTGGTATTTAGCGCATCAGACCGCAGATCTTACACAGTAATGAACCGCTTGCATAAGGTTATAGAGTGGAGCAATACTCGTAAAGCGCCTCTTTTTAATGTGATTATTGTTGTTTTGTTCTTAGTAATCACTCCTACAACATCTCTATTGTTGCGCACAAAAATGGCAGAAATATCTTTTGAACAAGCTGCTACACAATCGAGTATTTCTAGGCTTCGTCAAGATGTAGAAACAGCTCAAACAAAATTAGATACTTTAGAGGCGGATCTTCCAGCAAAAGCGCAAACGATGGGAATGGTTCCGCAGCAAGGTGCAATAACCGTTGATTTAAGCGATTATGCAAATAAAAAGAAAGCTGAAAAAGCAATGCTTGATGCTAAGAAAGCTCAAACACAGGCTAGTTCTAAGAATCAAAAGTCGCAGCCCAAACAGCAGACGCATGATTCACAACAATCTAAACAACAATCTAAACAACAAAAACCAAAGGATAAGGAGAAACATTGATGAGCCGCCAAATCAAGCAACGTTTCGCCAAATATTCAGGCAAAGTTAATGGAGTTGTTAATTCTATTAAAGACAAAGTTAATAGAACAAGCAATTCCAGTGGATTTTCAAAAACCAGTAAGTCTCTAAAAGATGGTATTAGTCGCGTTTTTAGCTTACTGAAGCTGATTAAAAGAAAATCGCAATTTACAAGGTTTAAAAAGGCCAGCACATACAATGCGAATTCTTATGATGCTTACGGATCCTATAATAGGTCTGCTGCTAATAAGACTGCTGCGATGAATAGCACAGTTTTTGCAAAGAAGTGCGTAATTGTTGCAATTATTTTTGCGTTTGTTGCAACATGTGCAATAGTAAAACTTAGTTTTATACAGCTTATTAATGCTCGTTCTACTGCTCAGGCGGCTCAAGCAGAACGTATTAGGACAAAACCAATTCTTGCTAGAAGAGGTCGTATTTTAGATACAAACGGTTCAGTTCTTGCTCAAAGTGTTGAAAGATACAATATAATTGCTGATCCTATGAATGCGCAGGCGTTTAAACCTACTCCTTGTACAAAACAAACTGCTGGTAATTGTCATTCGATTAATGGTAAGGATGTTGAAGGTACTGGTGCCGTGGCGGTGGCACGTCTTTTAGCTCCAATTCTTCATATGAGCTCTGTTGAAATCGGCGGAAAGATTTCTGGATTGGGTCGTTACGCAGTTATCAAGAGGAATGTGAAGCCTTCTGTTAAGCGTGCAATTGACAGACTCAACCTTTCTGGTTGTGTTTATGCAGAAAACAGTAGTGAACGAGTGTATTCAAGTGGTCCTATTTTGGGTGCCCTAATTGGTTCTGTCAAAGATGCCGAAGAAAGCTCTAGACCAGAGGCAAAGGGTAGAAGAGGCGAAATAGGTGAATCTGGATTAGAGCTTTCGCAAGATAAAGTTTTAACTGGTACAGATGGATATCAAAAGTATCAGGGAAACAATGTTGGAAATGAGAAAATTCCTGGCACTGTTAGCGAATATAAAGATGCTGTAAATGGTAATGACATAAAGTTAACCATTGACAGCGATGTAGATTGGTACGTTAAAAAAGTTCTTCTTGACGGAATGAAGCAGTACAAAGCTGGATGGGGAATTGCTGTTGTTCAGGATATTCGCACTGGTGAGATTCTTGCGTTAGAAGATACTGACGATATTAAAGCTGGTTCTTCAGCTGCCAGAGCATCTGTTTCTAAAGCAGTTAGCCAGATCTTTGAGCCAGGTTCTATAGGCAAAGTGTTTGCCATGGCTGGAATGGTTCAATCTGGTGCGCGTCAACTCAGCGACAAATTCTCAGTTCCAGGTACAATAGACAAACAAGGTCAGGTTTTCCATGATTCTCACAGTCATGGTATCGAACGTTTAACATTAGCTGGAATTTTAAAGGAATCTTCTAATGTTGGCATGATTTTAGCTGGCGAAAAATATCCTAATAACAAGCGTTATGAGTTTTTGTCTAAGTTTGGAATTGGGCAATATACTGGTTTAGGTTTACAAGGTGAATCTCCTGGTCTTCTTCCAAGCGTACAAGCATGGGATGGTCGTAAGCAAAACACTGTTTTGTTTGGTCAGGGTTATGCCACTAACGCTTTACAAATTACTAATGCTATTGCGACTATTGCGAACAAGGGTGTAAGGCTCCAACAGTCAATAATCAAATCTGTAATAGATCCTCATGGACGTGTCTCAGAGCACAAGAGACCTCAGGCAACTCGCGTTTTGGATGAACATGTAGCATCGCAAATGTTGAATGCTATGGAAAGCACAGCGGAATCTTACAAGAACTTTATATCAATTAATGGATACCGTGTTGCTGCTAAGAGTGGTACTGCAGAAGTAGTGGGATTCGGTGGAGGATTAAGTTCTATCGTTGCAGATTGTGCTGGAGTAATTCCTGTGGATAATCCACGATTTGCTATTACAGTGGCATTAAGTAATCCTCAGGGAACTTTCGGCGTTGTTGCAGCAGCACCTCTTTTGAAAGCAATTGGAGAATTCTTGATGCAAAAGTATGATGTTCCAGTTTCTACTCCTCGTAGCAACCCTATTGCTGTAGAATGGTGATATACAACAAATAAGGGCGAGTGCGAGTATGAATGCTGTTGATGAATTTTCCAGAACCAGAGTGACGCTTGGTTTTGCTGCTGAACAGTATGGTTTTGAGGTAATTCCTTCCTTTGCATCTGGTGTGACTATTACATCATTAGCTTGTGATGTTAGAAGTGTTAAACCAGGTTGTCTTTTTGTTCCTTCATCTCGAGTAGATAAGAGACAATTAGAGGCTGCTAGAGATGCTGGAGCCTATGCTGCAATGGTTCCTCCAGAGTTTAGATCTGAAGCAATGAGTGTAGGCATTCCTCTGCTGGTATCTTCTAATAATCCAATAACTCTCGGTAAGCTAGCTTGTGATGTTAATTGCGATCCGTCATCTTTTATAGCAACTTTTGCAGTTGCAGGAGATAGTGATGATGAGATTTATGCAAATGTTATACGTTTGGCTGATTTTCTTCATATGCTCGGCAATCCAGTCGGTATTATTAGTGCAGCTGGGTCTAGCTCTCTTCAAAGAGAGCTAGATTTAGAGTATCCTATGGGAATAATTGATATACAGCATAACTTGTCTGTGTGTGTAGAAGATGGCGCTGCAGCTGTTGTAATAGCATTAAATTCTGCAACTCTTAGTAAAGATGCATTGCAGTCTGTTAACGTTGATGTTCTTGGAGTTGAAAGCAATAATGCTTTAGCAATGGCTGGAAGCCTTGACTTATATGCAAGCGACTCTTCTTATTCTGATCCTTACTCTAATACTTCAAAATTTGATAGTCATGCAAATCATGCAAATCATGCAAATCATGCAAATCATGCAGATGATAATGCAGATAATCATTCAGATAATAAAAAGAAGTATGATTCTGATACTACATCAAATCAGAATTCAAAATCGCAGCAAAAAGTCGAATCACTTAATTCCGATAGTGAATCTCATAGTGAATCCGATAGTGTATCTGATATTTCTTCTTCTAGAACTTCTGCTAATAAATCTGATAAACATTACGACAATAGTTTTATCAAAAATCAAAATGATGATTCCGCTATAGATGAAGAAAGTATGAAGTCCGCGCGACCAGTAATAAGTTTTTATACTCTTCAACAACGTTATGGGTTTGTAAGTCATGAAAGATCTTATTGCGTTATGCGTTCTCGTGAATCAGATGAGTTAGCTGCTTTAGCAGATCAGATTGGTGGTAAGGATGTTCACAAACATCTTTCTCTTTCAATAGCGATGGTTCTTGCAGCTGGAGTTAGAAGAGGAACTATTAAAAGCGCGTTACGAGTGTCTCATGAATTAAAGTAGTGTTAATTAAAGTAGTGTTCAGAAACGTGTTGATGATTAATAGATTTGTTGCAAAGCAAATGAAACCAATGTTGGGAAAATAACGAGGTTATGATGCAAAATAAGACTTTGGGCAATAATACAACGACCAATAATATGCGTATGATGCCTATGAGTGTTAAGGAAGTAGCTGCTGCGGTTAATGGCAGACTTTTTATAGGTGGTTGTTTAGTAAAAGAAAACCACAGTGTTACTTCTGAGAAATTTTGCATAACAAATAATGATGTTGTTATTTCAGATAATGATGTTGTTATTTATGCAACAAGTGATTCTCGTAAAGTTGTGGATTCTTCCATATTTGTAGCAATACCAGGCGATCGTGTTGATGGTCATGATTTTGTTCAAAAAGCTGCAGAACTTGGTGCAAAAATTGCAATAGTGGAGCATTTTGTAAAGTTAGATGAGTCTAATAATAGTAAAATTGCTCAAATAGTTGTTGAAAATTCGGTTGAAGCTCTTGGACTTTTAGCAAAACACAATCTTGAGCGTCGCCGCGCGTTAAATACACCATTTAGTATTATCGGCATAACTGGTTCAGTAGGAAAAACCACTACAAAAGATATGCTCAAGGCTCTTCTTTCAACGCTCGGTAACACTGTTGCACCAATTGGATCTTTTAATAATGAAATTGGTTTGCCGTTAACATCTTTGCAAGTAAATGAAAACACGAGATTCCTTATTGCAGAAATGGGAGCAAATCATGTTGGCGAAATCGCAAAACTAACCACAATAGCTCCTCCTGATTTAGCTGTTGTATTGAAGGTGGGTGTTGCGCATTTAGGTGAGTTTGGTTCTGTAGAAAGAATTGCTCAGGCAAAAAGTGAGATTGTTAGAGGTCTTGTTGCACACGGAATAGCAATTTTAAATGCTGATGATTTTCGAGTATCTGCAATGCGTTCTTTAGCTGATCAAGATAAATTGCGTTGGTTTGGTAAAAACAGCAATATGGAAGGTGATTTTGACGCATCTAACAATGGCAATTACCAATTGTCTGCAAGTGATATTTCATTAGATGAAATGGGTTGTGCAGAATTTGTTCTTAATGAGAAGAATGAGGATAAGTCTAAAAACTCAGTTAGAGTCCATCTTGCTATACAGGGACAGCATAATGTTATGAATGCAATGGCTGCTTCTAATGTGGCAAGATATTTTGGAATGAATCTTGATAGTATTGCTAAAGTTTTGCATGAAGTTTCGCATATTAGTCCGCATAGAATGCAGCTTTCTAAAATTTCTAACAATAATAATGTTTTTACGCTTATTGACGATTCATTCAATGCAAACCCTGATTCCATGAAGGCTGGAATTGATGGATTGTGTTCTTATGAAAATCATGACTTACATGATTTAAACGTTAATGCTGAAGAAGATCTAACAAGTAAAAAGAATAATATTTTTAGAATAGCAGTTCTTGGATCTATGTTAGAGCTTGGTTCTAATGAGAA
This sequence comes from Gardnerella lacydonensis, assembly GCF_048545055.1. Lineage (NCBI taxonomy): Bacteria > Bacillati > Actinomycetota > Actinomycetes > Bifidobacteriales > Bifidobacteriaceae > Gardnerella > Gardnerella lacydonensis. The sequence goes on from NZ_JBKQXT010000003.1 coordinate 27,203, forward strand.
TAATATGCATGAATCAATAGGCGAATATGTTGCAAAGCATAATATTGATGCACTAATAGCTGTTGGTTCTAAGTTTGATAAAAAATTAGATGAACTAGCTGGTTGCATTTATAAAGGTGCTAAAGATAATTGGCAGAATAAGAGCCTTGATGTTGAAAATGGCGTATATTTTGTCCATGATTGCACTGAGGCGGATAACGTTGTGTGGAACCTTGTGGCCGCGCATTCGAGTAGTGTTGTGTTATTGAAGGGGTCTCATGCTTCAGGCTTGAGCGTGTTAGCTGAACGCTGGTCTAAACTTAATGAGAGTCTTAATGAACATACGGAGGTTAACCTGTGATTGCGCTTATCGTGGGAATTGTGGTATCGCTGATTGTTACTATTGTCGGTACGCCGCTTTTAATCCGCTTAGTACACCGTTTAAATTACGGTCAGTACATTCGTCAGGACGGTCCACAATCTCATTTAGTTAAACGTGGAACTCCTACAATGGGAGGTGTTGTTATAAACCTTGCTGTTGTAGTTGGTTGGGCTGCTTCTGCTCTTTACAGATACTTCTCTGTTGGGCGTACTCCATCTTGGTCTGCGGTTCTTGTGCTTTTTGCAATGCTTTCTATGGGTTTCCTTGGGTTCATTGATGACTTTGCAAAAGTTCGTAAAAAACAGAATCTTGGTCTTTCGGTTCGTGCAAAGCTGGTTGGTCAAATTATTTTTGCAAGCATTTACGCACTTTTGGCTCTAATGCTACCAACTCAGTCTGGTATTGCTAGTGCTCAGGCTGGTATGAGCTTTATTGAAAAACCATTCCTTGATTTTTCAATGTTTGGGCAAGTCGTAGGAATTGTGGTTTTTATTATTTGGGTTAACTTCTTGATGGCGGCTTGGTCTAATGCTGTAAATCTTACAGATGGTTTAGATGGTTTAGCTTCTGGCTCTTCAATGATTGCTTTTGCTGGTTACGCTATGATTGCGTTCTGGGAAAGTTACCACGTTAAAGGTGGCGGTCATTTTGGTTTCTCGTACGCAGTATCTGACCCTCTTGATTTGACTATTATTGCTGTTTGTGCAGCTGTTGCCTGCTTTGGATTCTTATGGTACAACTCAAATCCTGCTCAGGTATTTATGGGAGATACGGGATCATTGGCATTAGGCGGTCTTTTTGCTGCTCTTTCTATAGCTACTCATACCGAGTTCCTAGCTGTTATTTTGGGCGGACTATTTGTTATAGAAGCATGTAGTGATGTAATTCAGGTTGGATGTTTTAAGCTTACGCATAAGCGAGTGTTTAAAATGGCTCCTATACACCATCATTTTGAGCTTGTTGGCTGGGCAGAAGGTAAAGTCGTTGTCCGTTTTTGGATGATTGAGCTTATGTTTGTACTTTCTGCATTGATGATGTTTTATGCGGATTGGGCTGGTCATTCTGGGTTACTGATTTAACGATTAGTTCTGACTTAACGATTAGCATTGACTTAGTAATTGAGTATCTACTTGGTAATTGGTGAGGGTTAAATAATATGAGCAGCGTTGCAGAAGATTGCTTGCTTAGGGAATTGTCGTTCCACAAGAAGTTCCCATTCAATAATGTTCTTGTGGCGGGTCTTGGTGTTTCTGGCATTGGTGCTGTAGAAGTGCTTAAATCTGTTGGTGCTACAGCGATTACTGCAGATGAGCGTAAGGAAGAGGCTCAGGTACACGATTTTTCCAAGATTGATTGGGATAATATAGATGCTGTTGTAACATCTCCTGTTTTTAATCCTCGTACACCTTTTATTCTAGAAGCGCAGAAGCGTAATATTCCAGTTATTAGTGAAGTGGAGCTTGCTTGGCTTGTTCGTGTAAACTCAGATAAAACCAATAATCCTGCACCTTGGGTTGGAATCACTGGTACGAATGGAAAAACTTCCACTACAGAGATGACTTCCGAAATGCTAACTGCTTGTGGTTTTGATGCTCCCGCAGTAGGAAATATTGGAAAATCGGTTTCTCACGCTGCTATGGAATCAGAACATGATGTTTTGTGTGTAGAATTAAGCTCTTTCCAGCTTCATTTTACTGATTCGATGAGGTTGGATTGTGCAGCTATTACTAATATTGCTGCAGATCATTTAGATTGGCACGGTGGGCTTGAAGCTTACGCAAAAGACAAGTCTAAAGTTTTTAATGGGGTTAAAAAGGCTCTTGTTTATAATGCTCAGGATTCTAGAGTAAGTGAACTTGCAGCTAACGCTCAAGTAGAAGATGGTTGTAAGAAAATTGGTTTTACACTTGAACCTCCAGAATCTGGGGAAATAGGTGTTGAGAATGGTTGGATTGTAGATAAGAGTGGCGTTGCGGGCGGAAAAGTTGGAGATCTAGTTAAGTTAGTGGAGCTAAGGGATCTTAAGCATTTATGCGAACCAGATGGAAGCGTATATCCTCATCTTCTTGCAGACGCTTTAACTGCTTTAGCTCTTACGTTAGGGTTGAATCCAGATGTTGAAAATGCTGTAAAAGCTTTGTGTAATTTTGCTCCGGGAGGTCACAGGATTCAGACTGTTGCAACTTTAAATGCTGACGATAATCTTCCTGAACACTCGATTCGTTTTGTAGATGATTCAAAGGCTACTAACGCTCACGCTGCAGCAGCGTCGATTTCTAGTTTTGGCAAAAAATCTGTAATTTGGATCGCTGGGGGACTTGCAAAAGGCGGTTGTTTTGAAGATTTGGTTAAAGATAATAACAGCATTATAAAGGCTGCTGTTGTGATTGGTGTAGATCAAAAACCGATTATAGAAGCTCTTAATGCTAATGGAAAAGATATTCCAGTAACTATTGTTTCTCCAGATGGAACAGGCTGTGAGTCTTTTGATTATGCGGATGATTCTGTTCTTAAAAAAGTGGAAAGCGATAAGATTATTAGCCCAGATTCTTCTCTAGGTCAAAAAGTTATTTCTACAGCAGTTGATGCTGCCGGATGCTATGCAGAACAAGGAGACGTTGTGTTGCTGGCTCCAGCGTGTGCGTCCATGGATCAGTTCGTGTCTTATGCGGATCGCGGATCTCGTTTTGCTAAAGAATCTGAGCGATGGGTTAATAGTCATGAACGTGAATAGCAAAAAATCTAATACTAACAATGCTAATAAAAAGCCTTTGCGATTGTTTTCTTCTAGTAAAAAACCGCGTTCTACTAAATCGTCAAGATCGTATGAAACTTTTAATGAAAACAGTCATGCTTTTAAACAATATGTTGGTATTCGTAGCATATTTAACCCATTATGGTGTTTGTATGGTTTAAGAATATCTGTTGCAATGCTTTCCGTTTTCGGCTTATTCATGGTTTTTTCAAGTTCCTCAGTGACGATGATTACTTATGGAGCAGGTCCTTGGGGTTCTGGAATAAGTCAATTAATTTATTGCATTATTGGATTTATTGGTTATTTGATTTTTTCTCGTCTTCCAGTCGATTTCTATAAAAGTAAGATTATTGTTATTTACGCAATATCTGTTTTTATGCAATTTTTGACTTTTGTGCCAGGAATTAGACATGAGGTTAATGGTAATGCTAGCTGGATTAAAATAGGTCCTTTTACAATGCAGCCTGCAGAAATAACCAAGTTAGCTATATGTATTTGGCTTCCTATGGCTCTTATATTGGCTAAAAAAGCTTATGAGCGTGTTCAAATGCGCGCATACATTCCGTCTGTAGCGGCTCTTGGAGTTTCATTGCTTCTTGTTGTTGCTGGTAAAGATCTTGGTACTGCTTTGATTATTCTTCTTATAGCCGTAGTCGCATTTTATATAGGAGGATTCCCTACAAAGTGGCTTGTTGTCGCTCTCATATCTGCATCTGCAGCTGTTTTATTGTTGGTTGTTACTAGTCAAAATCGTATGAGGCGTATTCTTGCGACTATCCATGGTTGTGATGCTAAGTCTATAAAAGGCGTGTGCTTCCAAGCTATTCATGCGCAATATGCTATGGCTTCTGGCGGTCTTATGGGTGTTGGTATAGGTAATTCTCGAGAAAAATGGAATTATCTACCTTATGCTCATAACGATTTTATTTTTGCGATTATCGGCGAGGAAATGGGATTCTTCGTAGCGTCTTGTGTGATTCTTCTTTATATTGTTATTGGCTGGTGTTTGTTGACTTCCGCATTGCAATCTCATAGTAAGTTTGTTTCGATATCTCTTATAAGTATTGCTACATGGATTGTAGGTCAGGGTTTAATAAACATATTGGTTGTGGTTCAAGTTCTTCCTGTTATGGGTGTTCCTATGCCGTTTATTTCTGCTGGTGGTTCCTCTTTAGTTATGTGCTTGTTGAGTATTGGCGTTGCGGACTGTTTTATTAGAAGTAACCCTTATATTAAGCCTAGTGTTAATAGCAGTATTAAGTCAGTTTCTAGTGAGGATGACAATAAACGTTAAAGTCTAGTTATTGTCTAGTTATTGTCTAATTGTTTAGTCTTAGATTAAAGTTTTAGATTAGGTTAGAAATTATAATTAGCGGTTTTAGATTGATTTAAATTTATTTTAGATTCACTCTAGCTTGAATGTAGGTGATTTATATGGAAGATGTGAACTCTGATTCCTCTGTCGATAATGTCGATGAAGATTCTTTGCATGTTGTTTTAGCAGGAGGCGGAACAGCAGGCCATGTTAATCCTCTTCTTTCTGTAGCTAGCGCGTTAAAAGATTTAGATGAATCTGTAAAAATTAGTGTTATTGGAACTAATGTTGGATTGGAAAAGACTCTTGTTCCACAAGCTGGTTTACCGCTTGATGTTATTGAGAAAGTTCCTTTTCCTAGAAAACCTAATTTATACATGTTTAAGTTTCCTTTTAAATGGGTTCGTGAAAAGAATAAGGTTCGTGAAATACTGAAAAAAAGACGCGCTGATGTTGTTGTTGGTTTTGGTGGTTATGCTTCTGCTCCTGTTTATTCGCAAGCTCACAGCATGAGATTGCCTATTGTTATTCATGAGCAGAATGCTCGTGCTGGAATGGCAAATAAACTTGGTGCGCGTTGGGCTAACATGATTGGTTGTGTTTATGATGGCACTGGTTTATGCTCAAAATTAGGTTCGTGCACAAAAGCGTTACGAGTTGGTTTGCCTCTTAGAAAAGCTATATCTGATTTATGCGCACAAATTACACAAGATTCTGATTTAGCTAGGGTAGAAGGTGCTAAAAGGCTTGGATTAGATCCAAGTAGACCTATTGTGCTTGTTACGGGTGGGTCTTTAGGTGCTAAAAGTTTGAACGATTCTGTTTCTATTGCTGCTGGCGATTTGCTTAAGTGTGCTCAAATAGTTCATCTTACGGGTTCTGGAAAGTCTAAAGAAGTTAAAGATAATGTTGCGCGAGTGGCTGGTCTCAATCAAATAAACGACGTTAAGCCAGAGCATGCAGGTTTAGGTGATTATCATATTTGTGAATATTTGGAGAGGATCGACTGGGCTTTTGCTTGTGCAGACTTGGTGATTTGTAGGTCTGGCGCTGGTACTGTTGCAGAAATATCTGCTATTGGTCTTCCTGCAATTTACGTTCCGCTGCCGATTGGTAATGGTGAGCAGCGTTTTAACGCACAGCCTGTTGTGGATGCAGGAGGAGCGATTATGGTTAGCGATTCTGATTTTACTGTTGACTGGATTCGTGACAATGTGTTGGAATTGCTTGACAATACAAATCGTCTTGAACAAATGCGTGAAAAATCTTGGAAATATGGCATTCGTGATGCTGCAAGCGTAATGGCAAAATATATTCTTGATATTGCAAAAGAAAGCAGAAGATAATTATGGATATTAATATGAATCCTATGCGTTCAGCATTTGAAGCAGACCAGACTATATCTTCGTTAGGCTCTGTTCACTTTATTGGAATAGGCGGAGCTGGAATGAGTGTTTTGGCAGAAATGCTACACGAAGAAGGGGTAGAAGTAAGTGGATGTGATTGTCAAGAAAATGACCACACAAGACGCTTAGAAGAACTTGGAATAAATGTAAAAATAGGTCAAAGTGCAAGTCATGTAAAAAATGCCGATATTCTTGTGTATTCTAGTGCGATTAAGCCGAGCAATCCTGAAATTATTGCTGCTTATCAAAATGGTGTGAAACTTGTACACAGAAGTGACATCTTATCCCTGCTTTTAAGTGCTAAAAGGGGAGTAACTGTTGCTGGAGCGCATGGCAAAACTACAACAAGCTCACTTTTAGCACATATTTTGCGAGTTTGTGGTAAAGGTGATTTAGCAGACCCGAGTTATGCGATTGGTGGATCTATTCAAGCACAAGATGGTGGTGAAATAGACGGAGGCCATGCTGGCAGAGGGAACGTTATGATTGCGGAGGCGGATGAATCCGACGGCAGCTTTGAAAAATATAATCCGTATATTGCAATTGTTACAAATGTTGAAGCGGATCATTTGGATCATTATGGGAATGCGCAAAATTATCGCTCGGCTTTTGTTGAACATTTAAGCCATGCTCTTGGTTATATTGTGATTTGTGCAGATGATGATGGTGCTCGTGCTGTTTTAGATGCTTTAAGCGATGATTCTCTTAAAAAAACAATTGTTTACGCAAGTAATAAAGATAATGTTTCTTTGTTGAATAATCGAGTGAAAAGTTTTGTAAAATTTGCCTTTATTGAGCATGAAAGTGAAAAAACGGGTAGCGGAAGTGAATCGTTTGTTATTGAATTTAATGGCGATTTTATAGACGTTAATCTTATAATTCCAGGATTGCATAATGCTAGGAACGCATGTGCTGCTATTATTGCTGCGATGCTTCTGGGTATGAGTCCTAAAGATGCGGCAGATGGGGCTTCTAGTTTCCGTGGGGCTTCTAGGCGATTTGATATTCGTGGATGTGTTAATGGAGTAACGGTTGTAGACGATTACGCGCATCATCCTACGGAAATAGATGCTCTTTTGCGCGCTGCAAGAAGAAGATATCCGAATGCTAGTATTCGTGTTCTTTTCCAGCCTCATCTGTTTTCTAGAACTCGCTCTTTTGCACACGAATTTGCATCTGCATTATCTCTTGCAGATGACGTGATCGTCACTGGAATTTTCCCAGCTAGAGAAAAACAGGAAGATTTCCCAGATATTCACGCGTCAACTATTGTTGATGTAGCTAGAAAAGATGATATTACGTCTAATATCGAGGCAGTGGAAGATATGCGTGAAGGTGCTCTAAAATTAGCTAGTCGAGCAAAAAATGGCGATGTGCTGTTTACTGTTGGAGCAGGAAGTATCACAGCTATGACATCTGTTATGCTTGAAGCATTGAGTTCCAAAAGTTTGTGAGTTTATAAGAATTTATAAAACTTTATAAGAGTTTATAAAACTTTAAAGCATAAAGGTCGTAAGCTGATTTAAGAGGTAATGTATGGGGCGTGTGATTTTTAGCAAGTCTGAAGGTCGTACTGTATCTAGTACGACTGGAAACGATGCGGAAAATCGTAACCTGATTTCTAAAAAATCATTGCGCAAAAAAGGTAGAACAGCAAAATCGAATTTAACTACATCTGATAATTCTATTGAGTTTGTTACGTCTTCCATTCCTACAACTGCATCTAAATCTTCTGCGTCTTCTGTAACTGCAGAGTTTTCTGTATCGGGTGAATCTACAAAAAATAATGCTTCTAAAAACACTTTTGTAGATGCTAGGAGGCTTTCTGTAGTTGATTTTGTAAAACAGACTTTGCGTTCAACCGCTGGACCATTGGGTATTGTTTCTAGACCTAAAGTTATAGATTTCAGTGCTAGAGAAAAAGAAAAAAAGTTCGCTAGTTTACGTACGATTCTGTTGAGATTTCTCTATAGTTTTCTGATAATTGCAGCTATAACATTGCTATGCTGGGTTCTGTTCTTTTCTCCTATATTTAGGCTTAAGTCTGAGAATATTAGTATTTTTGGCTCGAACGAATGGGTTAGTGAGCAAAAAATTTCGTCTATTGCGTCTAATCAGGTAAATAAATCGCTGTTTTTAGTGTCATCTCAAGAAATAATTGAGCAACTTAACAACATACCTGGTGTTACAGAAGCTAAGGTTTCAAAAAAATTCCCTCAAGGATTGCAAATAACGGTTAGGGCGCAAAAACCTGCTGCTATGCTTAAAACTCACGGTAGTGAAAAATTAACGGCTGTTGACGTTAAAGGTAGAGTGCTTAATGCAGTTGAAAATGTTCCTACTACAGGCATTCCAGTTATTGAAGTTACAGACGTTCATAAGAGCCTGAGCAGTAAGGCTGTACGTGAAGCGTTGAAAATTGTAAGTTCTTTGTCTGAAGATTTTCGTTCACATGTAATGCGAGTTAGTGCCAGAACTCAGGATTCTGTTGAAACTGAGATTTCTTCCACTGTTTCTAATGTAGAAATTCATCGTGTAATTGTTTGGGGTGATTCTTCAGATTTAGATCTTAAAAAGGCGATTGTAGACGTGATTATCAATGATCCTAGCAAAATTGGGAACAGACAACGTCTTGATGTTTCTGCCCCCGCGAGACCTATTTTAAAGTAGTTCGTTTAAGTGGAACTTATTTAAGCGTATTTTAATTGTCAAGTAAAGATGTATAATAGTAATTCGTGTGTGCCAACAGTGCGCCTTATGTTATAGGTGTTCTCGTTGGGATATCCCAAGTGCCAAAGATAGCGTGCAGTAATGCGTGGCTGGAGGCACGAGGGCCATCGGGCCGGTGGACTGTGGCTTTTACTCTTTTAACCGATTCATGGTTTAAGGTGTGCTGCAGTGTGGCGGTTTTCACCAAATAGAAGATAACAATGAATCGGAGAACTTAAGTTGCCTACGATTGAACAACTCGTCCGTAAGGGACGTCAGGCCAAGCCGAAGAAGTCAAAGACTTTGGCCTTGAAAGGTAGCCCGTTGCGTCGTGGCGTGTGCACCCGTGTGTACACCACCACTCCTAAGAAGCCAAACTCTGCGCTTCGTAAGGTTGCTCGTGTGCGCCTCAGCTCGGGTATTGAAGTAACCGCCTATATTCCAGGCGAAGGTCATAACTTGCAGGAGCACTCCATTGTGCTCGTGCGCGGTGGCCGTGTGAAGGATCTCCCAGGTGTGCGTTACCACATCGTGCGTGGCGCTCTCGATACCCAGGGTGTTAAGGACCGCAAGCAGGGTCGTTCCCTGTATGGAGCAAAGAAGGCGAAGTAAAACATGTCACGTAAAGGACCTGCAAAAAAGCATCAGCTGCTTCCTGATCCAATCTACGGCTCGACCGTCGTGGCTCAGTTGATTAACAAAATTCTTCTCGATGGCAAGAAGTCCATCGCAGAAAACATCGTCTACACTGCTCTTGAGCAGGTGAAGGCAAAGACCGAGCAGGAGCCAGTTTCTGTTTTGAAGCGCGCTCTCGATAACATTCGTCCAAGCCTTGAGGTTCGTTCCCGCCGCGTCGGTGGTGCAACCTATCAGGTGCCAGTCGAAGTTAAGCCTGCTCGTGCAAACACTTTGTCCTTGCGCTGGCTTACCGACTTCTCCCGCCTTCGTCGTGAGAAGACTATGGCTGAGCGTTTGGCTAACGAAATTCTCGATGCCTCCAATGGCTTGGGTGCTTCTGTAAAGCGCCGCGAGGATACCCACAAGATGGCAGAAGCAAACAAGGCTTTTGCTCACTATCGCTGGTAATCCACAAGATAATCGGTATCTTAAAGAGCTAAGGATATTAATATGGCACAAGATGTGCTTAACGACCTGAATATGGTTCGTAACATCGGCATCATGGCGCACATCGATGCTGGTAAGACTACTACCACCGAGCGTATTCTTTACTACACTGGTAAGAATTACAAGATCGGTGAAACTCACGATGGTGCATCCACCATGGACTTCATGGCACAGGAGCAGGAACGCGGTATTACTATTCAGTCTGCTGCAACCACTTGCTTCTGGCAGCGTCAAACCCATGACGTTGATGATCGCTACCAGATCAACATCATCGATACACCAGGACACGTTGACTTTACCGCAGAGGTTGAGCGTTCTTTGCGTGTTCTTGACGGTGCTGTAGCAGTGTTTGATGGTAAGGAAGGCGTGGAGCCTCAGTCTGAAACCGTTTGGCGTCAGGCAGATAAGTATAGCGTTCCACGTATTTGCTTCATCAACAAGATGGATAAGCTTGGCGCAGATTTCTACTATTCTGTTAAGACCATTAAGGAAAAGCTTGGCGCTAAGCCTCTCGTTATTCAGCTTCCAATCGGTGCTGAAAACGACTTCCTTGGTGTTGTTGACTTGATTCGTATGAAGGCTTACGTCTGGAATGATGTTAAGGACGATATGGGTGCCCACTACGACACCGTTGACATTCCTGCGGATTTGCAGGAGCGTGCAGAAGAATATCGTGCCGAGCTTATGGATCAGGTTGCAGAAGCTGACGAAGAGTTGCTTGAGAAGTACCTCGAATCTGGAGAGCTTTCTGAAGAAGAAATGCGCGCCGGTATTCGCAAGCTTACTATTGCTCGCGAAGCCTTCCCAGTAACTTGCGGTTCTGCATTCAAGGATAAGGGCGTTCAGCCAATGTTGGATGCTGTTGTTGACTTCCTTCCAAGCCCAGAAGATGTTCCATCTATTAAGGGCTTTGATCCAAGCGACGAATCCGTTGAAATTGACCGTAAGCCAGTAAACACCGATCCATTTGCTGCATTGGTCTTTAAGATCTCCACCCATCCATTCTATGGAAAGCTTGTGTTCGTGCGCGTTTACTCTGGTGAAGTTAAGCCAGGTGATTCTGTGTACGATTCCACCAAGTCCAAGAAGGAACGCGTTGGTAAGATCTTCCAGATGCACGCAGATAAGGAAAATCCTGTAGATTCTGCAGAAGCTGGAAACATTTACACCTTTGTCGGTTTGAAGAATGTCAGCACTGGTGATACTTTGTGCGACGAAAAGAACCCAATTTCTTTGGAATCCATGACATTCCCAGATCCTGTTATCGAGGTTGCTGTGGAGCCAAAGACGAAGGCAGATCAGGAAAAGATGAGCTTGGCTTTGGCTAAGCTTTCTGACGAAGATCCTACCTTCCAGGTTAAGACCGATGAAGAGTCTGGTCAGACTTTGATTTCTGGTATGGGCGAGCTTCAGCTCGACATTATTGTGGATCGTATGCGCCGCGAGTTCAAGGTCGAAGCGAATGTTGGTAAGCCACAGGTTGCTTATCGTGAAACCATTCGTAAGGCTGTTATGAACCAGGAATACACCCACAAGAAGCAGACTGGTGGTTCTGGTCAGTTCGCAAAGGTTTTGATGAACTTCGAGCCAATCGATCCAGAATCTGGCGAAGTCTATCAGTTCGTTAACGAGGTCACTGGCGGCCACATTACTAAGGAATTCATTCCTTCCATCGACGCAGGTGTGCAGGAAGCTATGGAATCTGGCGTTTTGGCAGGCTTCCCAGTGGTTGGCGTTAAGGCAACCGTTACCGACGGTCAGACTCACGACGTTGATTCTTCGGAAATGGCCTTCAAGATCGCAGGTTCCATGTGCTTCAAGGAAGCTGCTCCTAAGGCTCACCCAGTAATCCTCGAGCCAATTATGGCAGTGGAAGTTCGTACTCCAGAAGAGTACATGGGCGACGTTATGGGCGATTTGAACTCCCGTCGTGGAAACATTCAGTCTATGACCGACGCCACTGGCGTTAAGGTTATTGACGCTAAGGTTCCACTGAGCGAGATGTTCGGCTACATTGGTGATCTTCGTTCCAAGACTCAGGGACGTGCAATGTTCACCATGCAGATGGACTCTTACGCGGAAGTTCCAAAGGCTGTTTCGGACGAGATTATTAAAGCCCAGCGCGGCGAGTAAAAGCGCACGCTACTTCGGTGTTTTGTGTCCCTAGTCAACGCTAGAATTTCGTACGTTGACTGGGTTCTGGCACCGAAGTGGCACCTAACCCAGAAACCCAGTAAATATGTAGCGAGAGGCTTCACATAAGATTGTGAAGCAAACTACGAGACGTCCAGGAGGACAAACACATGGCAAAGGAAAAGTACGAGCGTACTAAGCCGCATGTTAACATTGGTACCATTGGTCACGTTGATCACGGTAAGACTACCTTGACCGCGGCTATTTCTAAGGTGCTGCATGGCGAGTATCCAGATCTGAACCCTCAGTATGACTTCGATCAGATCGACGCCGCTCCAGAAGAGAAGGAGCGCGGCATTACCATTAACATCGCCCACATCGAGTATCAGACGGATGCACGTCACTATGCTCACGTGGACGCCCCAGGCCACGCTGATTACGTTAAGAACATGATCACTGGTGCCGCTCAGATGGATGGCGCAATCCTCGTGGTTGCTGCTACCGACGGCCCAATGGCTCAGACCCGTGAACACGTCTTGCTTGCTAAGCAGGTCGGCGTTCCAAAAATTCTTGTTGCTTTGAACAAGTGCGATATGGTTGACGACGAAGAGCTTATCGACCTCGTTGAAGAAGAGGTTCGTGACCTCCTCGAAGAAAACGGCTTCGATCGCGATTGCCCAGTCATCCGTACTTCCGCTTACGGCGCTTTGCATGATGACGCTCCAGACCACGACAAGTGGGTAGAGACCGTCAAGGAACTCATGAAGGCTGTTGATGAGTACATTCCAACCCCAACTCACGATCTTGACAAGCCATTCTTGATGCCAATCGAAGATGTGTTCACCATCTCCGGTCGTGGTACCGTTGTCACCGGTCGTGTTGAGCGTGGTAAGCTCCCAATCAACACCCCAGTTGAGATCGTTGGTTTGCGCGATACCCAGACCACCACCGTCACCTCTATCGAGACCTTCCACAAGCAGATGGATGAGGCCGAGGCTGGTGATAACACTGGTCTTCTTCTCCGTGGTATCAACCGTACCGACGTTGAGCGTGGTCAGGTTGTGGCTGCTCCAGGTTCTGTGACTCCACACACCAAGTTCGAAGGCGAAGTTTACGTCTTGACCAAGGACGAAGGTGGCCGTCACTCGCCATTCTTCTCCAACTACCGTCCACAGTTCTACTTCCGTACCACCGATGTTACTGGCGTTATCACCTTGCCAGAAGGCATCGAAATGGTTCAGCCAGGCGATCACGCAACCTTCACTGTTGAGTTGATCCAGGCTATCGCAATGGAAGAGGGCTTGACCTTCGCAGTTCGTGAAGGTGGCCGTACCGTTGGTTCTGGTCGTGTGACCAAGATTCTTGCCTAGTATTTTTTCTAACTGAAGATATTAGTTAAGTCCTAGAAAAGACCCCATGAGGAAACTCGTGGGGTCTTTTTGTATTTTCTGTTGAAGAATTACACATAGATCGCTTGGTGTTGTTTGGTGTTGTTTGGTGTGTTTTTAATTTTTATTTTTTTTTATAGTTATCACAAAAATTATCACAACATTGTGTTTTAAATGTTATTGTACAAATGCTGAAAGCGTGTCTGAGATTCAGGCTTTTGTGGGAATATTGGGATAAATCGTATAAATCATATGTGAATAATGAAAAATCTAAATACGAAAAAACCCAAGCCGTAAAGCTTGGGTTTTCAACAAGTGCCCCCTCAGGGATTCGAACCCTGGACACGCTGATTAAGAGTCAGCTGCTCTAGCCAACTGAGCTAAAGGGGCGTTGGCGTTTTTCTTGAGCCGAGTAATAACTATACTCAGAATCACTTTATTTGCAAGTCACGGCGTGTCGTGTTTTGCGTATTTTTTCGGCATTTGTTTTGCGTATTTTAAACTCTTGTTGTCCATCTTCTAAAAGAAACTTAGTGTATGCCTTTGCTAAATATGACGCTTTTCAATCAAGATTCTGGCTATCCTCACAATGACAACGTTAGTCAAAATGAAGTTAGTCAAAATAGCTACGATAGTCAAAACAGTAGTGCTGCGCGCACGCTACCTTTGCGTGCAAGTGAAACAACTGCTGAAAATCCTTGGCCAGTAAGCGTTATAAGCCAAAAGTTCCATGGTGCTGTAGAAAAGTGGCCTGCGGCTTGGGTAGAAGGTCAGATTGTTGAAATCAATATGCGAAGGTCTACGTCTGGCTACATAACTCTCAGAGACAGCAATGAAGACGTCTCAATCTCAATAATGGGCTTTAGCAAGTTTGTTCAGCAAGCTAAAGATTTGCGACAGGGCGATAGAGTAGTTGTTCACGGTAAGGCGGATATTTGGGTAAAAGCCACTAGATTGAGCTTTGTTGCCGACGAAATTAGACGTGTTGGCGCTGGCGACTTAAAAGCGCAAATAGATGAGTTGCGTAAAAAGCTTAAAGGTGAAGGCTTGTTTGACTCGGAAAATAAAGTGCAGCTGCCTGAGTTTCCAAAGTGCATTGGTCTGGTGTGTGCGCCTCAAGCTCGCGCAGAGGGCGATGTTATTACAAACGTGAATTTGCGCTGGCCTGTAACGCGTTTTAAGGTGGTTCACGCGCATGTTCAGGGCGTGCAATGCCCAGCGGACGTTATTGCGGCAATTAAGCAGCTAGACGCCGATCCAGAGGTTGATGTGATTATTGTTGCGCGCGGCGGCGGCAGCTTTGAGGATTTGATTGGGTTTTCGGACGAAGGCGTGGTTCGCGCTACGGCTGCTTGCGTAACTCCGATTGTTTCTGCGATTGGTCACGAAGATGATTGGACGCTTATTGATTTGGCTGCAGATATGCGAGCCTCTACGCCTACAGACGCAGCAAAGCGCGTTGTTCCAGATGTTAACGAGCAATGGCAGTTGATTGATAACGCTTTGCAACACGCGCGCATGAGGATTTCTGCGCGAGTGGACAATGAGATTCGACTTGTTGAAGGCTACGCGAACCGTCCTAGCCTTACTAGACCGAGCACTATGCTGGAGCCGCATGAGTTGTTTGTGCAGCAGGCTGTTGAACGAATGAGGCATGGTTTGGTGCGGTTGCTTGACGACGCTAGTTTGACTGTTGAAAAGGCACATGCCAGTATTACGGCTCTTAGTCCGCAATCAACGCTTAATCGCGGTTACGCGGTTGTGCAAATTAGCGGCGGGAAAGTGCTTGACGATTCTAGTCGTGTAAAAACTGGCGACGATATAACAGTTACTCTTAAAAGTGGTTTGATTACAGCTAATGTTACGTCTGTAGAAAAGTCGTAAAGTATAAAGCTGTAAAGTCGTAAGGTCTAAAGCTTTTAAAACTAAAAACACAAAAATTTTAAATAAAAAGTCTTAAATAAAAAAATCTTAAATAAAAATTAGAAAAGGATAATTATGAGCGACGAAACAAAAGACGCAAGTGCAAAAGTTGACGCGATTAGCACACTTAGCAGCGAAGAGCGAGCTGCGATTAACGCAATGCCTTACGAAGAGGCGCGCGAAAAGCTTGTACAAGCTGTTAAAGCGCTTGAGGCTGGCGGTTTGACTTTGGATCAGTCTATGCATCAATGGGAGCTTGGAGAAGCTTTAGCAAAGCGTGCGCAGGGCTTACTTGCAACGGTTCGTGCTAAGCTTGATGCGGCTCAAGCGGAGCAGTCGGCTACGGCTGCAACCGCTGGAACGCAATCAAATCTTGAATCTTGAGCACGTTATAGCGTGTAAACCACGCTATAGTGTATAATTGCCATTTGTTGCCTCGGTAGCTCAGTGGATAGAGCACCACTCTCCTAAAGTGGGTGTCGTCAGTTCGATTCTGATCCGGGGCACTTTTCTTATTTATTGCAAGTGTCATGCGTGTGTATAATAGACATATATTGTATGTAATTATGACAATGGATGGTGTTTTTTATGGTTGTTTCAGCGGTCGCAAGAATTAATTTCAGAACAGATGAGAAAACTAAGCAAGATGCAGAAGTCTTATTTGATGCTTTAGGTCTTGATATGTCTACTGCTTTAAACATGTTTCTTAAGCAGGCAGTACGTGAACAAGCTCTACCTATTAGTCCGTCGCTCGTTACGTCTGTTCCCAACGAAGCAACGCTTAAAGCTATGAATCACGCTAATCAAATTATAGATGGCAAAATTTCTGAAGACGGCATTGTCTTTAGCAATGCTAATGAAGCTAAAGCATTTTTGGATAATATGTCATGAAAATTATTTTTGATACTCAATTCCAAACAGATTTACGGAAGTTGCTTCGAGAGAATACATCAATTAAACACGAATTAGAGGACTTAATTGACAGTATTTATGAATTTGAAGAAGTTCCTGAATCTTACAATCCTCACCAATTGAGCCATCCTCGTGGGATGTACAGCGGATATTGGGAATTACATTTGCAAGAAGGAAAATTTGATGTAATTCTCATTTATAATTATCGACATAATGTGCCTGTTATTAGGTTTGTGCGCATAGGATCTCATAATAATTTATTCCATAATGGGCATAAATGAGATTTTGAAAGTTGCTAATGTTAGGGGATAGTGTTAGATTGTTCCTAACTTAAGCGATGATCCGTTATCGGCGGGGAGTTTTCGGAAGAACGGCGAGTGTTCGTAAGATTCTCGCTTATTAGAACCGACGGGGTTGGCCCGTATAGCCAAACACGAGAGGCTGCAAGAGTTGCGTAAGCATCTTGTAGCAAGCGAGGTGGTACCGCGGCAATAACTGTCGTCCTCGCAGGGAAATATTCACCCTGTTGAGCGAGGAGAGCACAGTGAGCGAATCCACTAATCCAGCAACTAGCGCGTGCGCAAATACGTCTGCAAATCACGTATATCCGAAAGCAAATGTAACTGCATCAACGCAAGAAAACGCCGCCGCACAAGTTGCACCAAATCCTTCCTTCCCAAAGCTTGAAGAATCCGTCCTTCAATACTGGGATGCAAACAACACTTTCCGCAAGTCAATCGAATACCGCCCGTCTGGCAAGGGAAGCCAAAACGAGTTTGTGTTCTTCGATGGCCCTCCATTCGCAAACGGTCTTCCTCACTACGGTCACTTGCTAACAGGCTACGCAAAAGACGTTGTTCCGCGCTATCAGACTATGCGCGGTCGCAAAGTAAACCGCGTTTTTGGCTGGGATACTCACGGTCTTCCTGCAGAGTTGGAAGCGCAGAAGGAACTCGGCATCGAGTCGGTTGAGCAAATCGAAAAAATGGGCATCGCAAAGTTCAACGATGCTTGCCGCGCCAGCGTTTTAAAGTACACGAACGAGTGGCAAAACTACGTGCATCGTCAGGCTCGCTGGGTTGATTTCGAGCGCGGCTACAAGACGCTGAACATTCCATACATGGAATCCGTAATGTGGGCATTTAAGCAGCTTTATGATAAGGGCTTAGCTTATAAGGGTTACCGCGTGCTTCCGTACTGCCCGAAGGACCAGACTCCGCTTAGCGCACACGAGCTTCGTATGGATGCGGACGTATACCAGAATCGCCAGGACACCACTGTTTCCGTGGCTGTTAAGCTTCGCGACGAAGACGATGCTTACGCAGTCTTCTGGACAACTACTCCTTGGACCGTGCCAACCAATTTCGCAATCGTAGTAGGCGCAGACATCGACTACGTGGAAGTTCGTCCAACTGAAGGCAAGTTTGCTGGCAAAAAGTTCTACATTGGTAAGCCTTTGCTTGGCTCCTACACTAAGGAACTTGGCGAAAACTACGAAGTTGTGCGCGAACTTAAGGGCGCTGAGATGGCCGGCTGGCGCTACTACCCAGTATTCCCATACTTTGCAAGCGATTCTGCGCTCGCAGAGGGTGGCACTCCTGGTCCTAACGCTTTTACGATTTTCACAGCAGATTATGTTGATACCGCTGAAGGTACTGGTCTTGTTCACCAGGCTCCTTACGGCGAGGACGATATGAACACGCTTAACGCGCACGAGATTCGCAGCGTTGACGTGCTCGATGCTGGATGCAAGTTTACAAGCGACTGCCCAGATTACGAAGGCTTGTACGTTTTCGACGCGAACTTGCCAATTTTGCGCAACTTGCGTGCAGGAGACGGTCCGCTTGCTCAAATGCCGGAAGATCAGCGCGCGTTGCTATTCCAAGAAAAAAGCTACGTGCACAGCTATCCTCACTGCTGGCGTTGCGCAACCCCGCTTATTTATAAGCCTGTTTCTAGCTGGTTTGTGTCTGTTACAAAGATTAAGAAGCGCTTGCTAGAGCTTAATCAGGAGATTAATTGGATTCCTGGAAACGTTAAGGACGGCCAGTTTGGTAAGTGGCTTTCTAACGCTCGCGACTGGTCGATTAGCCGTAATCGCTTCTGGGGTTCGCCAATTCCAGTGTGGGTGAGTGACGATCCAAAGTATCCTCGCGTAGACGTTTACGGCTCATTGGATGAGCTTAAGGCTGATTTTGGCGATTATCCTCGCGATGACGACGGCAATGTGAATATGCACCGCCCGTATATCGATCGCCTCACACGCTCAAATCCAGACGATCCTACTGGAAAGTCGCAAATGCACCGTATTACGGATGTTCTCGACTGCTGGTTTGAGTCTGGTTCTATGCCTTTCGCGCAGTTCCATTATCCGTTTGAAAATAAGGACTTCTTCGAAGAGCACTTCCCATGTGATTACATCGTTGAATATATTGGTCAGACTCGCGGCTGGTTCTACACGCTTCACATTATGGCCACGGCTCTATTCGACCGTCCAGCTTTTAAGAACGTGATTTGCCACGGCATTGTGCTTGGTTCCGACGGTCAGAAGATGAGTAAGCATTTGCGCAATTACCCAGATGTTAATGGCGTTTTCAACGAGTACGGTTCGGATGCTATGCGCTGGTTCCTTATGTCTTCGCCAATTTTGCGCGGTGGCAATTTGATTGTTACTGCAGACGGCATTAGGGATACGGTTCGTCAAGTTATGCTTCCAGTTTGGAGCTCTTACTACTTCTTCACTTTGTATGCGAACGCTGCAAATGGCGGCAAGGGCTACGATGCTCGCAGGCTTCGTGCGGATGAGGTTGCAGGACTTTGCAACATGGATCGCTACTTGCTTGCGCGCACGCGTTTGCTTGTTGAGCGCGTAGAAAAATGCTTGAACGAGTTTGCGATTAGCGATGCTTGCGCGGCAGTAAGTGATTTTATTGACGTGCTTACGAATTGGTATATTCGCGGCAGCCGCGACCGATTCTGGAATGAAGACGAGACCGCTTTCAACACGCTTTACACTGTGTTGGAAGTATTTATGCGCACGATTTCTCCTCTTGCTCCTATGGAGGCAGAGGCTGTGTGGCGCGGTCTTACTGGCGGCGAATCCGTGCATTTGGCTGATTGGCCTTATTTGGTTGAGCCGCAAATGCTTTCGGATGGTGAGAAGAACCCTAAGGCTGGCGAAGTGACTGAGCTTGGAGCGGTTCTTGCGCACGACGATGCTTTGGTTGCTGCTATGGATAAGGTTCGCGAGGTTGTGTCTTCTACGCTTTCTTTGCGTAAGGCGGAACAGTTGCGTGTGCGCCAGCCGTTGGCAAACTTGACGGTTGTTGCAGAAAATACTGCTGCTGTAGAGTCTTACGAGCAGGTTCTTGAGCGCGAGCTTAACGTGAAGAATGTTACATTCTGCACTTTGGAAGACGCTAGCAGCCATGGTTTGAAGATTGTTCACGAGCTTAAGGTGAACGCGCGCGCGGCTGGTCCTCGTTTGGGTAAGCAAGTGCAGTTTGCTATTAAGTCTTCTAAGAGTGGCGATTGGCGAGTTGACGAGTCTGGTGCTCCTGTTGTTAACACTCCAAACGGCGAAGTTGCGCTTGTTGAGGGCGAATATGAGCTTGTGAATCGCGTTGAGTCTTCGGATGCTCAAGCGGCTGCGAATACGGCTTCTGCTGCAATGCCAACTGGCGGTTTCGTTATGCTTGACACTGCTTTGACTAGCGATTTGCTTGCGGAAGGTTATGCTCGCGATGCTATTCGCGCTGTTCAGGATGCGCGTAAGGAGAACGGTTTGGATATTAGCGACCGAATCGCTTTGACTTTGAGCGTGCCTAGCGCGGACGTTGCTAAAGTTGAGCAGTTCCGTGATTTGATTGCTAACGAAACTCTTGCTACAAGCTTTGAAGTTACAGAGGCTGATTCTAGCGCAACCGAGCTTAGCGTAAGTCTTAAGTGTGCGTAAAACACAGCTAACAGCTAATTAACTAAACAAAAACGTGCCGTTGTATGATTCAATACTTCGGCACGTTTTGTTTTATCTCTAGTTTTGCTTCGAACTTTCTAGTTTTTCTGCAATGAGTGTATTGACGACTGCGTTTCTGCTAATAGCAAGAATTTCTGCACGTTTATCAAGTTTTTCAATAATCCATTCTGGCATAGTAAATGTGACGCGTTTTTGCACATTTGAGCGGTGCTCTATAGTTGGATGCTCCAAATCAAAGTACTCAAGTACGTCTTCGCCGTTATCGAATTTTTTATCGAGTTCTTTGCCGCTTATTTCCTTACTCGTTGTAGTGCTCTTCATAATATTGCTCCTCATTTTTACGCGATCTTCTTACAGAAATAATACGAATTCGATTATTCCTTTTTGTTATTATTGCCGTCCAATGCTTATTGTTTATTTTTCCAAAAACTAAGTAGCGAGAGTTGTCGTTTCCTGAATTTTTGGATTCTAATGTAATTGTCGTATTCTCCCAAAGTAATTGGGCTTTTTTGAAACTGATACCGTGTTTAGCTAAATTTTTTAAGCTTTTTGCAGGATCGTGTTCAAAATCCATTCTCACCTCCTAGTGTGTATTTTACATCAAAACAACATCAATATGAAGCAATTTTTTAATGATTGTTGTTTTGTATTAGGTATCGTAAGTGATTTAAGTTAGCTTTCCTAGATTTTTTACGCATTGTGGTTAGAGGTTATTTATAGAAGCAAGCGCTATCGCATCGATTTGTTTTGTTATGTGCGTTTTGCTGGTCTTCGGATTTCGCCTAAGTGTAGGCGAAATCGGGGTCGCGCTTGCGTGGAAAGCGTATTAGCTTTCCACTTTGAGCAAGCGCTATCGCATTGAGTCGCTTTTCGCGCTACGCTCTAAGCGAAAAGCGAAGCAATGCGACACTCCGATTTGCTCACTTCCACACCTTCCTATAAATTCGTTATGACAACAATACAAATTTATTCATGTTTGTATTTGTTAGTTTTATAGAAAAATTGCAATACGAAAGTGCAGGTAACGAAATGAGTGGCGATGAAAAGGGGCGGTGTATTTTATTCGCGTAGTAAGCGCGACTTATCAAGTGTTACCGCAATTGTTGGAATTGCAATAATATCACTGTTTGTTTTATTGGCGATTTTTGCCGACCTTTTTACTCTTATTACAGGTAATGATCCATATAGCGAAAATCCCGATGTTTTATCGGATTCTTCGTTGCCTACAGGCATAGGCGGAATAAGCTCAAAACATTGGTTTGGTGTAACGCCATTGCGCGGAATTGACTTATTTGCAATCATCTCTCACGGCGCAAGAATCTCTCTTGGAATTGGCTTAGCTTCTACTGCGATCTCCGTTGTTTTAGGCGTTGTAATTGGCGTTATTGCTGGTTATTTTGGTGGTTTTGTTGATTTTGCAATTTCTCGCATTATGGACGTGTTCTTTGGGTTTCCGTTCCTAATCTTTGCGATTGCGCTTTCTGCGATTGTGCCTCAAACTTTCCCGCGTCCGCTTCTTTTAACTCTTGTAATCGGCTTTTTTGGTTGGCCTAGTATGGCGCGATTGGTTCGCGGCGAAACACTTAGCCTTAAAAATCGCCATTTTGCTGTGGCTTCTAGAGTT
This sequence comes from Gardnerella lacydonensis, assembly GCF_048545055.1. Lineage (NCBI taxonomy): Bacteria > Bacillati > Actinomycetota > Actinomycetes > Bifidobacteriales > Bifidobacteriaceae > Gardnerella > Gardnerella lacydonensis. The sequence goes on from NZ_JBKQXT010000003.1 coordinate 48,830, forward strand.
ATGGGCGCTAGTGCTTTTCATGTTTTGCGCAATCAGATTTTGCCAAACATGCTTCCAATAATCATTGTTAATACAACACTTTCTATACCAGGCCGTATTGCACTCGAAGCGGCACTTTCATTTCTTGGCGTTGGCATGAATCCGCCTTCGCCTTCGTGGGGACGCTCAATATCCGACGCAGTGCAGTGGGCATTGGTAGACCCGTGGTATTTAATATTCCCAGGTTTATCTTTGTCCCTGCTTGCGCTCGGGTTTAATATGCTGGGCGATTGGCTTTCTTCAAAAATGGAGATAGCAGCATGAGCGTTTTTCTTTACATTATTAGGCGCGTTGCAAGCGCTTTGGCTGTTATTGCTGTTATTGCAATGGCAATGTTTTTGATTTTCTTTATGACTCCAACAAATCCTGCTCAGCTTATGTGCGGCAAACCTTGCACGCCTGAGCGTTTAGCACAAGTTTCTGCGTTTATGGGAACTGATTTGCCTTGGTATAGTCAGCTTTTTAACTATTTGCAGGGTATTTTTGTTGGCCGTACTTTTGGCGATTCTGCATCTGCCAGCGCAATTGTTTGCGCGGCTCCTTGCTTAGGATGGTCTTTTGCGCTTAATGAGCCTGTTACTGGTTTGATTTTTAGTCGTTTTCCAGTTACAGCATCAATCGCCATTGGCGCTGCTGTTTTGTGGATGATAATTGGCGTATTTGCAGGCGTTTTGCAAGCGGTTAAGCGTGATTCGTGGATTGACCGCTTAATTGTAGCAATATCTTCGATTGGTATTTCGTCTCCTACCTACTTAATTGGTTTGCTGGCGATTATTGCTTTTGCGGTTTACATTCCCGTTTTTCCTACGGGTGGATATGTTAGCTTCTTTGCTAATCCTTTTGACTGGGCTTGGCATCTGCTACTCGCTTGGATTGTTTTAGCGTTGATAAATGGCGCTTTTTATGCGCGCATTACTCGTTCTACAATGATTAGGGAATTTGGTAAAGATTATGTGCGAACTGCAAGAGCAAAGGGCATGCCCGATTCACATGTTGTAGTAAATCATGCTTTGCGAAATGCGATTTTACCAATATTTACAATGTTTGGTTTAGATCTTGGCGGTCTTCTTGGTGGAGCGGTTATAACTGAGCGTGTGTTCTCTATGCACGGGTTGGGTTCGCTTCTTTTAGACGCTGTTAAGACTTTTGATTTGCAAGTTTTGGTTGGAGTTACGCTGTTTTCGGCAGCTCTTGTAATAATTGCAAATCTTATTGTTGACCTCTGTTATTGTTTGCTTGATCCTAGAGCGGCTAAAGTCGCCCTTTAAAGCGGTGATTAGCGAGCGTTAAAATCGCCAGCAAAATCGCCATTAAGGTTGCAACTAAAGTCGCTACTAAAGTCTTCTTTAAATCACAATAATAAAAATTTTTAATAACTTTATAACTTTATAAAAAATTAAGGAAAAATCATGCAAAATACACAAAATATGCAAAATTATTATCAAATCATCAAAAAAGTTAATCGTGGTTTTGCTCTAAATACATTAAGAGCAATTTCCGTAATTCTAGTGTTTTCACTGGTTTATGCATTTTCTGCTTGCGGATCTGCTGTGCAAAGTGGTCAAAATCTACAAAAAAGACTCCCTAATGCTTCTGTGCTTAATAGTAATCCAAAAAAGGGCGGAACGCTTACGATTCTAAGCTCCGAATCAAAAATGGATTTTGATCCTGCAAGAAGTCAGGGTTTACCAATAACCTCTAATAGCCTAGTTTTCCGCGCTTTAACAACGTGGAAAGTAACGCCAAGTGGCAAAACGCGTGTTGTTGCCGATTTAGCAACAGATACAGGAACTGCTTTAGACGATGGAAAAACTTGGAAGTACACTCTTAAAAAAGGCATTAAATACCAGGATGGAAGCCCAATAACGTCTAAAGATATTAAATATGGTATTGAGCGTTCTTTTGCAAACTCGCTTACAGGCGGATTTGGTTACCACAAAGCGCTTTTACAAGGCGCTAAAGACTATGTCGGTCCGTTTAGTGGCAAATCTTTGGATTCGATTGAAACTCCAGACAATCAAACAATCATTTTTAAGCTAAATGCTGCTTTTGCTAATTGGCCTTGGGTTGCGTCTTTGGCTGCATTCGCTCCCGTTCCACTAAATTCTGGGAACGCGCAGGATTATGGCAAAAGCCCAGTTGCTTCTGGACCGTACAAAATTGTTGAAAACGAAGTTGGCAAGCAAATTGTTATGGTTAGAAACACTAATTGGGATTCCAGCGCGGATTCAATTCGAGCTAATTACCCAGACAAGATAATTTGGAAGCTTGGCGTTGATCCTTCTGTTGCTGCACAATCTATGATTCAAGGCAATTCTGGTGCAGACAATGCTATTCTTGCAGATTTTGTGCCTCCAGCTCAACGCGCGCAAGCTAAAGCAAGCTACAAGTCAAGCAATCTTTTAATTACAAGCGGTGACGGAGCGTTGGAATACTTGGCCATGAACAATCGACGTATTAAAGATGTTAAGATTCGCAAGGCAATTCAGTACGCTGTAGATAAGCAGTCGTATCAGCGAGCAAAGGGCGGTGCGGTTGCTGGCGGCTTTGCAACAACGCTTATTACTCCAGGCGTAAGCGCGCGCAAAGTCTATAATCTATATTCTGCAAATCCACGTGGGGACGTAGAAAAGGCTAAACAATTATTAAAGGAATCGGGTAAATCTAAACTAAAGTTTAGTCTTATTGCTCGCCCAGATCAGGCGCAAGTGGCATCTTCTATTCAAGCAAGCTTAAAGCGCATTGGAATTGATGTTTCTATACGAACTGTGGATTCGCAGATTTTTACAGATATGATTACTGGCGATTCTGGCGACTACGATTTAGCTTTGTCTAAATGGCAGCCTGATTTTCCTTCTGCGTATGCAAATATTGGTCCGCTTTTTGATTCTTCGCAAATAGGTGGCGGCAATTGGAATATATCTCGCTACTCGAATCCAAAAGTGGATTCCTTGATTCGCCAAGCTGTTGGCGTTATAGATAAGTCGCGTGCAGATTTGCTTTGGCAGCAGGTTGATAAAGAGATTATGCGCGATTCTCCAATTGTTCCGCTTATTTACTCTAAGAACACTTATATTCACGGAAGCAATGTGGAAAACTTCTTCGTTGGGTCTTTCCCGGCTTATCCAAACTATGCGCGAGTTTCGCTTAGAAACTAGAAAAGGATTTAAGAAAATGTTGGAAAATCGCGAAAACCCAGTGCTTAGCGTTAGTAACTTGTCTATTGCGATTGGCAAAAATCAGATTACGCATAACGTATATTTAAACTTATATGCGGGCAAAATTAGTGCGCTGGTTGGCGAATCTGGTTCGGGAAAGTCCTTAACTTCGTTGGCGTTAATGGGTCTTCTTCCAGGCGATTTTAGTGTTTCTGGCAAAGCGGTTATTAATACAAGCGCTAATGACAGTTTGGATTTACTAAGCAATAATGCTCCGTATTCTTATATTCGTTCGGGGCTTATTTCAATGGTATTCCAAGAGCCATCTACCGCATTTAATCCAGTTATGCGTATTGGCAAGCAAATTGAAGAGTCATTAAAATATCATCCCGAAAAGTTTGGCAAGACGAGCGCTCGCGCTAAAAAATCGCGAGTTCTTGATTCCCTTAGCGAGGTTGGCCTAAAGGATGTAAATCGCGTTTATAGGTCTTATCCGCACGAACTTTCTGGAGGGCAGCTTCAGCGCGCAATGATTGCAATGGCAATTATTAATCGACCTTCTTTGCTTATTGCAGACGAGCCTACAACAGCTTTGGATGTTACAACTCAGCGTAAGATTTTGCAGCTTTTGCGCGATTTAGCTAAAAAGCATAATATTGCGGTTTTGATTATTACGCATAATATGAGCGTTGTTAAGGCTGTTGCAAACACAGTTTATGTTATGAACAGTGGCAGTATTGTTGAAAGTGGGCTAGTTAAAGATGTGTTTTCTAATCCTAAAAACAGCTATACGTGCTCTCTTTTAGACTCTATTGTTGATTTTGATATTAGTAATTTAGCTAGCGAATCAACTAGTTCGGAGGCTGGCGATTTTTGCGTAAACATTCAAAATGTTTCTGCTAAATATGCTAAGTATTCTAAAATTTTCAACCCTTCTAAATACGCAATAAGTGATTTGAACCTTAATATTTTAAAGGGGAAGACGCATGCGCTGGTTGGTGAATCTGGTGCTGGAAAAACAACGATTGCAAAGCTTATTTCTGGTCAGCTTAAGCCAGAATCTGGCAGCATAAGCATAGAGGGTCTTAATTTATACTCCGATTGCAAAAAGCGCGCAAATCGCAAGATTTTAAGCAATATTGGGTTCATTTTTCAAGATTCTGGCTCGGCGCTAAATCCTTTAAAAACTGTAGGTTGGAGCATTGCCGAGCCTCTTATTGTCAATAAAAGTCTTAGCGAAGAAGAGCGCAAAAAGCGCGTGGAGCTTGTTTTTAATCAAGTGCATTTGCCATTAAGCTTAATAAACAGGTTCCCGCACGAGCTTTCTGGCGGCCAAAAACAGCGAGTTGGCATTGCGCGAGCGTTAATAAATCGTCCTTCTTTGATTATTGCAGATGAGCCGACTTCGGCGTTAGATGCAAATCATTGCCTAAAAATCCTAAATCTTTTAAGTAGCTTGCAAAAGCAGTACAACTTTTCGTGCTTGTTTATAACGCATGATTTGGCTTTAGTAAGCCGCATTGCTAGCCAAGTTAGTGTTATAAAAGGCGGAAGGATTGTTGAGCAGGGAAGCGTTAAAGATGTATTGCGTTTACCTAAAAATCCATACACGCGCAGTTTTATTGATGCTGTTTTGCAATGATTATGTTTGTGCTAAAAAGTACCATTGTAAGAGTTTATTAGGAGGTTTTTATGTCTTCATGCGCTCCAATAGGTGTATTTGACTCTGGGTTAGGTGGTATTTCTGTAGTCCGTGAGCTTCGAGAAGCAATGCCAAATGAGCGCATTATATACTTTGGGGATTCTGCTAATGCTCCATATGGCATAAAAACTCCGCAAGAAGTGCGTGAGCTTAGTTTTAAGATTGTTGAGCATTTTGCAAGTCTTAATGTTAAAGCTATTGTGATTGCTTGCAATACTGCCACTTCTGCTGCTGTTAAAGATTTGCGTGAGCATTATAGTATGCCGATTATTGGCATGGAGCCTGCTCTTAAGCTTGCTTGCGATTTAGGTGGCGGCAAGCCTCAGCGCGTGATTGTTGCGGCTACTCCTTTAACGCTTAAAGAGCGCAAGTTTGCGGAACTTATGAATCGTTTTACGCAAGATCACCAAATTTTTTCTAGACCGTGTCCAGATTTGGTAGAAATTGTGGAAAATGGTGATTTAGGCAATAAAAATATTGTTATGAGTGCTTTGCATAAGTATTTTGATTCTTATGATTTAAAAAATGTTGATTCAGTTGTTTTAGGCTGTACTCATTTTGTGTTTTATAAAAGTTATTTTCGCGAGTTTTTGCCTGATTGCGTGAAGATTGTAGATGGTAATGCTGGCACTATTCATCATCTTAAAAGCGTGTTGGATTCAATGAATCTTCTTGCGGATAAAGATGACGAGGGGAGTGTTGTGCTCACTAACTCCGATTCAAGCGATCGTATTGCTAAGCTATCGCAATCGCTGCTTAATAGTGAATGCTGATTATAACTTTAATTTGAATTGCAGTTTATAAATATGTGATGAAATATGTGATGAATTTAGTTGTATGAGATTTTGATCCAACTAAATATAGCATGACCGTATTTGCTTAAAATTAATAGCACGATTACGAATATCCATAGTGAGTCTACGATTAAATCGTAGTTAATTCTGTAGTACGCGTTTAGAATTTTATTTTTTAATCCAATTCCTTGCGCGCTAACTGTTGCATGGCTAAGTGACATGAACTGTAGAGTAGTGCAAAACATTAGTACTAAGCACCATGGGCAAAGAACTTGTATTACGAACATTGATTGAGAAAACAGCCAATACGCGTACGAGAGTGCGCATAATCCGCCTACCCAACTAAATATCGCTAGCCATTTTGGAAGTTTTACTTTTGCTATTCCAATTACAGCAAGTGTTACAAATACGCTTTCGGCTGCTATTCCAAAGAAGGCGTTAGGGAAGCTTAGTTCGCCAAATCGTATGAATTCTGCTTGCCATGTTTGAGCTACTTTAGAGCATGATACGAGAGTGTTTATATCGCATCCAAGCGCTTTGTGCGGTGTGCGCGCAAGAGCTAAAGTCTCAGAAGATAATATTAGAGATGTTAGAAGGGCTATTGCAGAAGTAACTAGCATAATAGCGTAAACCCAAGTAGCAGAATGTCTCCAGCTTTTTAATGAGTTTGTTTCGCAAAGTGTTTTTCCGTCTACATCGTTTTCCGTTTTAGATAGCTCATTTATATTAGTGAGTTCTGTTTGTGAATTACAGCTATCCATAAGTACTCCTGTAAACGCTAATAATGTAGGGATTAATCGTTTATAAGATAAACGTTACATGCCACAGTTTACGATAATTGTATGACTGTAACTAGCACTAGCGCTGATATTGATTTTTTTGCAAACCCTGATGAGAATAATTCTGGTTGGGATTTGCATTGTCATACCTTTTATTCCGATGGTACAAAGTCGCCAGAAGATTTGGTAAATGAAGCTAAAACTATTGGTCTTAAAGGTGTGGCTATTACAGATCACGATACTACTGCTGGTTGGAGTGATTTTAAAGAAGCTGCTAAGATTGCGGATTTTCCAGTTATTTTTGGATCCGAAATCACATCTGTAGAAGGTAATATATCTGTTCATATGCTTGCTTATCGTTATAATCCAAACGACGAGTGCATTATTGAAATGTTTGATTTAACAAGGAAACGTCGTTTAAATCGTACGCGTAAAATGGTGGAGCTTATGTCGCACGATTTTCCGATTACTTGGCAAGATGTTCTTGATCAAGCAGGCAAAGGGAATCTGACTACGATTGGCAGACCGCATATTGCCGATGCATTGGTTGCTGCAGGTGTTTTTGAAACAAGATCTCAGGCTTTTGCAGGGCCAGTAGCGCCTCATGGACCTTATTACATTCCTACGCCATCTCCCAGCGTTGATGAAGTTATTAAAGTTATTAAACATGCTGGGGGAGTGAGCGTTATTGCACATCCTGCGGATTATAGTAGGAATCCTGTTATACTTTCAGACTCTCAAATTGCTTATTACGCTAGTTTAGGTCTCGATGGTTTAGAAGTGTATCATCGTGGTAATTCTTTAACTCAAAGACAAAGACTATTTGGATTAGCAAAAGACTTGGATTTGCTTGTTACTGGCGGCTCTGATTGGCACGGAAGCGGGAAACCAAATAGTCTTGGTGAAGAAACAACTAGCGACGAAGTAGTGAGTAAAATCCTAAATCGCTAGTTTTGTAATTACAATGCGTTGAAACCAACAGTGTGTGTTGGAGTATCTCCGATTATTGCATAGGCAAAAGAGTTGCTAGGTACAACAATTTTCCTGTTATTTTTATCTGTAATGGTGATTAATTTTTCGTCTTTAATTGCATTGGTTATAATATTCTGCACGTCTTCTTCGCTTTGTTCTGATTCAAAGCTGATAGTGTCGTTTACGTGTTTAACTCCGATTGTTACCTTCATTTTGTTTCCTTTAATACTTTTGATACTTTTAATACCTTAATACTTTTAATACTTGGTTTCTTCGATTTTACTTAATATTTAGCATCTAATATTTAGCATTTACGAATTACTCAGTTTGTCTTTAGCATCTTTAATAGCTTGATCTGCATCTTTTAGCATTGGGATAATAATAGTTGCTGGCTTATCTAAATCTTCATTATTATTTTCGCCAGTATTTTCTACATTGTTATCTTTACTTTCGATGCTGTTATTGCTCTCGATCTTGCTTTCGATGCTTCCGTCACTATTCTTGTTGCTATTATCGGCGTTATTGATAATGCTATTTATAACTTGTGTTTCTAGATTATCAGCAACAGATGTAGTTTTAGTAGCATTCGTATTATCAGACTCTTTGTAAGAATCTTCTTGTGCTTGTGAATTTGAATAGTTCACTTTTGTAGGGTTTTCACTCGTGCTGTCGTTATTGCTGTTTAAAGCAATTGTCTGACTTTTAGCACTTATATTGCTCTCATTTGTGGCATCAGAAGATTCAATAGTATCGTCTTTAACTATATCTCCTACTGTTAGAGAAGACGCAGGATTTTCGCTTGAATTGTTGTTTTGATTAGCGTTTGCGTTTCTAGAATTGTTTATACGCGTAAGCTCGTGAGCAAGACGTTCTACTTGTGCTTTAAAGCGCATGATTCCAGTTGTATCTGCACGCTGCAAAGCTTGAACGAAGTCGCCAACCTGCTCCATTTGAAGCCATAGGTTTGCGCGAAGCATAATCATGCTGTCTAATCTGGCTCCAAGCATTCTTCCGTAAGCGCTAAGAAGTGCATTCCTATGCTGTTCATTAAGTTTTGCAAAAATCCACGCTAAATCTCGCGCAGGATCGTTGATTTGCATGCTCTGCCAATTGGTTATTGCAGTAATCGTAGATCCAGAAAATAGAAAATCTCCATCTTTAAAACCGCCGTGAACAGGGCAAGTGTCAAATGCCCACAATCCATCGGTTTCAAGCACTCTGGACCAGTTATCGGTGATTTCAGTAGGAATGTGACCAGCTTGACGTAGCCTTTTAATCCAAGATGTTAATTGTGCTCGAATCTGACCAGTAGTAAAAGTAGGGTAGCCGCCTTTTGTTAAAAATGCTGGGCTTAGTCGGTGAATCGCGCCCATGGCTGTGCCAGCGTTTACGCAATCGTCTGTTGTAAGAAGGCTTAATTCTCTAGCGCTTCCGTTTAAATGTGGGCAAATCAATACTGTTGGATTATTAAAATCTGCCTGTCCAAGTCTTTCGCCATATAAGCTGTTTGAATCAGATTGGTTATTTTCTTGAGCAGATTGTGCAGCTTGTGCAGATTGTACAGATTGCGCAGCTTTTGTATTTTGCGTATTTTGATTGTTCTGGTTTGAAAGAGAGCCAGGAACAAACTTAAGCATTTCTTCGTGTGCAAATCCAAGAGCTGCAAGTCCTTTGGTTTTTTGCAGCACCCATGCTGCTCTCGCTCTGTCGTGTAAGCGTTTTTGCCCTTTTTCCTCGGAGCTTACAAAAATGTCATAAAGGTTACCAGAAACGTCTTGGATAACGGCATGAGATATTCCCGCAGCGGCATCGGTGGCGTTTGCCTGCTCACTTTGGCGGGTTCCGGCGAATTGTACTTCTGGCATGACCGATGAGGCCAGCGCTACCAACTTGAATCTGCTTATCTGTGTCACAGTTCAACAGTAATACAAAGCAGCGAGATATAGTCAAATAACCTTTAACCACATTTGTGTTTTAATCTTTTATTTTCTCTTTGTTTGCTGTAACAATAGAAATATGATTTCTTCTCCAGAGTCATTATTGAATGATTTAGATGATTCACAGCGTGCAGCAGCCATGGCGTTAAATGGTCCTGTTCGCATTGTGGCTTGCGCTGGTGCTGGTAAAACTCGCACTATTACACGCAGAATAGCGTATGCGTGTGCTAAAGGAGAATGGGATGAAAATCGCGTTTTGGCGGTAACTTTCTCTGTAAAGGCTGCTAAAGAAATGCAGGAACGTCTTAAAAAATTAGGTGTTAATAATGCGACTGTTGCAACTTTTCATTCTGCAGCATTAAAACATTTACGTAAGGTATGGGATTCAGTGTGCTCAGCTCCTTTTCCAAGAATAATGGATGATCCTAAAGAAGTTACAGAGCAAGCATTGATTCATTACACAGATCTTGCAAATATGACGTCTGTGCAAATAAGAGATATTATTTCAGAAATTGATTGGGCGAAAGTTTCGCTTATTGCACCAGATGATTATGCGAAAGCATACGCTTGTGTTCACAGAGAACTCCCTGCGGGCTTAGATGTTAAACAATTCGTAGAAGTTTATAAAGCGTACGAGATTGAAAAAAATACGCGTAATCTTATTGATTTTAACGATTTGCTCCTTTTAACCTGTCATATTTTAAGATCTTTCCCTAATGCTGCTAAACAGATTCGTAGTTTAATAGGTTGGGTTACTGTTGATGAATATCAGGATGTTTCGCCATTGCAACATGAGCTTCTTGTACTATGGTTGGGCGATAACCGCAATATTTGCGTTGTTGGAGATCCTGCACAAACCATCTATTCTTTCGCTGGCGCTAGTAGCTACGATTTACTTGAGTTTCCAAACGAATTTGCACCAATTTACGCGGATATTAGTTTGAATACGGATTACAGGTCTACAGAACGTATTGTTGGTCTTGCTAATCGTGTTCTTTCACAATCTGCGTGTAGGCGTGATTATTTAAAATTAAAATCAAATATTAAGGGTGGCGCTCGCGTTTCCAAAAGTATTTATAATACTGATTACGATGAGGCTCTTTCTGTTGCTCAGCAGATTTCTAAAGCTGTTAAATCGGGGGATGCGCTTCCTACGGATTTTGCTATTCTTACGCGCACTAATGTTCAGCAGAATATGTTTTGTAGAACATTAGGTAGCTTGGGCTTACATTTTTCTGTTAAAAAAGATGCTGGTCTTCAACCTGATGTGCTTGATAATAATATAGATAATACAGAAGTAAGCAATTCCAATTCATCGGTTGCTGGCGACTTATCCTTTGCTGATACAGATAATAAGTTTGTAGATAATGTTTCCGAAAAAAAGCATGTTGATTTAATTAAGAAATCTTTACTTCCTGTAACTATATCTACAATTCACGCGTCTAAAGGTTTGGAATTTAAACACGTTTTTTTGGTTGGCTGTTCTGAAGGTCTTCTTCCTTTTGGATCTTCTGTTAGTAGAAGTGAAGATGAGGATGAAGAAGAACGCAGACTTATGTATGTTGCAATAACAAGAGCGGAAAAAACCTTGCATATTTCTTACGCTCTTTGCAAGGATTATGGAAGTGGTATGCAAAGAACTGTAAGTCATTTCTTAGAATAATTTGTTTAAAATAATTCTAAGAAAATCGCAAGTTTTTCCGCTCTGTTTTATTATTTCTATTCATTTATTATTCATTTGTTATTTATTTATTGTTATTTATTATTATTCATTTATTATTCACTTATTATTTATTTATATCTGAATCGGGATTTGAATCAGAATCAGTTTCACCGTTATCTGAATCTTCGTCAGCATTGTTGTTTGCGTCATCAGATTCGTCGTCAGACGTGTCATCAGATGCTAACAGTTTGCTTAATTCATCGTCCCAATTCACATCTTTGAGTTTCTTTTCTAAATCTTCACTATTCTTGAAGTCTTCCAAATTAGGCATATTTATGCTTGATTCTTTTGACTTTTTATTTGTTTCAGTTTCCGATTCAGAATTAGACTCAGCATTAATTTCAGTATTAGTCTCAACATTATTATTTTTCTTATTTTCATAAGAATTTTCATGTTCAGACTCGTTGTTCTTAATCTTAGAAGCTGACGACTCTTCATTATCTGTAGAATCAGCCTCATAGGATTTGCTTGCCTCATCTTTGTTTTTAGAATCTGCAGAATCTATTTGCTTATTATTATCTGTGCTATTTTCATCTGTAGTATTCGATTTTTTATCACTTGCGCTTTCCTCATCCTGAGACTCTGGCAAATCAGGCAAAAGATCAGGATGATTCCACATAGAGTCTCGCTCCTCAATGCCTTTTTCGCTTGTAATAGAATCCCATAATGCTGCAGCTTCTCGCATTCTGCGCGGTCTTAATCTCAATCCGATAAGAGATTCAAAAGTTATTTCCGAAGGTCCACCTGCAGCGCGCTCGCGTCTCATCATCTCTCTAAGTTGATCGATGTGTGGAATATGTGCCATTCCAGCACGCCAAATAACGCAATCAACCCAGCCTTCTGTAAGAGCAAGAAGTGTTTCCAGTCCTCTAAGAGCCTGTTTTTGACCCTCTGTTTCTGTATCTGCAACTTTAGAAATATCCACTGCTCCAGAAACAGCTTCTGGATCCATTTCTTGAATATCTCTAAGCTGGTCTTCTACAGCATCTAAGTCAATAGAAATACCATCTGCATACTTTATAATCAGAGCTTCAAAACGTGGCATAAGCCATGGTACAGACGCAAACAAGCGAGCGTGTGCAAGTTCGCGTAAGGCAAGATAATTCATAACTTCTGTTACGTCTAATCCCCAGGTTTTTGCATAATCTATGCAATTGTATGGAATAAGACCTCCAGCTGGATTGTTAAGTAGTGCTATACCTTGATCGAAGCTTCCATGAACCTCGTGAGATAATGCTCCAGCAGCGTATCCTAGTTGCATCGCAAAAGATGTATTTCCGAGCAATCTCATAAACTGGTCAGGTTGTTTTACCTCATCTGGCATAGGAATTGGCATGATTCCATCGTATATGCCATCTACTTCTGTATCTTGCGAATCGCCGAATTTTGCGGATATTACGCTTGTAAAAGCCTCTCCCACAGATTTTGCAACAGGGTTTGCAAACTTAACCCACGAATCTATTGTTCCTTCAATCCAATCAGATCTAGAAAGAATATCTGGTGTTCCTGGCGCAGGATTTAAGTTGCAACTTGTGTCTAGCCACAAGTTTGCTTGGCTAAGTGCTCTTCTGGCACAGTCCGCAACTTCAGCGTTTACGGTTCCTCCATCGCTTGTTGATCTTTGAATAGCGATAGATTGTGCAAGCTTTTTATTTATTGGACCATCTTCGAGAGTCACTCTCATTTCAAGAGGATTGTTTAACCCTCCTGTAGAAAAAGCTTGCATCATGGCGTGAACTTCGCCTGGTGTTGGAAGTCCTCCAATTCCACACCTTTCCTTGATGTGTTCGCGTATGTCGAAAGGAAGGTTCTCAAAGTTGTGCCATGCTCTTTCGCCTTGTTCAGAACCAAAGCAGTCGACGAGCCACTGGTGAATTTCTTCTTCGCTCATAGTTAAGTCCTTACAGTCTTAGTTAAAAGTCATCTAATATTTTCTACGTTATTTCGTATTCATTTATTAGCGTGACTTTTTGCAGCTTATTACAGATTCTACCTGATATACGGCAATTTTCATTCAATAAATCAATAATTTAAGTAACTTTTTTAATTTAATATTTTAAATGAATCCTAATTCCGTTATGCGTATGGCTTGAGTATAGAATTATTTCTTATGACTAATAAGATATTTGCTGTTTTTAGTAATGGATGTATGACTGTTATAAGTTTTATGAGTAGAGTTTTTAATTATTTTGTTAAATATTTTTCTTCAAAATCCGTGCAGTATTTTATTGGACTAATTACTGGTGTTCTTGCGATTATTGTGCTTTTTCTTCCTAGCGCATATGTTGTTGAAGAGCCAGGACCAACTCAAGACGTTTTAGGAAAATCTTCTGGAAAATATGTGATAAACGTAGATAATCCTAATAATCCTAATAATCCTAATAAAAAAGTTGCTTCAGCTGCTTCGGGCTTAAAATCGCATTCAAAAAGTGGCAAATTGCTTTTAGTCACAGTAAATACGTCTGGAGTGCCAGGGTATGAGATTCCAAATATTTACGCTGTTTTATCTTGGTTTGATTCAAAAAAGCAGATTTTGCCGCGTGAGGTGTTAGTGCCTGTAAATCAAAATGCAAGTGATTATAAAAAAGAAACAAATAAGCAGATGACTTCTTCGCAATCTTCTGCGCAAGTGGCGGCTTTGGATTATGCGAAGAAACATCTTAATGTAAATGTAAAAAATGTAAAAGTTAAGATGCATATAGACGATATTGGCGGTCCTTCTGCAGGAATGATGTATGCTTTGGGTATTTTAAACAAGCTAACTGGCGTAGATTTGGCTGGCGGCAAAACAATAGCAGGCACGGGAACCATTGATAATAATGGGAAAGTTGGGGCAATCGGCGGAATTCGTTTAAAGATGATATCTGCTAAAAGAGATGGTGCAAGATGGTTTCTAGCGCCAAATAGCAATTGCGATGAGGTGGTTGGCAATATTCCGCAAGGTTTAAACGTAGTAAGCGTTAAGACTTTAGATGATGCGTATAAAGCGTTGGAGAAAATTAAGGCTGGTAAAAGTATAAAGTCTTTTAAAACGTGTAATGCGAAGATGTAGAAGGTGTTGAAGATTTTGCATCATTTTTTATCTCTTTAACTCTTTGACTCTTTATCTACATTATTGAAAATCCTATATCTAGTATGTTTTATTATGCAAAGTGCTGCATATTGTGTTTTAAGACACGCCGAGTGTGATAATTTCGATGCTAAAAAAGCGAAAAATATAAAGTTTTCAGTATATTTTTAACGTATTTTATGGTTATTCTTATAGAATCTAGTAATTTTTACGAATATTAAAAAATGTGTAGATTTTCCTTGAATTTTCCTATGGGGGGGGGGGTACAACTGTATACGTGCTTTGCAGTAGTGCACTGTGTTATTTTGCATTTGAGCGTTTGGCGCGAATTTAACTACTGGTTTTGGGGAAGCTAGGTATGCTTACGTTTATTTAACGCTTGCACGCTAGTTTTCATCAGCAGTTTCGCGTTGTTTACGTAGTCGGCTTACGTTTATTTACGTAACTTGCTTGCGCGCTTTTTTGCTTGCAATGCAGTGTTCTACACCCCGGGCAATGCTTATTAGTTTATAAAACCAACAGGTATGAGTATTCGAGTAGCTTTTAGATTTTAAGAAATCGAGGCGTTAGAATGTCATGGTTTCATGGCTGTTTTTCTAACCTTATATGTGCAGCTTGTAGTTTTGTTAACCGTCATCGTGCGATTGACGATGCTAGTGATTCTATAACTTCGCTAAAATCTAAAAGGTGCACTGAATGGTGCTCTAGTGCTAACGCTTCTAAATTGTATTACATTCGTCGCGCGACTCTTGCGTTGATTGTTGCCGTGGCGACTATTCTTGCTGTTCTCGTTGTGCCAGCTAAGCCTGCAAGCGCTGCGCAGGTTATGTGGTCGTATGGCGGTTATGGATATTTTACTGCTAATGGTAATGGTATTGGTAATGCTGTTGAAAATATGCATATTACGCCAACGATTACTAAAGACTCTAATGGTACTCATGTGCAGTATGAAATATATTTTAACTATGCTTTTCTTGAAAAACTAGATCCCCAGCCTAGACAGCGTATTCCAGCGCGACCTACTTTTTATGTAGATCTTCCGAAACAGCTTATTACGGACACTATTAGAGTGAAAAGAGATAGGCGAAATGTTTACGAGAAAAAGTGGAATGACTGGTCAACTCAGAATGCTAGCGGCATCCCAGAAACAATGAAAACTTGGGATAAGAAATGGGGCTGGTCTCAAACAATTTCTCGTTGGCATTATACGTATGGCAATACAGATTTCAATGATCAATGGGAAGATACTGTTGGTAATGGTCATTTTGGCTGTGGATATAATACTGATCCTACGTCTAAATTTCAGAATTACAGTTTATGCGAAATAAAGAAGTGGCATGACAATGGCGACTTTGGTATAATGCTGCGTTCATTTGAGAGTGCTAATTCTACGACTTGCTACCGTTGGGTTATTACTGCAGATGTGCCAGATGGTACTGATATTCGTTACATGCCTATTATTGCTGGATATCAGGCTACGAATGCTGAATCTCATGAGCGTCATTATGCAACTTATGGTCCTTATGATCATGATGGTGATGGCATACCAGATAACGTGGAGTGGGATAATAGTACCGATCCGACTAAGCCTGGTGGATTGCATTTTGAAGAGTCGGAGGATTCACAGCCTCGTCAAGCTTCTTCTGTGAGAGCTTATACTGATGATGGTCACTGGCAAGAGAATCCTGGTGATTACTTCAATAATAAGGGTAGTTTTGTTCCTGATTATGGCAGTGACGGTAAAAGAGGTAAACTATACGATCATATTCCTAAGAATCTTACTTATTCTATTGATGGTAACGCTTATTTTGATAACAATAAGAGTTCCAATGCTCAAGTTACTTTTGATGATCCTAATAGTCCGAAGCCAGGGACTTTGCAACAAGGTCATGCGTGGATTGACAAGTCCACAGGCAAAGTGTATTTTAATCCGGCAGACTCGCATAAGAATCATATAGTTTATATACCGATTAAAGTAACATATCCTAATCCAAATAAGTACAACTGTAATCATACTCAGCCTTTTTCAGAGACGGTTGTAGCTAAATTCCGTGTTTGGCCTATGTCTCATTTTTATAAGCCTGTGTATCCAGATTATGATAAGAAACAGGTGCAAGCTGGAAAATCAATTACGTCGGTTCCAAAAAACGAGGGGATTACTAAAGGTAATTTTCCGAAAGGTACTACGTTTGAGCTTGGTAAGAGTAATAAATATTCTAAACCAGTGCTTTCTTGGTCAAAAATGACTAATACTAGTACTGGTGAAGTAACTTTTACTCCGAGCAAACCTCAAAATCCTAATAATTACGATACTCCTGTAATTGCTCACTATCCTGATGGCTCAAGTAGTACGGATAATGGGCAGGTTTATGCTCACGTTAAAGTAACGCCACTTACTGTAGGCAATAACGATTTAGGTTTTTCTATTGCCGAGGGTGCAGGTATGCACGATTTCGGTAGTAAGTATTCCGACCGTATTACTTATGGTTCGTATCATACGGATCATTACACAAATCTTGATAAAGATAAGCAGATAGATAGTAGTAAGCTTCTTATACCTGACGCGTGGTCTGCTAACAACAAGTCTCCGATTAAATTCCGTGCTATTTGCCACGAAGAAAGTAAGGATAATTATACGCTTCTTAAATGGGATGAAGCGAAAAAAGAGTCTGTTGGTGAAGTTAACGGATTAAAGTTTACAGCTTTTCATCAATGGAAAATCGCTACGGAAGATGAAGAAAACAAGTGCAGGAATGATAAAAATTGTAATCTTAATGATTTTAAGTACTCGTATTTAACTAAAGATGAGTATAACACGAATACTATGGCTCGCTCTCGCGCGATTATTACTGGAACGCCTGAGAAAAGCGGTAAGTACGAGTGTCGCGTATTTGCTTTTAACAATGCTGTTAGTCTTAAGGGTTTCGATGACATAATTGTCAATGACACTGGCGGAAGTGTTGTTTATAAGAAAATGCTATTTGCTAATTATGGTACTCAGGGTGCGACTAAGGATTCAAAGGGTAAAGATTGGAATGATCAAACTTTAAAGTTTAGTGTTAAAGCTTCTTACGCGCATAGGAATAATCCTAGTTACGTGCCGTTGAAAGTGAAGGCTGGTGAATATCATGCAAGCCTTACTAACGGTTATAAGAATGTTACTGATGTGCCTACGAGTAAGAAAGGTGCTAATAATGCTACTAATCAGGATGATATAGAAGAAGGTGCACTTCCAGACGGCACTTGGTTCGAGTTTGATGAAAACCAGTATAAGAAA
Organism: Gardnerella lacydonensis; assembly: GCF_048545055.1. Taxonomy (NCBI): domain Bacteria; kingdom Bacillati; phylum Actinomycetota; class Actinomycetes; order Bifidobacteriales; family Bifidobacteriaceae; genus Gardnerella; species Gardnerella lacydonensis. The sequence goes on from NZ_JBKQXT010000003.1 coordinate 66,281, forward strand.
GATAATCCTGGTTGGTATAAGAAGGATAAGGATCATCCTTATGGAATGTCTTTCTACGATAATGGTCAAGACAATAAGCCTAGCGATGGTGGGAAGACTGGTAAAAACCATGGTACGGGTGATGGTTCTCACTATGGAGTGATGTCTTTTAAGCCGCTTAAGTGGCAGAAGCCTGGCGTGTATAAAATTCCTGTGATTGTACATTATCCGGACGGTTCAAAGTCTACGGATAAAGATGCTGGTAATGGCGATGGTGTAAGTAAACCAAATCCAGTGTACGCGCAAGTGACAGTAGATCCTATGGAAGGCGATGATATAAAGCTTCGAGTACTAAGGTCAGATTCTCCTGACGCGCCTGATATTAGTGATGCTGATGGTCAGTTTGGAAGTGGTAGCGGTCTTACCATTATGAGTGGCATGAGTCTTATGCATAAACCGTTTATTGACGCTTGGTCTACAAAAGACGTGTGGAATAGTGGTAATAAAACTGAGAAGAAAATAAGCTTGGAAGTTTTATGCGAAAATGATGATCGTGATTTTGTTTCAAAACTTGCGGGTATGAAAGCAAGTAATCCAATTACATGGAGTCATGTTGATACGTACTCCGAGCGTGAGAAATGTAAGAATAATTCTAATTGCAACGCGCAGCATAAATTGTATAGCTATAACGCTAAGGATAATCCGAATAATCCGTTCGATGCTGCTCAACGTACTACTGCTACGCTCGATGGTATTCCAGAAAAAACTGGTGACTATCAGTGTGTTGCTTGGGCTTTGAAACCAGAAGCTAAGAAATCTTTTGATGATATGAGTAATCATCATGGTGCTAAATATGATTTGTTGAATGAAGTTTACGGTAATCAGTACACAAGGGGTAAAGATTACGAGTTTAAGACTTTCATGATTCACGTGGTGAAACCATTCAAATTACCAAAGACGGGCGGCATGAATTGGAACATGCTTCTTGGTGGTGTTGTGTTTGTTGGTACTTCTCTGATACTTATTGCATTATTGCTTGATCAAAGCAAGTGGGGACGTGCGCTCATCGCTGAGATTATCAATATTATTAAAGTTTTTATCCGCAAAACCGCTAGAAAATGGCGCATTGAAAGGTGGCGATGCTGATGAAAATTTTCTGCAGCGCAAAAACTGCAGTGTCAACGTTCCATGTGTTGGCAATTGCATTGCGTAGTTGCGTTGCGTAGTTGCGTTACATAGTGATGTTGCACAGTGACGTTACATAGTGACGGCAATTATGCCGAAGCATGGTTCGGATTTAATCTTGCTGCGCGCGGCGCAAATCGTAGCCGCCGACAGAGTTCATACAACTTGCAATGGCTCCGCCGACCGTGCGCAACACAAAACAGAAAACTTATCTCTTAAATCTGCTCGAAAGGGCAATAAAAAAGGAGAAATTATGAACAAGATAACTAAGCAATGCGTGGCGGCAATCGCCTCGCTCGCAATGGCTGGCACGCTGTGCGTTGCTGGCGCAGTGGTGGCTGGCAGCTCCGCTTGGGCTGTAACACCTGCAGCTGCTGCTAAGGCTCCATGGGAGGATACCACCAAGACTGGTTCCATTACCATTAACAAGAAGGATGATACTTCTGGTACACCAAAGGGTCTTAACGGTGCAACCTTTACAGTTCAAAAAGTTTTAAAGATTGGTACTGCTGCTGTTCCTAATCTTGCGAAGCAAGAGGATTGGATTACTCTTGCATCTAAAGTTAAGGATCTCAACGAGGCTGCAAAAGCTGGTAATCCTACAAGTAAAGTCACGTTTGATACGACTTTTGGCAAGCAAGGCAAGATGAGCCAAGAAACGAAAACAGTTGATGGTGAAGCCGGCATTGCAAAGTTCGATAATCTTGCAATCGGCTTGTACTACGTTGAGGAAACTGGTGTGCCAACAGGCTATAGCCCTGAGTTTACTCCATTCTTTATAACTGTTCCGCAAATTACGCGTGAAGATGGTAAAACCACCAACACTTATACTTATGCTGTAAGCGTTTCTCCAAAGAACTGGAATGCTAATGGTGGTATTACTAAGGATGCTCAAACCAGCAAGATGGTAGGCGTTGGAGACACGCTTCCATATGTGATTACTGCCAAGGTGAAGCTTCCACTAACGCCTGCTATGAATGGTAATAGTTTATCCAGCTCTAATTTTACTGGCTTTAAGGTTTGGGATGATGCATTAGCATCTGCATATAGCAACCTTACTGACTTTGGTAATACTGCAGCTAATTATAAGGTTCAAGTTGGCGAGTACGATGCTAAAACTAAAGCTTTGAAGAAGGGTGCTGTTGATTTAACTAAAGCAGGTAATGATTTTAGTGTAAGCGATAGTACTAATACGCCTAACGATAATGATCGTAAGCGCATTCTGTTCACATTCGAAGATGCTGGCTTAATTAAGATTGCTAACGCATTCGGGACAGATTCTAAAGTGTTTGCTAGTAAGGATATTCGAGTTCAGGTAACTTTGAATCTTAAGATTAAGAGCGATTTTGGTAGTACGGGTGTAAAGACTACACTTACTAACAAGTATGGTTTTAACCCAGGCGGAGACAGTGGTAAGGATACTCCTGGTACCGATACCAAGACTGTATTCCACAAGTTCCATATCTTCAAGTACGACGGCACTACTTCAAAGGGTTCTGATGCTAGTAAGGATGATCGCAAGGCTCTTCCTGGAGCAGAGTTCAAGGCGTTTGCTGATAAAAATGAAGCTGTAAAGTGCGCAAAGGACCCAAGTGGTAACGATAATTGCAAGAATGCTATGCCTGGCTTTACTGCTAATGCTGCTAATGCAGGAACTTCTACCATCACTACAACTGGTAGTAATGGTAAGACTTCTGATTATGTTGCCAAGACTACTGATGCTCAGAGCAGCAAGATTTATCTTGTTGAGGTTAAGGCTCCAAATGGTTATGTCCGCTCAGAAGATGTTCATGAAGTGGATACTGCTAAAGCAAAAGATAATGAATCGCTTGAGGTTCCGATTGCTGATGTTCCAACGAGCAATAACATTGAACATTGGTTCAAGCTTCCAAATACTGGTGCTTATGGAGTGATCATCTTCGCCATCATCGGTTTGGGCTTAGTTGGCGCTGGCACATTCATGTACATGCGCAACAATCGCAAGAAGGAAGAAGAGCAGGCTGCGTGATTTGCTCAGTTTGATTAGCAAATCATAAACGATTGAGTCTATAAACGGTTGAGTCTGCATAAATTGAGTCTAGGAGTAAAATCCTAGACTCAATCCTATGTAGTGCGCTTGTATTAAAAAACACCGAAATTCGGTACAATCGCACTACAAGGTTACGCCAATTGATGTAGAGATTCGAGATTTTTTGCAGCGAATGAAGCGAACCTCAGCATCTTTGATGGTGATTCGCTGAAGTAGCAAGAAAAATCGAGAATCTCGGTGATGCAAGATACGCAAAAGTTCTAGATATTCAGAAGGTTTGATGTATTTCTCTACGAGCAATAAATAGCGCCATCCTAAAACCTTAGAATATTAACGTTCATAAACTATCCGTAAAAGTGCGCGTCACTTGCGAGGAGAGAAATACTCAAACCTCGCGCAACGACAAGTAAGTGGAATATGCGCGTATTATTTTCCGCTTTTTGTACGTGATTTAGGTCAAATGTGGTACAAAGTGCGGAATTATTTCAATAAATTCTTTAGCTTGGAGGAGTTATGAAGCTAGCCGATATTAGCAATTGGTGCCGCTCGTTGAGCGAGCGTGCTGTTGCTAAATTGTTCAAGAATAAGGCGAAGCATACCTCCAGCGTTGCTGGCACGAGCAGTGTGGCTGGTGTTAGTGGCGCGGCTGCGGAAAAGTCGCCAGCAACCGAAGAGCAAACTCCACGATCCAACTCAAGCAAAAAAACACAGAAAAACTTAAAAACACAGAAAACCTTTATACATCGCATAATTGAGCCGATTGCGTTAGTGCTAGCAGGCGTATTGTTCTTCAGCTACCCAGTGGCGTCAACGCTGTGGAACAACCACGTGTCTAAACAAATTTCCATAGATTACGACAAAGTAAGTTACAATCAGGCTGCTAGCGTGCGAGAATCTATTCTAAGAAGTGCGCGAAAATACAATGCGCGCAGAAAAAAATTCTTTACAGCCGACCCGTATGACGGCAGTGACAATTACAAAAAAACAGCAGACTATAAGTCATATATCAAACAACTAGACGAACCAATGGGAATTATGGGAATCATAAAAATCCCGAAAATTGGTGTAAAACTACCGATTTACCATGGCACTTCGCGCGATGTCCTAGCTCGCGGAGCAGGACACTTGTATGGCACAGATTTACCTGTGGGCGGCAAAAACAGGCATACCGTTATTACAGCGCATACTGGTTTGCCTACGGCAACTATGTTTGACGGTTTAATCGACATGAAGCGTGGAGACTACTTCTACATTGATGTACAGGGCGATACAATGCGCTACAGGGTGTTTCGCATTAGTGTTGTAAATCCAGAAGATATTAGTTTGTTGCAGCGCGAAAAAGGGCGTGATTTGGCGACTTTGCTTACGTGCACGCCGTATGGTGTGAACTCGCATAGGCTACTGGTTACGGGGTATCGCGTGCTGCCAGACCCAGTGCACGCGCCAGAAGATCATCTTCAGTGGCCGCTTTGGATGACGCTGTTTGTAGCTGCTATGATTCTTTCGCTGTTGATAATTTCAATCATGGTGACTGGATACTTGCAAAAGCGTAAGAATAAATCAGATTTGCGCGGCAAGCACATACTTTGGGTTGGACGCGGCGAGATTAAGTTACGCAAGAAGTAATAGGCATAGGTATTCCTGCATTTGTTCCCTTTTTGAGCAAATACGTAAACAAACGCGGGCAAAAATAAACAAACTCGGGAGTTTGATCTAATCTCGAAATCGTCGATTCGCACCTATTTAAGTCGGTAGTTTTTTCTTGCGTTTTGTACCGGATTTGTTGCACATATCAATGTTTTGACATATAAAAAGCGGAGATAAATAGGGGTGCGGCGTGCTCTAATATCGTTGTCTTGTGGTTGGAAGACATGCTCGCCACAATATCTTGTGGTTTTGCGACACGCAGGTCACGCAAAACACTTCACCTGCTACATGAAACTATTCTGTTATTAGCAATCAATCAATATATTTTTTTGTAAAAGAGAACAATTATAAAAACTTTTCCTTAAAGCTCTGTTAGAGTCTATTTTTTCTTGCAATTCGCTATGGGGGGGGGGTATATTTGCTAAATGCTTTTGCTTGAGTACTTTGATGAAGCTGTGCGTTCTGCGGCTTTATTGTTGTGCTCACATGTGGAATTGCATTAAGCGTTGTTTGTAAATGTTGCAATTGCTAAATGCTAGTTCATGTATTTGAATGCTCTTAGTACTTCTGTACTTGATATATGTAGTATTCTGCCCCAATTTTGGGATTCGTGTAAAAGCAGGGTGTTGCTTATGCAATAGCCAAAATTGCCAAAATGGCTAGGATGTACAAACTAGCCAAGAATGACAATCGAAGGTGAGTCGATTATGTTACCTGCAAAGTTTGCTAGTTTCGCATCTCGCGTGTGCAGTATTGCGCAGAAGGTTTTTTCTGTGAACGATACTGACAATGCGAATAGTGTGGCAGATGCACCTGATGGTTCCGACTCTACCTATTCAACGCGCCCAGATTCCGATTACCACAGTGCGCCAATTTATTCGTACTCAAATATGCAAGTAAATTCTTCATCATCTTCTTTATCTTCATTATCTTCTTCATCATTTGAGAATGATTCATTAAGCTCATACGTAGGTAAAACAGCAAGAAAATCGCATATCTTGCGAAACATGATTCTTGCAATAATTGTCACCTTTGCCACCATAGTGACAATGCTCATCGTGCCGCCGATAAAAGAAGCGAATGCAACTCAGGCTTGGTGGGATTACGCTGGCAATGGCTACTTTACTGATGGTGATTATTGGGTTGGTGATGCTGTTCGTGATGTTTCTATTAGCTATCCTAACATTCAATACAATCAGTGGGATAGTGATTATGGCAAAAGTGGAACTAAAATTAGTTGGAATATTACCTTCAATGCGGATGGTATGGGATTAAATTCGTTATCTACTAATGTGCCTCCTAAAGGGAATGCAAAGTCAGATGGTTCGCCTTGGGATGGTAGGCCAGATTTGACAGTTTTTCTTCCAAAAGGTCTTAGGGATGGTGATTCTACTCATAAAAGTTCAGTTCGCGTAACTCGCACTGCTATTACGAGACATTTTGTAAAGAAAGAAGGAGAAAAAGGCCATTGGGAATTTAAAAGAGAAGTAAAATATAATAGTCAAAGGCCAAGTGAATTTACTAATAGTACTAAGCATAATTATACCTACGCTGATGGCGATTATTATTTTAATGAGGCTTGGAAATACTCGTTAGGTGGAGAAAAACTTGGTAAAAGCGATGATGCTACCTGTGGAGACCCCGAAATTAGAAAGAAATACAATTTTTGTGAGATTCGCAAGTGGCGAGGCAATCCGAGTAATCCGAATGATTCCAGCAATAAATTTGGTCGTGTATTTCTTGATTGGGCTCAGGGTGATACAACTTTCTCTTATGAGTGGCATATAGAAGCATTTGTTGAAGATGGTGTTAATCCAGAAACCTTACCTATTATTGCTGGTTGGGATTCTAATAAAACTGGTATAGGTGCAGGTTATTGGGGGAATAGTACACGTAACAAGTGGGCTGCTATGGGTCCATTTGATACTGATGGCGATGGTATTCCTGATTACGTTGAGCATCAATTAAAAATGGATCCGACAAATGGTGATGAGATTTCATATCCTAAATACAATAATTCAGATGATAAGAAGTATGGGCAAGATAATATTCCTATTACTACATATCATCGCCCTATTACAGTGAAACCGTTTGCAAAAACTGGTGAGTGGGAAGGTAATTCTTCGCAAGGTGGTTTTGAATACGATGGTGGTACGACTACTAACTTGCCTACCAATCTTGGCATAAAATATGAGCTTACTAACAAAATTCCTAAAGGTGTAAGAGTAGTTAATTCTACATCGAATATGCCTGATGGTTCTGTATATATTGATAGCAGAACTGGTCATGTAACTTATAACCCTAGAAAAGAAGATAAGGGCCAAGTTCTTGAATTTGGGACAAAAATTACTTATCCTGATCCTTCTCGATACCCGTATAACTGTAAGTATTATGATCGTGGCTCTTTCGTTACAGAGCAGCACCCAACTAAGATAAAGGTCGTTTCGCAGGCGTCACTGTACAACCCTGTTTACACTCCAATTGATTTGACAGAAAAAACTGGTGATGATCAGGCTAGTGTAATGCCAATTGTTTACGCATCTGTTAAGAGCGTGCGTGATAATTCTAAGAAGAATGCGGATATTATTCAGACTGGCGATCTCCCTAAAGATGCTACTTTTGAGCCTAAGCAGTATGTAAATGGTAAAAATAAGAGCGATCCTGTTCTTGATTGGAGCAGTATTGAGAATCAGGATTTGCATAACGGCAAAGTTCGTTTTTATTCCAACAAGTGGAGAGAAGGCGGTAAATATCATTCACCAGTGATAGTGACTTATGCTGACGGATCTAAATCTACAGATCCAGATGCTGGTAATGCTGATAAGAATGGTGATTTCAAAAAAAGCGTTGTCTACGCTACTGTTAATGTAAAACGTCCAAATCCTAAAGATCCTTACATTATTATGAATATTCATAGTGGTGTAGGCGGTAGTAATTTGGGAGATAATGGAACAGTTTATGCTGATATAAATTCCCCGCTTAATCCGGGTTTGTGGATTGATTCGTGGTCTAGATATAAAACTGGTAAAATTTCTTTGAAATCGTTGTGCTGGAAGGAAACTATAGGCAAGGGCGGTAAAGTAGAAAAGAAGGATTACACCTTTAGTAATAGCAACGAAGATAGTGTTAACTCTTTTAGTGGATTAACTTTTAAGCAAACTGAGAAATGGGCTCATGCTAGTGACAATGATCAGCAGTGCTGGATTAATGGTAAATCTTGCAACCGTCAGAGCCAATTATATGACGATGACCAATACACTATTGAACGTTCTCGTGGAGAAATTAAAGGAAGTCCTAATAAGGGTGGTAAGTACGTTTGCCGAGTATTTGCGTTGAGCGATGGCAGCGATGCTAAGAACAAATTCGACGCTTTTGTAAAAGAAAACAAACATGATTTTGCTTTGCCAGGAAATAGTAAAAATATTGAATGGGTTTCTAAAGACGTTAATATTGTTATTCGTTCACTGGCGCATAAGTATAACCCACGTTACACAAAGGTTGAAGTGCAAGCTGGCGGTAAAGCAAAGTCTGATGCTCCAGAAAGCTATCGTGGTGCTAACGGTGTAAATAAAGGTGATAGCAGTCAGAATGATTTGGTGCAGGATGGCACTTCTTTGCCAAAAGGCACATGGTTTGAGCTTAAAAAGTACTCTAAGCATAAGAAATCAGAAGATAAGCGTTCCTGGTCTAATTTCGAAGGAAAAGACAGTAATAAGAAGAAGGATGATAATAAGCCAGAAGATACTAAGACTGACACTAAGTATGGTCAAGTTACTTTTGCACCGCTTCAAAATACTCCTATTAATGACTATCTTGTTCCTGTAATTGTACATTATTCAGACGGTTCAACTTCAGAAGATGATGATTCTGGTAACAAAGGTATGCCAGTGTACGCTCCCGTGAGCGTGGTAAGTAAGCCAGTTACAGGAAAAGACTTGAAGTTAAATGTTTACTCTAATAGGCAATTGAGCAGACATATTTCTGATAATGATAGTGAAGGTATGCGATTCCGAAAGGGCGATGAGCTTAGGGATTTAACTGAGGCAGAGAGCAAGGATAGTAAGAAGATTCCTGCCAATAGGAAAGACCCAATGTTCTTCGACTCTTGGTCAAGTATTAAGCAAGGCAAAATCTACCAGCATATGCTTTGCTACGAAATAAACCAGAAAACTGGCGCGCATGAAAATTATAAGTTTGATGAAGTTAATGGTTTAAAGCTTGCTGGTAGAAAAGGCAACAAGGATAACGGAGACTTTGAAGATGGGAAGCCTTCTCAGTGGACTAGATCAAAAGAGTCGCGTAAACAGTGCAATAAAAACAATAGTTGTAATAATGATCTTTACCTTTATGGTGACGAGCGTGACACGACTGAGCGTACTCGCGGTTGGTTGCGTGGAAAAGTTAATAAAAATGGCGACTTTGTTTGCACCGTATACGCTATTAAAGACCTTGAAAATAAAGGTCAACATGGTGGATTACAAACTAAGTTTGAAAAAGCTGTAAAAGATTTTGTAAATAATCAGTCTGGTAAGACTTTAGAAAGCGTTATTAATGGAGTTTTGACGAATAAGGAAGATAGTAAAAATCCTCAATACAATACTATGAGGCATGTGGATTGGGAGTCTGTAACCTTCCCAATTCATGTGCATAGTGACGCTCACTACTACAACCCAGAGTATGTTCCTGTTAAGGTAAAAGCGGGCAATAAGGTTACTACCGCAAAACCTAAAAGTGTGAAGCCAGAAACTGGTGGAACGGCTGGTGGTATTACAACTTCAGGTCAAATGTATAAGGATATGAAGCTTGGTGATTTGCCGCAAGGTACGAAATTCAAACTTAAGCAATATAAAAATGACGATAAACATAAAGTCATTCCATGGTCATTTATGAAAAAGTCTTCTGGAATTGATTATAGTAACTCTGGCGAAGTGACCTTCTATCCAGATGTGACCATTAGTGCTAAAGATTATGAGACTCCAGTGGTTGTTACATACCCTGATGGTTCAACGTCGGAAGATGAGGATGCTGGAAATCAGGGCAAGCCTGTATATGCGAAGGTTACAGTCGAAGGCTTAAATCAAAAAAGTAATCTTCAGCTTAAGTTGTACAAAGATAAGGATCCTCAAACTGGCGAGCCGATGAATGGTGAGTTGAACGATAGGCTGTATGTTATGAATGGCATATCGCTGCTTAGAAAACCGTTCATTCGCACTTGGAGTTTGACTAGCAAGAATAAGCTTAACCTTCGCATGCTGTGCCACAAAGATGGTACAAGTGGTAATTGGACCAGCGATGAAAAGCAAAGTGTTGTTTATATTCCTGGCAATGGTAGCAAATCCACGCAATGGAAGTTTGCTAACGAAGCACAGCAAACGAATTGTCGCGAACGAGGGAATTGCAATGCTGCACATACACTTTATGGATTCATTAATGACCCGAATGATGTGAATAGTGTTAAGAACGCAATCGCTAGAACAGAAGATATTGTTGACGGCACGCCAAAACAAACTGGCGACTATAGCTGCACAGTGTTTACGCTGGATGATACTGCACTGAAGAGGTTCAATGCTCTTGCTTCCGATAATACGTTTATGAGTAATCCTTATAATTCTGGTGCTCGCGACTTAATGAATAATAATTCTTTGAAGCAGGGAACTAATTGGGATAGACTCACGTTCTATATTACTGTGGTCGAACAATTTAAGCTGCCGAAGACAGGCGGGGAAGATTGCGTGAACTGGAACATGCTGCTGAGCGTAGTGTGCGTGATTGGTACGGGCGTGATGGCGGCTGGGTTCTTCCTTGATCAGACCAAGTGGGGGCGCGCGATGCTTGAGGCGTTGCTGCGTAAGACACTGATGTGCGAGACACTGATGCACAATATGCAAATTAAAGATTTTATCTGCAAAACTGCCAAAAAGCTTTGCGCTTTAAGGCGACGTAGCGAAAGGTGGCGATGCTGATGAAAAAATTTGCACGCAATCCTGCTAGTCGGCTAGTCGAAAGAGTAGCGCTGGCTTGCAAGCTTGCGGTGCGATTCTCGCTAAAACTTGTTGCGTACTACGATTCGCGTAAACATTAGCGCAATCAAGAAGTGTGGCTCGATTAATTGTGGCTCGTTCTTAAACTGTGGCTCGATCACAAATCGCGTCTTACTTACAAATTGTGGCTTGCTTACAAATTGTGGCTTGCCCACATACCGCAACACAAAATAAACAATAAACATTAAACAATAACCGTATTTTCCTCAAAACCTGCCCACGAGGGCACTGATATAAAGGAGAAGAAAGTGAATAAGTTCACTAAACAATGCGTTGCCGCTGTGGCTTCGCTCGCAATGGCTGGCACGCTGTGCGTCGCCGGCGCCGTGGTTGCTGGCAGCTCCGCTTGGGCTGCTCAGACTACTACTGAAAAGGCTCCATGGGATAAAACTCTTGATGCCAACAAGAAGGGTTCCATTATCATTCATAAGAAAGATAGAGTTGATTCTCAATCCGCACAAGGTCTTAATGGTGCTGAGTTCACTGTTAAGAAAGTTTCTAAGTTTGGAACTGAATCAGTAAATCTTAAAGATCAAGATAACTGGGTAAAACTTGCTGCTAAAGTTAAGGATCTTAATGAGTGGGTTGCTACTCATGGTAATAACTCTGCTGCTGGCTCATCTGCTGCAGGAGCCTTCAACGTTGAATTTGATCAATCATTTGGCACAAACGGTGAAAATAAAAAGAATACTACAGACGTTGCTGGTGAAAAAGGTGTGGCAAAGTTTGATAATCTAGAAATCGGACTTTACTACGTTTATGAGTCAAAGGTTCCAGATGGGTATTCTGCTGAATTTGTTCCTTTCTTTGTAACAGTTCCTCAGATTACTCGTGAAAAGGCAGATACTAATAATAAATATACTTATGATGTTAATGTTTCTCCAAAGAACAGAAATGCTAAGGAAGATATTATTAAGGATGCATTGACTAGTAAAATTGTTGGTGCAGGAGACACTCTACCTTATGTCATCACAACTAAGGTTACACTGCCGTCGGATGCTAGCAAGGACACAAGTGGTGAATTTGAAACTAAAAATCTTACAAATTTCCAGATTTATGATGATGCATTAATATCAGCATATGATGACCTTGAAATCGGTAAAATTTCTGCTGTCGTAAAAGTTGGTGAGTGGGATTCTACTGCTAACGATAGTAAAGGCGGATTAAAAACTGGTTCATCTGAAATGACTAAAACAACAGAATATTCTCTGAGTGTGAGCGATTCTGAAGTTGATAATAATAATGGTGCAACTCGTAAGCGTATTCTCTTTAAGTTTGACAAAGAAGTTGGATTGAAAAAAATTATAAGCAAGTTTAATAAAGATTCATCCAAAGATGTTCGAGTTCAAATCACTTTGAATCTTAAACTGAAAAAAGATTTGAATACAGTTGGATCCAATAATAAGCTAGCCAACAAGTATGGTTTTATTCCTGGTCATAAGCCAGGTGGACCAGATACTCATATTACTGGTAAAACAACAGAGACAGAGTTTCGTAAGTTCCATATTTTGAAGTATGACGGTACAACTGGTCAAAAACAAGGTGATACAAAGAAGGGTCTTTCTAAGGCAGAATTTAAGGCATTTACAAATAAAGATGATGCTGATAAGTGTGCTAAGGATCCAAGTGGTAACGATAATTGTAAGAATGCTATGCCTGGCTTTGCTGATGTTGCACAGACCAACACTGAAGCAACAATTACCACCACTGATACTAATGGAAAGACCAAAGATTATGTTGCTAAGGTAACCGATGTTAATAGCAAGATCTATGTTGTTGAGATCAAGGCTCCAGAAGGATTTGCTCGTTCTGAAAAGTCTTACGAAGTAAATCTCACTTCTGCAGCAAATGAAGAAGCACAAGAAATTGAAATTCCTAACGTTCCAGATAACAAGGGCAACAATTGGTTCAAGCTTCCAAAGACTGGTGCTGCTGGTGTGATTATCTTCGCTCTCGTGGGTCTTGGTCTTGTGGGATCGGGTATGTTCGTATTCCTTAAGAATCGCAAGAAGGAAGAAGAGCAGCAGGCTGCATGATTCTAGGCAATTCTTAGGAATTGAAAGGCGCTAGGCGATTGGGTTTCTGTGTGTTTGCGCGTGAGACTTTAATCGCCTAGTTATAATTAAATACTCAGTAGGCTGTGCTGTGTTCGCGCACACCGATGGTTTGATCTACATATGCGATGAAGTTTGAAACAAACATCGCACACGTTAGTGTGCGCGAGCATCCCTCTTCTTCGCACAGCGCAGTCTGCTGTTTTTCTTATGGTTCTGCATGCTGAGCCTGAGTGCTCTTCACGCCGCCTACTATAAAATGTTCATCAAGAACAACAATTCACTGCTAACTAGAGAAGAAGTTGCAATGTCAAACGAAAATTCGGATGAAGGCAAAGTTTCTTGGTGGAAAAGAATATTTGAAAGAATAATTCCTTGCATTATGAAAACAATTAGAAAATATCGTGACAAGAAGATAAATCCAATTATATGTAATGAAGAGAATGCAGAAGAAGTAAAAAAAGAGCAATTAGTGGAAGAACTTCGAAGTGTAAGATGCTGTTACAATGCATATGATAAATTCTCTTCAGGATTTGTACTTGGATTCCTTTCTGGGTTTATTGGATTGTTAGCTGGATTTGTGAAGCCTGAAGCTAATCTTAAGAATATTATCTTTATGGCAATACTTTTCATAGTTATTCTACTCTGTCAAGAGTTCTTCGTTTATAAAGCAAATATATATTATGAGAAAATGGAAGTTGTTAAGGCAGAACTTGAGAAAATAAATAACTCGGCTCAATCAAATCCTGAGAAAATAAGCATACGTATTTACAACCGTAACTTAGTGCGTCATAGTAATTTCATCAGTTAGCTGCACTTGCTGAAACAACAAAGAACAACGGTGTTTATATTAATGCACACCGCTTAGAGCTGAGCAAACACAAATTTTCCAGGCTAATCAAAAACAGATAACTAAATCTGTTACGAAACTCATAGACGATACTCAAAACTTAATAAATTCAAGATAAACAAACACGCGAAACGAGGAAGCATGAAATTAAACAGCGCTGTTACGAAACTATATGCTTTCCTCAATAAAATTTCACAAAACAAGCTTTTTAAAAAACAAGCTAGTGAAACGTCTGCGCCTACGCCGCGCAAATCCCACGTTGCTAGCAAATCCAAGCAAAAATCTAATCTCCGACGCATCTTAGAGCCGATTGCATTCGTGTTGGCTGGCATTTTGTGCTTTAGCTACCCTGTGTGCTCAACGCTGTGGAACAATCACGTTTCTAAGGAGATTTCTACAGCGTACGATAAATATAATCACGACCAGGCTGGCGACGTGCGACGCGCACACATTCGCGCCGCAAAACGCTATAACGCAACGCGCAAGGATATGCTCACGCGCGATCCGTACGGCGGTGACGGTCAGGAAGACATAACTAACACGCCTGGCTACAAGCGCTACCTTAAAGCGCTTGAGGAGCCGATGGGCATTATTGGCATTGTAAAGATACCGAAGATTGGCGTAAAGCTGCCGATTTACCACGGTACAAAAGAAGAGACGCTGGCGCGAGGCGCGGGGCACTTGTATGGCACGGATTTGCCAGTAGGTGGCAAGGGGCGACATACTGTGATAACCGCGCACACTGGTTTGCCGAACGCAACCATGTTTGATTCGCTAACAGACCTTAAAAAAGGCGACTATTTTTACCTAGACGTGCAAGGTGAGACATTGCGATACAAGGTGTTTCGTATAAACGTGGTGGATCCGCATGATATAAGTTTGCTTCAGCGCGAGAAGGGGCGCGATTTGGCGACTTTGCTTACGTGCACGCCGTATGGCGTGAATTCGCATAGGCTTTTGGTAACAGGGTATCGTGTGCTGCCGGACCCTGTTGCGGCGCCAGAGGACCATGTGCAGTGGCCGCTCTGGATGACGCTGTTTGTTATAGCGATGATATTCTCGGCGGCGATTCTTGCCATGATGATTGCTGTGGTTGCTGGTAAGAAGCGGCGCAAGTGGGATATTCGCGGCAAACACATACTGTGGGTTGGACGCGGCGAGATTAAGTTACGCGCGAATTGACGAGCGGCGCGTAGACCGCGCGCGAGCGATACTTCCGCATTTTGTACGTGATTTTGCCGTTTTGAGCAACAAAAAGCGGACTATTCACACAATTTGGAATATTGGCTTTGCGTTAATTGTTGTTACGAACGCTTTTCGCTGAATTTCCGCATCTTCGTCCGCTAACGGCTGAGTTACGTAACTTTTGTTAACTAGGTCGACTTTTCTGCCCAAGCAATCGGCGAGTGACCGCATTAGTTCTTGTTTGCGCACAATTCGCGAGGTTTCGTGTTCTAAGTTCGATTCGTTTTGCAACTCGTATATAAAATCCACGTCTGAATTGCGATTGGCGGTTCCTTGAGCAACCGATCCGAATAAATACAGCGATTTTACACCGAGTCTGCGGGCGATTGGAGCACAAAGTTTTTGTACGATTGACGGGGTTAGGGTAAGAGGGTGGGTCAGTTTTGTGCTTTTTGAGATTTCTGCAGATTTTGTAGATTTCGCTGGATTTGCAGCTGTTGCACTAATTGCCATTTTTCCTCCTTACGCCCAAATAATTTGTTAACTTTGACTTGATGATACCTATATATAAGTTTATACGTTTGCGCGACGACCTACCTTCGCGCTCAAAGCGTAGCGCGCGAAGGTAATTCGGAGCGCTGAGCCGCTTAGCGTAGAAGCACGGTGTGCTTCTGTGCGGCGAAGACGTGAGCGCGGCTAATCCGCGCGAACGACACGACCTGTCTTTTCGTTTAGAGCGTAGCACGAAAAGGCAATTCGTCGCGCAAACGTACTACAAGAAAAATAAACAAAGAAAAATAAACAAACACGCGAGAGATACGCTAATCAAGAAAAGCGGAAAGTGGGCGATGAGGGACTCGAACCCCCGACATCCACCGTGTAAAGGTGGCGCTCTAGCCAGCTGAGCTAATCGCCCGCTTGAAACAAGATACAGTATGGTGTGTACTAGATGCGTGATTCGCGATTTGCGTGTGTCTTTTGGCGCTTGCGTTTTGCGTTTTGAAGCGTCTTAACAATCGCGTAGAGTATATTCAATAATGATATGTTCAGGAGGTCTATTGTTTATGGCAAGTAAACCCGATACTGCGCGTAATTCTTCTGGTATTGAGCGCGTAGGTAAGCGCAAGAAGGGTTACAGCGTAGAGCAAGTTAATGATTTTCTTGAGCGTGCCCATTCTTTGTACGAGTCCGACGACATTCGTCTTACACAAAAAGATATTCAGGACGTGTCCTTCGATTTAGAAGATGAAGGATACGCTATACCTCAAGTTGATGCGGCTCTTTCTAGGTTGGAACGTGCTGTTGTAGATAAAACAACTGAATACGAAATTTCTCATCGCGGTAGAATCGTTTGGAAAGCACAAGCCGATAGTGAATACCGTGTTTTGCTTAATCATTCTCAGCGCGATTACAAGATGCGTTTTGATTCTGGTCAATCACGCAAGCCTTCGTATGATAAAAAACAGGTCGATAATGTTGTCAATAAGACCTTAGATAAGATTTCTATTCTTCTTGGTTATAAACCAACGTGGGGTAATACTTCAAGCGATCTTGATGGCATTGACGCAATGTTTGTTTCCAACGTGTTGTTTACACAGCGTTCTGGTAAACATGGATACGATGAGCGTCAAGTGGATTATTATTTGAACGCTTGCATACGATTGCTTAGTAGGCTTGAATCTTACGATCGTGTTTCTAAGTACCTAGATTTTGATTCTAATGGTGCTGCCGCATCTTCTGTTAACGCAGCATATAGTCAGCCGACGCCACAGTCTGTGCAATCTGCAAATCCTATGCCTCCATCTATTCCCGTTGAGCATAATGCGGATTCGTCTGTAGTAAATCCTGTTCAAAATACTGTTGAAGCAGATAATCCTGTTGCAAATGATATTTTTTCTAAAACTACAGTTGATGAAGTAGATTCGCATCATATTAGTGCAGATAGTGTGCCAGTCGTTGAGCATGTTGCAGGTAGTGATAATAGTTCTGCACAGCATGTTGAAGATATGCCTCAAGATAGGCAAAGCATTTTCGCACCTGTAGACAACAGTGTTGATAACAATAGTGGTGCTTCTCTTAACGATTTGCACCATGGGGATAGGGCTATTTTTACGCCTCATTCTGCTAATGTAGAGCCTAATGATGATACTGATGACGAGATGTCTCAGGCGTCTACTGTTATGCCTCCTACGTTCCCGCCATCGTATGCTCCGAAAGATTCTTATTCGCAGACTTATACAAGAGACAGTGCTATTCCAGCTGCACCTAGCCAAGATTCTTATAGTCAGAATCATGTTAATGCTGCTAATGCTGTTAATGATAATGCTGTTAATGCTAAAGATGATGATAAGAATGATTCAAAAAATAGTGCTTCAAACCCTGTTGGTGATTTGAATTTGTCTCTTCTTGCATCTCCTAAATTTGAGCCGTCGCAAAGTCTCAATTTAGATATTCCAGATCTTTCATTCCCAGTTATGAACCATTTTAATGCTTCTTCTGAAGATTTTAATGCTAACAATGCTGGCAATAATGATTCAGATGATTTGGATGATACTGGCGAATCTAATTTCGGTGGTTTTGTGAATCCAAGTCACAACTAATCTATAAAAATACTTTGGATTAGCAGATTAAGAGTTTTTGATTTTCATGCCGCTGTATAACGATGAGGCTGTAGTTCTTAAGACTTTTCCTTTAGGAGAAGCGGATAGAATTGTAGTTATGCTTACTAAAAAGCATGGTAAGATTCGTGCTGTTGCAAAAGGTGTTAGGAAAATAAAATCTCGTTTTGGGGCGCGTTTAGAACCTTTTATGCGTGTGAATGCACTTTTTGCTACTGGAAGAACTTTTGATGTTGTTTCTCAAGCAGTTTTAGTTTCTGCTTATGCTGAGAGCATTTGTGCTGATTATGATTTGTATAGTCGCGCTAGCATGATTGCAGAAATCGCAGATGATTTGGTTTCGACTTCTGCACAGTATCAGGATTCTTGTATGCAATACAATCTGCTTGTTGCAGCCTTATCTGCTCTTTCTAGGGGATTGCATAGTGCTGATTCAATTGGATTCTCATATGTTTTAAGAGCGTTAAAACTAGCCGGCTGGTCTCCTATGCTTAATGAATGCGTAGTTTGTGCAACTAAAGATGATTTATCATATTTTTCCTCTTGTTCTGGAGGAGTTATGTGTTCTAAAGATCATGATTTGCAGTCAATTAAGTGCAATGATTTAGCACGTTTTCAAATGATTTCTTTGATTAATGGCGATTGGAAGAATATAGACGGAACAGATATTGATTATTTAACGTATAGATGCGTTGAGCAGTGGTGTGAATATTATCTTGAGCGTCCAATTAAATCAATGCATTTATTAGAAAATAATATGTGATTTAATATAGCTTTTTTAGCGTCTTGCTTTAGCGTTTTAGTGAGCGTTTTTGTTAATTTTTTGTTTGAATTTTATAATAATTGTCCTCGCTGTCTGATGCAATAATGATTGATATCAGACACGGGTGCTCTTTCAAAGAGCTGAGAAGATTACTGTCTAACCGTTTAACGTGATTCGGTTAATGCCGACGTACGGAGTTTTCTGCAGGGTCGCCTTTGTTTGATAACTGATAATGAAAGGAGACCCTAATGGGTGCATCTGTTGAAGAAGAAACCGTGCGTCCATCTTTGCGATGGAATGTAGCTGATATTACGCTCACGGTTGTTGTAGCTGTAGCTTCTGGTATTATCTTCTGGGGTATCGGTTTGATTAGCGAGCCTATTTCTGCTGCTCTTAAGCTTATTCCAGTTCCAGGCGTCAGCGCATTGTACTACGGTTTGTTCTATTTTGCTGGTCCTTTGGCTGCTATTATGGTTCGCAAGCCAGGTGCAGCATTGTTCGGTGAGTTTATTGCTGCAATGGTTGAGTTGACCGTTGGAAGTCACTGGGGCGGTATCGGTACCGTTCTTCCTGGATTTGTTCAGGGCTTGTTTGCTGAGTTTGCATTCTTGTTCTTCATGTATCGCAAGTGGAATGTTGGCTTAAGCGCACTTTCTGGCGCATTAGCTGGTTTGGGTGGAATCGTTTCAACCTACCCGTTCTACTATGCAGGTGTTCCAATCTTTGGTTCATTCATGGTGATTCACACTATTTGCAGCATGATTTCTGGTGCTGTAATCGGTGGCGTTTTGATGTGGTACTTGTATAAGGGTATTGCTGCCACTGGCGCATTGAGCCGCTTTGCTTCTGGCAAAGAAGTGCGCGCCTGATTTTACGGGTAAGTACAAGTAAAATCAAGTTATAAATTTGATTTGTGGGCGGGGGATTAATTACCTCGCCCACTTTTGTAAAGTCGCAAATAAAAGTCAAAATAAAAGTCAAAATAAATCACAAATCACTATAAAACAAAGGAGTTAGTATGCTAAGAGTACGTCTTGAATATGTGCATCCATGGACGAATCACGCAGGCATGTACCTTGCAAGAAAGCGCGGATTGTATGCGCAATACGGATTAGACGTAGAGTTTACAAGCACGGATACGGAGCGCGGAGATGTTCCAGCATGCTTGGAGCGTGGAGAAGTAGATATAGCTCTTGTTCGTTTAAATCAGCTTTTGGCTCATCAAAATGGTGCAAACAAGTTGACGTCATTTGCTGTAATGAATCAATCTCAAATTGGCGGAATCATAACAAATAAAAACACGGGCATTACTCGATTTAAAGATCTAGAAGGAAAGCGCGTAGTAATCCCTATGGGCGTTAAGCGTCTATACACGGAGCTTCAGCAGGCTGTTGCTGCCGACGGCGGCGATTTTAGCAAGCTGATTACAATTGACCCAGGTCCATGGGAGCCAGACATTCGAGCCGTAGAACGCGGAATGTGTGATGCTTTTATTAACGTAGCTTGGTGGGAGCCATATCAGGGTTCGCTTCCGTTTGATCAAGTTGTTGTTCTTCCATTCGATTCTATTGGCGTAGCGCCGCATCATTCTTACTATGTTTGCGCTCGCCAAGAGATGATTGAGCGAAATCCGCAATTAATACGCAACTTTGCAAGCGCAACCGTTAAGGGCTATGAGCTAGCAGGAAAAGACCCTCAGGCTGGTGTTGATGCTTTGCAGAATGCGCTTTGCCATATTAGCCCAGAGGCTTTGCGTGCCTCGCTAGACGAAGTCATTCCGTCTTGGTACGACAAGAATGGTCGTTGGGGCACGGCAGACATGGCTTTGGTGGAAAACTACACTCGTTGGATGAGTGAAAATGGCCACTTAAGTGTGCCTCTTGATTGCGCGCTAAAAAGCCTAGAAAACGGATGTGTAACAAACGAGTATTTGCCAGAATAGTCGTTAATTTTGCAATAGTTAGTTTTGCGATAGTTAATTTTGCAATCGTTAATTTTGCATAAGCAAAGTCGCCAGCAGCCGCGCATGAGCTAGTTGGCGTCAAATAATTCTGCAAAAAAATGCGTGAAAAACAATGAACCTGTAGTTAAATATTTGTGTAAATTGGAGCGAATATGGAAAACGAAAGCAACGACCCTCAGCTAGATATTGTTGCTCAAAGATGGGCAAATGTTGATTTAGATGAGGCAAATACTGTGTGCTCGCTTTTAGAGGAGCCGCTAGAAGTAGATTGCGTTTTAAGCCATAGTTTGCGCCCGATGGCTGCAGGTTCATTGCTTCGCGCGCATTACAAAGATAATGCATCAAAGCAATCTAAAAGTTTGGACGTTTATATTAAAAGATGCAGCACAAAAGTGAGGCAAGCTAGCACAATCAGACCGTATCATCGTTTTGCTGAACATCTTTTAAAAAACAGAATAAGCACGCCAAAATACTTGTATTTTAACAAAAATAGCGAGTCTTTAGGTTTAGAAAAGAATACTGCTGGCGATACTTGTGGCGATATTTACGTAGACGGCACTCTTCTTGTAATAGGCGATTGCGCTTACGAAGTGACTTTAAAAGCTAGCGGGGAAGACCGATACAAAGACGCGTACACTTGGGATCCGCCTAAAACGCGTGAAGAAGCCAAAAATCTTGGAGCAATGATGGCAAAAATCGCCTTAGCTTCGCAAAGTTTTGACGAGCCAAATCCTAAGGAAATCAACGCTTTTCAATCAAGATTTAGTCTTTGTGCAAGCGAAGACGTGCAAAATGATGCAGAAGTTTGGTTAAAAAATAGACCCGATTTAGCGAAATTCTTAAAAGAACAGAATCGTGATTTTGTAAAAGATTTAAGCGAATTTGCTCCAACATGCAAAAAAATTTACGATTTAGGGTACGCGAATCTAAAAAAGCAGTGGACTCATGGAGATCCGCATATATCTAATTTTATGTGGGAAGGTAGTGCTCCAAGCGCAGTATTTGACTTTGGAATGGCGTATAAAAACACAGCAATCTACGATTTAACAATGACTTTGGAACGCAACACAATTCAATGGGTAGATATTGCGAATGGCAAAAAAGATTCATTTAGAACGGATTTAGTTAAGTCAATTTTGCAAGGATATTCTAGCGTTCGACCATTAACAGATGTTGAAAAAGAGTTGCTACCACTTGTTTTATCTGTAAGTCAAATCGAACAATGCGTAGAATTTGTAGACTATTACTTAAAGTCAAATGGATCTTATGACTTTAAAATTTGGGGTTATGATACTGGATTCTTAGAGCACGCTAGATGGTACAAATCTAGTTACGGAGAGCAATATTTAAACGCTTTAATAGAGATTTTGCGAGAAATATAATTATAGAGGATTTTGGTGGATTTTTTTACTTGATTTTGCATGCTTTTATTTAGCTTTGCAAAACGGGTTTAAGCATTCGTTCAATGGGGTTGTTAGATTTTAACTATGAGTTTTGAAAACGTTGATTACACTTCGTTAAGTATTCCAGCGGCTCCATTTAGTGATCCTAGCCGTGTGCCAGATTTTCCTAAAGGCAAAGTTCCTCGCCATGTAGGCGTGATTATGGACGGCAATGGGCGTTGGGCTAAAGAGCGCGGAATGATTCGCACCGAAGGGCATAAAGCGGCGGAACCAGTGGTTTTTGACACTATTGCAGGAGCCATAGAAGCAGGTGTTCGCTACTTGAGCTTGTACACGTTTTCTACAGAAAATTGGAAGAGGTCTCCTCAAGAAGTGCATTTTTTGATGGGATTTTCTAGAGATATTATTCACCGCAGAGTTGCGCAAATGAACGAGTGGGGAGTGCGCGTGCGTTGGGCTGGAAGACGGCCAAAATTGTGGAAGTCTGTTATTGACGAGTTGGAAAAAGCTCAAGAAATCACAAAAAATAACACTACGATTGACGTTGTTTTTTGCTTAAATTATGGCGGTCGTGCGGAAATCGCAGATGCTTGCGCGGCAATTGCTAGGGAAGTTAAAAGCGGCAAAATTAAGGGCGATCGCATTAGCGAGAAGATGATTGCGGAACACTTGTATAATCCAGATATTCCAGATTGCGATCTTGTGATTCGCACTTCGGGAGAGCAGCGCACAAGCAACTTTTTGCCTTGGCAAGCATCTTATGCAGAGCTTGATTTTGTGCCAGAACTCTTCCCAGATTATGGTCGCGAAGCGTTGTGGAGGTCAATTGACCGTTATGCGCATCGCGACCGCAGGTTTGGTGGCGTAAAAAACGCTTAAAAACGCTTAAAAACGCTTGAGTTTACTTAAGTTTACTTGTTTTCGCGTTCTTCAAGAATCTTGTCTACAAGAGCAGATTTTGCGTCTATTTGGCCGCTAAAACCAGGGCGAATGTCTAGTTTTAATATAACGCCTGTGCGATAGCCTTTTTCTACAAGAACCATAGTCGCGTCTTTTACAACGCGCATAACGTCGTCGAATTCGCCTTCGATGTTTGTAAACATTGCGTTTGTTTCGTTTTTTAAGCCCGAATCACGAATCACTTTAACGCAATCTGCTACGTATTCGCTAAGTTCTTCGCCAACTCCGCTAGGAGCAATGCACAATGCTGCAACTGTATTAGTTTTGTGGCAATTCTTGTTATCGCAAGTATCGCAAGTATCGCAGTTATCGCAAGTATTGTTATCAGTGTTTTCGCTCATTTCAAATCCTCTCAAAGTGAAAAATATGTGTTGCAAAATTATGCTTACACTTTATTGTATTCGTTTAGCTTATATATGATGCTTATATATGTTGCTTTAGCGTCACAGGGTTTTTCTATAATAAACACCGTTTTCACCCAAATTTTCTAGATTTACGAAAAAGGTGTATTGTGGCTGTTTCAAAGCTTGATGAAGTCGTATCCTTGGCTAAGCGTCGAGGATTTGTGTTCCCAGCTGGCGAGATTTATGGTGGTACGCGTTCTGCTTGGGATTATGGTCCTTTGGGCGTTGCGTTAAAAGACAATATTAAGCGCGAATGGTGGCGTTATATGGTCACTACGCGTGGCGATGTTGTTGGAGTGGATACTTCTGTTATTTTGCCTTCCCAAGTTTGGGTTGCGTCTGGTCACGTTTCTGTGTTCAATGATCCTTTGATTGAGTGCTTGAATTGCCATAAGCGTCATCGTGCAGATAAGCTCGAAGAATCTTATGCAGAAAAGCACGGCGACAAAATGCCAGAAAATGGCTTGAAAGACATTGCTTGCCCAGATTGCGGCACTCGCGGAAACTGGACGGAGCCTCGCGATTTCAACATGATGCTTCGCACGCATTTGGGTCCTGTAGAAGACGAAAACAGCTTGCATTATTTGCGACCAGAAACAGCTCAAGGCATTTTCGTTGACTTTAAAAACGTTATGACTGCTACACGCCAAAAGCCACCATTTGGCATTGCGAATATTGGTAAGTCTTTCCGTAATGAAATCACTCCTGGAAACTTCATCTTCCGCACTCGCGAGTTTGAGCAGATGGAAATGGAGTTCTTCGTAGAGCCTGGAACAGACGAAGCTTGGCATCAATATTGGATTGATACACGCGTAAATTGGTATGTCGATTTGGGCGTAAAGCCTGAAAATTTGCGTATGTATGAGCATCCTAAAGAGAAGTTAAGCCATTATTCCAAGCGTACTGTAGATATTGAATACAAATTCGGCTTCCAAGGATCGGATTGGGGAGAGCTTGAAGGTATTGCAAACCGTACCGACTACGATTTGTCTGCTCACGCTAAGCATTCTGGCGAGGATTTGAGCTACTTCAATCAGGCTACTGGCGAAAAGTATGTGCCTTACGTTATTGAGCCTGCTGCTGGCCTTACGCGTTCGCTTATGGCATTCTTGGTTGATGCTTACGACGTTGACGAAGCTCCAAACACTAAGGGCGGAGTTGATAAGCGTACTGTTCTTAGACTTGACCCTCGCTTGGCTCCTGTTAAGGCTGCTGTTTTGCCATTGAGCAAGAAGCCAGAATTGCAAGCTGTTGCTCAAGATCTGGCTGCAGATCTTCGCCAGCATGATTGGGTTATTGATTATGATGAGTCTGGTGCTATTGGTCGCCGCTACCGTCGTGAGGACGAAATTGGTACTCCTTTGTGCGTAACAGTTGATTTTGATACTTTGGAAGATCATGCTGTAACAATCCGCGAGCGCGACACTATGCAACAAGAGCGCGTTTCCTTAGACAAGGTTGCGGATTACGTAGCAAGCCGCATTAACGAAAAGCGTGTTAAGTATCCGCAAGGTCCTGTAGAGATTGTTGGTACTCGCGCTGCAGACGGTGGTGTGGATGTTTCTAAAGAAAACGGTGTTGATGAATCGCAGCCTGTAAAGATTGCTCAGGCTGGCGGATTGTATTAATACGCGTATAGTGAAAAATCGCTAATAAACAAAAACAAAATATATTAAAGTGAATGGAGTTAAAGCAATATGGATTTTTCTATTAAACCAGTAGATTTAGGGAAAATTCATATTGCAACTCCTGTTGTTTTATCTCCAATGGCTGGTATTACTAACTGGCCTTTTCGAGTGATTTGCCGCGAATATGGTCCGGACGGGCTTTACGTAGCAGAAATGATTACAGCTCGCGCATTAGTTGCAAGGAATCCTAAAGCCCTGCGTTTATGCCGTTTTGCGCCTAACGAAAAAGTGCGTTCTTTGCAACTTTACGGAGTAGATCCTTCTATTGTAGAGCTTGCTGCTCGAATTGTTGTTGATGAGAACATGGCGGATCACGTTGACTTAAACTTTGGATGCCCAGTTCCTAAAGTTACAAGGCGCGGCGGCGGTTCTGCTCTTCCTTGGAAAACAGATTTGCTTCAAGAGATTTTGCATCGCGTTGTTTCTGTTTGTGATCCAGCAGGAATTCCTGTTACAGCTAAATTCCGCGTTGGTATTGACGAAAATCACGAGACTTTTATGCAAGCTGGTCATATTGCGCAAGAAGAAGGATGTGCTGCTGTAACTTTGCACGCGCGTACCACTGCAGAATATTATGGTGGTCATTCTGATTGGAGCCGTATTGCTGAGCTTGTAGATGCTTTGGATATTCCTGTTTTTGGTAATGGCGATATTTGGGGTGCGGATGACGCTCTAGCAATGTTTAAAGAAACAGGATGCGCAGGCGTTGCTATTGGCCGCGGATGCCAGGGGCGTCCTTGGATTTTTGCAGATATTCGTTCTGCTTGCAATGGAAGCAATGAGCGCGTTAATCCAAGTCTTGGGCAAGTTTGCAAGGTGATTTTAAGACATCTGGAGCTTTTAGTCGAGTTTTATGATGGCGATGAGCGAATGGCTGTTCATGACTTGCGCAAGCATATTGCTTGGTATTTGAAGGGTTTCCCTGTTGGAGGTGGAACTCGTAAGAGTTTTATGGAATGTGAGTCTATTGAGGATGTTCAGCGTAATATTGATGCTTTAGATTCTTCGCTAAAGCTTCCTGAACAAGTTTTAGACACGCCGCGTGGGCGAGTTCGTTTTGCGAAAAAAGTTCATTTGCCATATGGGTGGTTGGATTCTCGAATAACATCTCATAGTGAGCGTGAGGAGTTGTTTGGCGATGATCCAATGGATGCAAGTTACTAGGTTTTACTAGTGTTTTCTAGGGTTTTTGAGTATACAAAACATAATATAAACTATTGCTTAATATTTTAAACTTTTGTTAATAAAACGCATTAATGATTTGCGTATAGCACGGTGTATTATCGAATCGGTGACATTTTTTCAGTTTTTATTCATAAAACGCCGCCATTATCGAGCGTTTTGCGCTAAAGTAATGCGTAAACGTGCGTGTGAGTGACAGGAGACAACGGTGAGCGAGATTGCCCAGACTGACAATTTCAACGACAAAACCATAATCAAGGTAGTCGGCGTCGGTGGAGCCGGTGGTAACGCCGTCAACCGAATGATCACCGAGGGTTTGCAGAACGTAGAATTTGTGGCTATTAACACTGATGCCAAGGATTTGTTGCGTTCTGATGCTGACGTGAAGATTTCATTATCTGACGCTTCGAGTCGAGGATTAGGAGCAGGTGCTGACCCAGAAAAAGGCGCTAAGGCTGCTCAAGATCATCAATCTGACATTGAAGAAGCATTAAAGGGCGCCGATATGGTGTTCGTAACTTGCGGAGAAGGCGGTGGAACTGGTACGGGTGCAAGCCCTATTGTTGCCCGCGCTGCACACCAGCAAGGTGCTTTGACAATCGCAGTAGTTACGCGTCCATTCGGTTTTGAAGGACCTCAGCGTGCTGCATCAGCAAAACTTGGTATTGAGAATCTTCGTAAAGAAGTCGACGCTTTGATTGTGATTCCAAACGATCGTTTGTTGGAAATTTCAGATCGAACCATCGGAATTATTGAAGCTTTTAAGACTGCAGATACCGCATTGCTTGCAGGCGTTCAGGGTATTACAGATTTGATTACCATGAATTCTTATATTCATGTTGATTTCTCTGATGTTACCGCTGTTCTTCGCGGTGCAGGAACTGCGCTATTTGGTATTGGTGCAGCGAAGGGTGAAGACAGAGCTACGCAAGCTGCAGAAATTGCTATTAGCTCTCCATTGCTTGAAGAAAGCATTGAAGGTGCTCATGGTGCTTTGATCAATATTGCTGGTCCAAGTGATTTGAAGCTTCAAGAAGCAAGTGCTGCAACAGAGCTTGTTCGTAAGGCAATACATCCAGAAGCGCAGATTATTTGGGGTCTTTCTTTGGACGATTCTTATGGAGACGAGGTTCGTGTTACTGTTATTGCAGCTGGTTTCGATTCTCATCCTAAGTCTGAAGACAGCAAAGCAGGTGCTTTCGTAGATATGCAGGCAGGAGTCGATCCTGTGGCTCCAGCTCATTCCACTACTACTGCTCCTTCTAAGCCTGTGGACACTGTTAAAACCGCGGAACCTGTTTCTTCTATGTTTGATTCTGTTGATTCAGTTAAGCAATATCAAACACAGGCTACTCAAGTGAAGCCTCAAGACGAACCAGACGAGCTGGATATTCCTGATTTTCTGCGTTAAGCATAACTAGGGGAGGGCATCTTAATGGCTGGTTTTATGAAGAACATGATGTCTTATGTAGGCATGAGTGATGTTCAGGACGACGATGATTTCGCTGATTCTCAGACACAAGATACTTCGTTTGACAACGACCACAGCGTTGCTCCTATGAGCCTTCATAATAGTGATGCTGCACAATCTGGTAATGGTGCTTCTACTCGATCTAATGCAGGTCGTATGAGTCGCATTACTACGATTCATCCAAAATCTTATGAGGATGCGCAATTAGTTGGAAGAGCTTTAAGAGATGGAACACCAGTAGTCTTGAATCTTACTGGTGTTAGCGAATCCGTTGCATATCGCATAGTTGATTTTTCTGCTGGCGTTGTGTTTGGTGTTCGCGGATCTATAGAAAGAGTAACTCCTAGAGTCTTCCTTTTAAGCCCTTCTCAAGTAAATATAAAAGTTGAAGATGCTCCTAATGGCGGATCTGCTCGCGACTTATTCTCCTAAAGCTAAATAACATGAGACTAGTCGCCAGCGACCGAACATTAGATTGCTACGCTTAGCTTGTATTTAAGGCAGATATCTTTTAGGTATCTGCCTTAAATTTATACTTATCCTGTACTTATATTTTGGTTTACGATTAACTTAGCTATTGTGTAAAATTATTGAAAATAGTTTAAAGGAAAAGCTTAATGGATTTTGTAATACGCTTAATACTAATTTTGAATATTTTCATAAATGCTTATCTAGTAATACTGTTTATTCGCGCAGTTTTAGATTGGATTCCGTTTATATTCCATTCTTTTAAACCAAATGCGATTTTGCAAAAATTCACTCAAATCATATATTTTATGACAGAACCACTTTTAAGATTTGCGCGAAAATTTATACCACCAGCAAGATTAGGTAGCATAAGTTTAGACGTGAGTTTTATGGTAGTGTACTTTTTGTTACTAGTTTTACAAATGTTTTTGAATATGCTTTACTGATGCTTATTAATCACAATTTTTAATGAAGCGACACGATAGTTATTAATTTAGAAAAATATTGGTAGATTTCGTAAAAAAATAATCGCTTTTTACACAATTTTTTCTATAGACGTGATAGCATCGAATAGATATATCAAAAGGGCTGCGCGCCCAAAAGTGAGGTGTAATGCATTATGGCTCTGTTAACGCCTAAAGACATTCGCGAGCATACCTTCCAAATCGTTCGATTCAAGGGAGGCTATGATGTTGACGAAGTTGATGACTTTTTGGATCAGGTTACAGAAACAATAGAAGCGCTTGGTCAGCAGGCAGTGCAGGGGCTTGGAGCTTCCACGCAGTCTCTTGGCGCCGATGTTGCTAGCTTGAACAATAAGATTTCTGATTTGACAAAGCAAGTTGAATCTTTAACAAAAGAAAATAATGATTTACGTGAAGCATCCAGCAGTGCAAACAAGAATGACAATGATCTTGCAGCAAAGCTTAAGGAAGCTGAAGAAAATAATCGTGCATTGAGCGAGCAGAATCAGCAGCTCAAAGAACAGCTGGATGGTTTAGGTGCTCAAGTAGATCAGCTCACCGCACAGGCTGCAAATGCTGATAATGCTAAGGCAGACGCTGATAAGAAAGTTCATGAAGAGCTTGAAAACGTTACTCGCGAACGCGATGACTTTAGAGCAAGTAGCGAGAACTTGGGCCGCGAATTGGAAGAAGTCCGTCAACAGCTTGTTGTAACACAGCAGGAAAACGCTAAGGTTCAGGATTTGTCTCGTCAACTTGAAGAATCTCATAAGCGCGAAGAGCAGCTTCGTGAGCAGGTTGCTAAGATGGAGCCAAGCACGGAAACAGGTAGCTTGCAGAAGATTGCAGGTGCTGGTGCAGAAGTGGGCGGTTCTGAGCCAGAACGCGCTACAGCAATGTTGACTCTTGCAATGCAATTGCACGATCAGTATGTAGATAAGGGCAAGGCTAAGGCAAATCAGATAGTCGAAGAAAGCCAAGCTCGATATAACGAGATCGTTACTAAGGCAGACGATTATTCTAATCGTACTCGTAGCGAAGCTGATGAATACAATAAGCAGACTCGTGGAGATGCGGATGATTACTCCGTTCGTACTCGTAGCGACGCAGACGCTTATGCAGCTCGCGCTCACAACGAGGCAGATGCTTATTCTGGTAAGGTTCGTCAGGCTGCTGATGATTATTCTAAGCAAACTCACGATCAGGCTGATCAATATGAGTCTGAAGTTCAGCATAGAGCAGCGGATTACGATTCCACTACTCGCACTGCTGCAGATGCTTACGCTCGCCAGGTGCGTGAGAACCTTGAAAAGCAGACTAAGGTTATTGAAGGAAACATTCAAAGCCTCAAGCAGTTTGAAACTGAGTATCGCACTCGCTTGACCGACTTCCTTGGTCAACTTGTTGCTCAAGTTTCCGATGAGAACACCTACAGTTCTATGGAAAATCAGGATCAACAGGATCAAAAGTAGTTATACTAAATCCAGTTAGATTGGAAAAATACATTGACGCATTGTGATATGCGTGTAGAACGGCTGCGTAATCGCGCAGCCGTTTTTGCACTGATTGCTTTTATTGGCGTGGTTTTAGACCGCATAACCAAAGTTTGGGCATTAGCAGCGCTTAGTGGTGGAAAAAACATTGAGATTCTTCCACACTTGCTCTCTTTTACTCTTGTTAGGAATCCTGGAGCATCTTTTGGCTTAGGCTCTTCTTTTACTTGGATTATTAGCGTGTTAGCTTGCGTTGCATGCGCTGCTATGACTGCTGTTATTAAGCACACAAAATCCTTATATTGGACTATTGCGCTTGCTTTAGCTTTTGCTGGAGCTTTTGGAAATCTTATTGATAGAGCGCAATATGCTCAAGGCTTTTTGAACGGAAAAGTCGTAGATTTTATAAACTACGGATGGTCCGTTGGAAATGTTGCAGATATTGAGCTTATGTTTGCAGGAATTGCAGTTATATGCCTCATTTTGATTGGGATTCCTCTTATAGAGCGCGCTGATGAGTGATATTCGTTTTACAGTTACTAGTCAATTTGCTGGATGCAGGTTCGACGTATGCTTGTCGAACCTTATGGGAGTATCGCGTGCAAACGCAATATCGCTAATCGATAGTGGCAAAGCAAAAATCTTAGATAAAAAATCACAAAAATCCTCAACTTTGCAAGATGGAGATGTGATTGTTATAAATCAAGAGGAAGTTGAGGATCAAAAAGAAAAGTCAACTAGCAAATCCACTATATGCGATATTCCAATAGTTTATAACGATGAAGACATTGTTGTAGTAGATAAGCCTGTTGGAGTCGCAGCGCATTCAGCAAAAGGCTGGGATGGCCCAACAGTGCCAGAATGTCTAGAAGCAAGCGGTGTTGAAATAAAAACAACCGTGTGCGATGAATCACGAAAAGGAATCGTAAGCAGATTAGACGTTGGAACAAGCGGATTAATGCTAGTTTGCAAAACAGATTTTGCGTATGAAGAAATGAAAAAACAGTTTGCAAATCATAGTGTAAAGAAAATATATCACGCTTTAGTCCAAGGAAATCTTACACAAAATAAAGCTACAATTGATGCACCAATTGGGCGAGCAAAAGTTTCAGATTTTCGTTTTACAATAACTAAATCAGGCAAGCCTGCAATTACGCATTGGGATGTTATAGAACGTTTTAAAGGAGCGACTTTAGTAAAAGTCAATCTGGAAACTGGCAGAACGCATCAAATTCGTGTGCATTTTTCGTCAATCGGACATCCAGTAGTGGGCGATCCTATGTATGGTGCGAATCCTCAATTAAGTGAAAAATTAGGACTTTCTAGACAGTGGCTTCATGCAATGAGTCTAAAATTTAAGCATCCTCGAACGGGAGAATTTATTAAAGTTGAATCGAAGTATCCGTTAGATTTGCAACACGCTTTACACGCCATACAAGAATTGTAAAAGTAGCGTTATTTAGTAAAACAGGTCATATTGCATCTATAGAATAGCCACTATGGCTAGGTTGGAAACAAACTTCGTACACTTACATAATCACACACATTATTCGCTTTTGGATGGTGCTTCGAAGATACCAGACCTAGTTGCACGTGCAAAAGAATTAGGTATGCCAGCTGTGGCTATTACAGACCACGGAAATATGCATGGTGCATACGAAATGTGGAGTACTGCTGTAAAAGCTGGTATTAAGCCGATTATTGGCATTGAAGCTTATGTGACTCCTGAAACAGCCAGACAAGACAAGAGCAGAGTGCATTGGGGAACTGAAGAGCAAAGAAGCGACGATGTTTCTGGTGGCGGTTTAATTACTCACATGACTATGTGGGCTGAAAATGATGCAGGCTTAACAAATCTACTCAAAGCGTCTTCTATAGCCAATTTAGAAGGTCGCGTAATGCGATACCCTCGAATGGATAAAGATGTATTGTCAAGGTATTCTAAAGGGGTTATAGCGTCTTCTGGATGCCCATCTGGAATTATCCAAACCCGTCTGCGCTTAGGTCAATTTGATGAGGCTTTACGCGCTGCAGGCGAGTTTCAGGATATTTTTGGGCGCGATAATTTCTTCATAGAATTAATGAATCATGGGCTTTCTATCGAAACGCGCGTTACTAAAGATTTGCTTGAGATTGCGAAGCGTCTTAATGCCCCTCTTCTTGCCACAAACGATTTGCATTACGTGCATGAAGAAGATCGCGAAGCGCAAGATGCAATGCTCTGCATTAATTCTGGATCACGTTTAGATGATCCAGACCGTTTTAAGTTTGATGGATCTGGATACTATTTAAAATCTGCTGAGCAGATGCGTGAATTGTTTAAAGAGTTTCCAGAGGCTTGTGACAATACGCTAGAAATTGCCCGTCGTTGTAACGTTATGTTCGACGATGGTGAAGATGGCGCTTTTATGCCGCAATTTGATTGCCCAGAAGGTTGGGATGAGACTTCACTATTCCTTAAAAAAGTTGAAGAAGGATTAGAGCGTAGATATAACAACAATGTTCCTATGGAAGTCTTAAAACAAGCAGACTACGAGTGTGGTGTTATATGCCAAATGCAGTTCTGCGGATACTTCCTAGTTGTTGCAGACTACATAAATTGGGCAAAAGCACATGGTGTTATGGTTGGTCCTGGACGTGGATCTGCAGCAGGCGCAATGGTTGCGTATGCTATGGGAATTACTGAGCTTGACCCAATGAAGCACGGTCTAATTTTTGAACGATTCCTAAACCCAGAGCGAGTATCTTTACCAGATATTGATGTTGACTTTGACCCAGATGGTAGAGCCAAAGTTTTGGAATACGTTGGTGAAAAATACGGAAGAGATAAAGTAGCTCAATGCGTGATTTATGGAACGATTAAAACAAAGCAAGCATTGAAGGATTCGGCTCGAATAATGGGCTACGAGTTTTCTGTTGGAGAAAAAATTACAAAAATTTTGCCTCCTCCAAAAAACGGAAAAGATATGAGTTTCCACGATATTTTTGATGAAAAATCAAAGAGATACGCGGAGGCGCGCGAGTTTCGCGAAATGTATGACACTGATCCAGATACGAAGCGAATTACCGAAGAGGCAAAAGGTATTGAAGGCTTGATTCGCCAAACTGGTGTTCACGCTTGCGCGACGATCATGGGCTCGGAGCCTATTACCGATACTTCGCCTCTTTTGGAGCGTACCGATGGAACAATAACAACAACGTTCGAGTATCATACTTGCGAAACGTTGGGCTTAGTGAAAATGGACTTTTTGGGTCTTTCCAACTTAACAGTTATTAGGGATACGCTTAAAAATGTTGAGCATAATGGTAAAGAGCCTATTGACTATACTAAAATTCCGCTTGACGATAAGGAAACATATCAGCTTCTTGCTAGAGGAGACACTTTAGGAGTTTTCCAGCTTGATTCCGACGGTATGCGTGCTCTTCTGCGCACACTTAAGCCAGATAACTTTAACGATATTTCGGCTTTGATTGCACTTTATAGACCAGGCCCTATGGATATGGATTCTCACACTAATTACGCCAAGCGTAAGAATGGTTTGCAAAAGATTACACCTATTCATCCAGAAGTTGCTGAGCCGCTAAAAGATGTTCTTGGTGAAACATATGGTTTGATTGTTTACCAGGAGCAGGTGCAGTCAGCTGCTCGTATTTTAGCTGGGTATAGCCTTGGTAAAGCAGATGTTTTGCGTCGAGCAATGGGTAAAAAGAAGCCAGAAGTGTTGGCTAAAGAGAAAATCCCGTTCTTTAAAGGCATGAAAGAACATGGTTATTCAGAAGAAGCTGCACAAGCTGTGTGGGATGTTCTGGTTCCTTTCTCTGGTTACGCGTTTAACAAGGCTCATTCAGCCGCATACGGTTTGATTTCTTATTGGACTGCGTATTTGAAAACGCATTATCCTGTGGAGTTTATGGCTGCATTATTGCAGAACGAGCGCACGAATAAGGATAAGACAGCGCTTTACTTGGGTGAAGCACGACGCATGGGTATTCGTGTTTTGCAGCCAGATATTAACGAGTCTGTTCTTGAATATTCTGCAGTTGGAGATGTAGTTCGTTTTGGACTTGGAGCTGTTAGGAATGTTGGTGATAAAGCCGTTAACGATATTATTAGCGAAAGGGAAAGCGAGCGCGGAAAGTTTGTTGATTTTAAGGACTTTGTAAACCGTGTATCTTTTGCTGCTTTGAATCGTAGACTTGTTGAATCTCTTATTAAATCTGGTGCTTTCGATTCAATTAATCCTTGTAGAAGAGCTATTTTTGAAATTTGTGGACCACTAATTGACTCTGTTATTTCTATTAAGCGCAGACAGGCAGGTGGTCAGTTTGATCTTTTTTCTGATCTTGATGATTCCGATAGTGATCTTGGAGATGCTCAAATCAACATTCCGGATGTTGAAGAATGGGATAAAAAAACGAAGCTAAACTTTGAGCGAGAAATGCTTGGGCTTTACGTTTCGGATCATCCTTTGAGTGGTCTTTCTGCTGTGTTGGCTGGTCTTAGGGAAATGTCGATTGCTCAGCTTTTAAATCGCGCTAAAACTATGGGCGAAAATCAGCAGGTAACTCTTGCAGGCCTTGTGACTAATGTAGACAGGCGAGTGTCTAAAAAAGGTAATGCTTGGGCGATTGTAACTATTGAAGACATGGAAAGTTCAATACAATGCATGTTCTTTGGTAAGGTCTATGAGTCATCTGCTGCAGAACTTGCGATTGATCAAGTTGTGAGAATTAGGGGACAGGTAGAGGTTCGAGACGAAACAGTATCTTTAAGAGCAACTGAGTTTGAAGTTCCAAGCTTAGAGGCGGAAGATGCTCAGCCTGTTACAATTGTTCTTCCTTTGCAAGCATTGGAAAAGTCGCGTATAAAAGAGCTTGAAAATATTGTTACAAGACATCCTGGTTGTTGTGAAATGAATCTTGCTTTGATTGATTCTAGAGGATGCGCAAAAGTATTATCCTTTGGAGATAGATTTAGAGTTAAACGAGATACGTCACTTTTTGCAGAGATCAAAATATTGTTTGGTCCTAATTGTTTGCCAAGCGCGTAGATTATGCTTAAAGTATTTTTAAGTGGCGTTAACTAGCTGTTTAATAAGTTAGGGGTACAAAATGTGTGCAGATCATGAAGGTTTGAGTGAAGATAGTAGCGACAAAAACTTTGCGAATAATGGGAAAAATTCTAATAATTCTTCTAATTCCAAAGAGTCGAAAGAGGTTCGCACATCTTTTACTGATAAAGAGCTTGAAGATGCGTTACTTGGATTTGAAAAAGAATTTAGCGAAGAACAAAAACATGATTCTGTCGATGATGTTGTAAATAAGATTGAACAAGCAAACTTTGAAGAAGATTTGGAAGGTTTGTTGGGCAAAAAAGCCAAGTGTGCTCTGTTTCTAACTGTTATGGAACCAGGGGAGCTTCTTGCTGCTTTTTGTAAAATGGCTGGTATTAGAGCTAAATGTTTTAGTGATGAGAACGGTGGAGTCGCCGTTTTATGCGATTTAGACGAGGATAATCCAGAAAAATCTGTTAAGCGGTTCACAGACTATTTTCGCGGTATTCCAGCGATTTTAATGGTGAATCGAGCTAATAAAATTGATGCAAAAGTCTACGAATATAAAAAAGAAGTACAGGATGCTATTCCTCCTATGGTTCTTACGATGTCTGCCAGATGTGTAGAAGATCTTATGATTTGTTATGCGACAGTTGAAGATCTTAAAGAGTCTGGGATTGAGGTTACTTATACGGATGATTTAAGCGATGAGCAAGCTAAAGAGATTTTTTATAAATATGGCAAAAAAATGTGAGCCTAATCTTGCAAATACGCTAAATTAAAAGTAAGTAAATTCATTGCTATATTTCTAAATAAAAACTAAATATAAGAGATAATATAGTCATTGCGTTTTGCTCTAAAAACATGTTGAAAAATATAAGACTTGAATACTGATTGGACTGTAGATTATGGATAGACAACAAGAGTTCGCTTTGCGTACGGTTGAAGAGCGTGATGTCCGTTTTATTAGACTATGGTTCACGGATGTTCTTGGAACTCTTAAATCGGTTGCTATTGCTCCAGCAGAGCTTGAAGCTGCGTTTGAAGAGGGTATTGGCTTTGACGGGTCTGCGATTGAAGGCATGACTCGTGTTTTAGAAGACGATATGATTGTTAAGCCAGATCCTTCGACTTTCCAACTTTTGCCATGGCATGGTGGTCCAGAAGGTACGGCACGCATGTTTTGTGACGTTTTAACGCCAGACGGCGAGCCGTCTCTTGGCGACCCTCGTCATGTTCTTAAGACTGCGCTCGCAAAAGCTAAAGAAAAAGGCTTTACTTTTTACGTTCATCCAGAAATTGAGTTTTACTTATTTGAAGCGCAAGACGATTGGTCTAAAGCTCCTGTTCCTATTGATGAAGGTGGGTATTTCGACCACGTTCCAAGAAGTTCGGCAATGGACTTTCGTCGTAGTGCTGTGAGCATGCTTGAACAGATGGGCATTTCTGTTGAGTATTCTCATCACGAAGGCGGTCCTGGTCAAAACGAGATTGACTTAAGATATGCAGACGCTCTTACTACTGCAGATAATATTATGACTTTCCGCACTGTTGTTAAGGAGATTTCTCTTGAGCGCGGAATGTATGCGAGCTTTATGCCTAAGCCTTTAACGGATCAGCCTGGTTCTGGTATGCACACGCATTTAAGCTTGTTTGAAGGAGATTCCAACGCTTTCTACGAGGCTGGGCAAGAGTTTAATATGTCGCTTATTGCGCGCCAATTTGCGGCTGGCATTTTGCATCATGCTGCGGAAATTTGCGCTGTTACTGACCAGTATGTGAACTCTTATAAGCGATTGTGGGGTGGAGCTGAGGCTCCTAGCTATGTTTGCTGGGGTCATAGTAACCGTTCTGCGCTTTTGCGTGTGCCTCAATATAAGCCAGGCAAAGGTAATTCTTGCCGTATGGAGTTTCGTGCTTTGGATCCTGTGGCAAATCCTTATCTTGCGTACTCTGTTTTGTTGGCTGCTGGTTTAGATGGTATTGAAAAGCAGATGATTTTGTGTGAGCCTACGAGCGACGACGTTTGGGAGCTTACGGATGCTGAACGTCAGGCTATGGGTATTCAGCCTCTTCCTGAGTCTTTGGATGAAGCTTTGAAGATTATGGAGAAGTCTGATTTTGTGGCTAGCGTACTTGGTGAGCATGCTTTTGAGTATTTCTTGCGTAATAAGCATCAGGAATGGGAAGAGTATCGCCGTCAGGTCACTCCTTTTGAATTGCAGAAGTATTTGCCTAGACTTTAGTTTTCTTTTGTATTGCTTTCGCGCGTGTCAAATCTAAATTTTTGAATATTTTTTGAATATTTTTCAAATGTTATTATTTGTGATTGTTGACACGCGTTTTAATTTTTTGTATTCAGATGTTTAGTTTGTGGCGAAGCTCACAGCCATAATCTAAACATATGTTTATATATATTAACGTGTGTTGAAAATTATAACATTTTATAACAAAATTCGTGAATATTAACAATTAAAGCAACATTATGTCTTCTTGCTTCTATTTAAATATGCCATTGCTTTTCGAGATTATAATAATAAAATTTTTAAATTGGTGATACTTAAATATCAAATTAGATATTCATCTACACCCATGATTTACAACGACTGTAAGCCATGCCTAAATATAAGAAGGAAGGTAACTCAAGTGAAGAAGCTGATTCTTGATCTTGATACTGGTGTTGACGATACTCTCGCTATATCTTATGCTCTTGGAAGCCCTGAAATGGAGCTTATTGGCATAACTGGAACGTATGGCAATGTTTTAATGGAGCAAGGTGTTCGTAACGCGCTTGCAATCACAGATTTACTTGGGCATCCAGAAGTAAAAGTCTATAAAGGTCTTTCACACGCAAGCACAAAAGATTCGTTTGAAGTTCTTCCAATATCTGCTTTTATTCATGGTGACAATGGAATTGGCGATGTTGAAATTCCAGATTCTCCTCGCAAAGCAGAAGATGAATCCGCTGTTGATTTCATTATTGATTCTGTAAAGAAATATGGCAAGGATTTGGTGTATGTTCCAACCGGTCCAATGACCAATATTGCTGCTGCGCTGAAGAAGGCTCCAGAAATCAAAGATGAAATCGGAAAGATTGTTTTGATGGGTGGAGCGCTCACCATTCATGGAAACGTAAACGCTTGGACTGAGGCGAATATTTCCCAAGATCCAGATGCTGCAAATATTCTATTCCGTTCTGGTGCTCCAGTGACGATGATTGGTTTGGATGTTACATTACAGACCTTGCTTACTTACAAGGAAACAAAGCAATGGCGTGATCTTAACACCAAGGCTGGTAAGTTCCTTGCAGATATGACTGATTTTTACATCAAAGCTTATGAAACCACTGCTCCACACCTTGGTGGATGTGGTTTGCATGATCCTTTGGCTGTTGCTGTTGCAGTTGATCCAACGCTTGTTACAACGCTTCCAATTAACATGCAAGTTGATGTGGAAGGTCCAACTCGCGGTCGTACCATCGGTGATGTTACGCGCTTGAATGATCCTGTTAAAACCATGCAGGTGGCTGTTGGTGTAGACGTGCCAAGATTCTTGAACGAATTTATGACTCGTATCTCTGGTTTGGCAAAAATAGCTGGCTGAGATCATATTGTTTGCGTTGTGCAACATTTTGCGACCTTTTACGCTTCTTGTTGCACAACATTCTTTATACGTAAATGTAAAAATTAAAAATATTTATTGATCGGATTATTATGACTGAAATTGCAAAATCTACTGCGGTAGATCCATACGAGGATCCAAAAACCCGCGACAAAGTGGCGATTTACTCGCTGATTTTGTTGCTTATAACCTTTATTCTTGGAACATTATGTTTGCAGGGCTTTAATCTTGTATTCGACCAGATTGGCAAGGCTGTTGGTGCTCCTGATCAAGCTTCGCTTATTACAAGCTTGCCAATTATTGTTCTAGGTATCGTGTGCTTTATATACGGTTCTCTAGGTGACTTTGTTTCTCTTCGCAGACTTATAACAATAGGTCTTGTAACACTGTTTGTTGGTTCCTTGTTTGGTTTTATTGCAAACTTCTTCTTTACTCCAAATTTGTGGACTGTTATCATTGCTCGCATTATGCAAACTGCTGGTGAACAGGTAGCAGGTTCTTCCTTCCTTGTTATTGCAACTAAGTATTTGCGCAATGATTTGAAAGTTATTTTCTTTGGACTCTTTACTGCCGCATATCAGCTTTCTGCTTCTATCGGCGTATTTGCTGCTGGTCTTTTAAGCTCTATCGCTTGGCAATATTTGTTCCTTATTCCTGCAGTAACCATTCTATTCCTGCCAGTACTTGTTAAATGCTTACCAACTAAGAATGGTATTGGTGGAAAGATTGATAAACTAGGCTTTACTATATTCGGTATTGCTGTGACATTGTTAACTTTGTTCTTCTCTTACAAAGCTTGGGGATTGCTACTTGGATCCATCGTGCTGTTTGTTGTATTCGCTGGATACATTATGAAGGCAAAGAACCCGTTCGTGACTCCTGCATTCTTTAAGAATAAGCGTTGGCTTTCGGGCATTGTTTTGATATTCATCTTCTACTTTACAAACTACTGCATGCCTCCAATCTACAATGTGATTGGCGGTGCTTTATACAAGATGAATACTTCTCAGGTTTCTTCTTACCTTGTATGGGCATTCGTTGTAGCAGCAGTGTTTGGCACTTGCTCTGGAACAATTATTGGTTTCATTGGACGTAAAGCTGGCATTATTACAGCCGCCGTTCTTATGATTCTTGGATGGGTTGGTGCTGCTGTATTCATCAATTCTGGGTTCCTAACATTAACACTGTGCGCATGCGTTTACTACGCTGGGTGCGGACTTATGTATTCGCCAATCGTTTCTACTGTTCTTAGTGCATTGCCTGTTGAAGAGTCTGGCCGTGGCTGCGGTATGAACGATTTGGTTATGAATGTTACAGCTTCTATTGGTATTTCTATTTTCAGCGGATTCTTTGCTGGAAATCTGTTCAAAGGATTCTCCTTTGCAAATATTCAAGGATTAGCTGCAGGATACTCAAACTTGCTTATGATGGGCGCTATTGTAGCCTTCATAGGTTTGGTGGTTTACATAGTTCGTAGCGTTATGGTTAAAGAGTAATTAATATTTACTCAATATTAGTGGTCACTATCTTGCAGTCATCTTTGGCTGCGTAGTTAGTGGCCACTTTTTTGTAGTCTTATGTTGCGCATTTTTACGCTAACATAGTTTTTTCATGCGTTGAATACTAATCGGGTATGCTGTTCCAAGTTCTTGTGCCCAAAGAGAAACGTAGAATTCTTCGCACATCCACTTTAGTTTTTGTGCTTTTTCTTGAGCCTCATCTCGATTCATTCCGGCTGGTAAGTCGTCAGCCTTCTTTTGAGCGTCTAGCACAAGCTTATGAGCTTCATCTGCTTGCCAAGCCCATCGTACATCTCGATCCTTATTTGTTTTAGCTTTATCAAGTCGAATTAAATCAGCATGCAAGTAGCGTTCTATTGAACTAAGCGCGCTAGAATCTGCTTTTGCAATAAATCCAGGAAAAACAAGTGAGGCTGCGTGTTCTTTAATGGATTGAAGAACACTAAGCATTGGCAAGTCGGCTTTGCCGCCAACAGCAGTGCTAACTTTAGCAAAACGCTTCAAAATAGCAATCACATCGTGCGCAATACTATAAACCGTGTCTTCGTATACTTCGTCAATATTGGCAACAGCTTCCTTAAGTTCAACATCGTTAGTAATTTTTTGTGTATCTGGTATAAGTCGCTTAATAGCTGCCATTTGCAAATCTTGAGACAAATCTTTAGAAGACTTATAAGGTGCAGAAGCAAGTATCAGAGCTTCACTTCCAAGCCATCTAGATGTAATACGTTTATCATCTAAAATAAGCATATTAAGAGCGCCTTGCCAAACCATTTGAGATCTAGAAAGATTAGTTGCACCAGACTTATGTAACAAATCTGCTCGCTCAACAACATTTCCAGCTTCTGCAGCTTTAATTGCTTTTCGGTTAACAACAGTTCTCGCAGACTCTTGAGCTGATTTTGCAAAGCGATGCTGAAGATTTATTAACGACTTATCGGTTCCTAAAATAGTAGGCTTAATACGCCTGTTGTTCTGATTATGTGAATTGTTTTGATTAGGTTTGTTTGTATTAGATTTCTTTTGCTCAACGCTAAAAGTTATGCGCAAATAAGGAGATAGCCGTTGCAACTGTTCATCGCTTAAAACTTCTGGATGGATTTGTGCTCCAACAACTTGAATCGCAGCTTTAGTAAAGACTTCGCTAAAATCTTGCCAAATAAAATCTTCTTGTGGATTTTCGTTTATTCCTGGAAGATAGTCATAATTGTCATCTATCCACTCACGGATTTTACGAGCAGTATCTGGAGCTGGAACGAATTGTACTCGCAAAGTCTTAGGAAGAGACTTAATCATGCCAATAATAAGCTCGTCTAATAAGCCTGGCACATTCCAAGTAAACTCTTGAGGCTTAAGTCGCAAAAGCGCATGAAGTGGAACGTGCACAGTTACACCATCTAAAGGATTATGCGGATCATAAATGTAGCTTAAACGCAAGTTGATTTTCTGACCGTCTGTTCCAATCGTATGCCAAGTATCGGGGTAGTCTGCCAAATCAGTGTCATTTGTGTATTGCAAGCGCTCAACATCGTCTGGGCTAAAATCAAGAAAATGCGGGTCTTGAAGCCTGTAATTTTTCCACCATTTAGCTAAATCTGCAATGGTTGTAGCTTCTTGAGGAAGTTTATCATCGTAGAAAGTAAACAAATCCTCGTCGTTTACAGTTTCGCTTGCCTGTCTAGTGCGATTTGTTTGATTATCGGCATCGTTTAAAACGTTAATATTTGAGGATATAAAATCGTTGAATGGAAAACGTTGCTGAACATTTCCTTCTACTAAGCCTTGACGAATCATCAACATTCGAGATTCATATGGGTTGATTTTAGACCATTGAACAGTGCGATTTTGCACAATAGGCAAGCCGTACAAAAGCACCTTCGATTGGGCGATTGCCGCACCTTTGCTTGCACTCCAATGAGCATCTGAATATGTTACGCGAGTAAGATTCTTAGCTAAAGACTCTGCCCAAGCAGGGTCGATTTGCGCGCAATACCTTGCCCAAAGTCTAGAAGTTTCAACTAATTCCGTACACATAATCCAAGAAGGAGTTGTTTTAGAAACAGATGAAGCTGGAAAGATTGCAAACCTTGTGCTTCTAGCACCCTGATAATCGTTTTTTGCCATTTTTTGAGCGCGCTTAATAGCGCGAATTTTGGCTGTTCCGCGAAGACCTGCAAAATCCGAAGCCTTAGGCTCGCGAATAACTTGCATGCCAATCATAGAAAGCAAGCCAGAAAGCATAGAAGCGTGGATTCCTTGGTAATCCCAAGTGCAGCAAAGACTGTGAGCAGCTTGCTGATTATTTGGTAATTGGCGGATTTGCAAAGGTGCGCGTTTAAGTGGTAATGCTTCGCCAACATTATAATGAAGTTCTTTGCATAAATCTTTAAGCTGATTAACTAAATCTTTCCACTGTTTTAGGCGTAAAAAGTGGAAAAATTCCTCTTTGCAAAGTCGCCTTAGCGCGTTATTGCTTATTTCGCCATCCGCTTGGAATATGCGATCCCAAATATTCAATGCCGTTAAAAAGTCACTTAACTCGTCTGCATAACGATTGTGTAATCTATCTGCTTCATCGCGTTTATCTTCCGGACGTTCGCGCGGATCTTGCAAACTCAAAAACGCCACAATTACCAGCACAGCAGCAAGAGTATTAGGAGTGGTTTTACGCGCAGCTTCAATAATCATGCGTCCAAGGCGAATGTCAATCGGTAGTTTAGAAAGCTCGCGTCCAATATGAGTTAAAGTGATGAAGCCTGATTTTCTGCTTATTGCACCAAGTTCACTAAGCTCGTTAAAGCCGTCGCTTACAGCCTTAATATCTGGAGGATCAATGAATCCAAAATTCGTTATATCTTCGCCAGTTTTAGCAACACCAACAGAGAGCATGTGTAAAACAACAGCGCCAAGTGAAGTGCGTAAAATCTCAGGGTCGGTAAAGCGCGGGCGAGTTTCGTAATCTTCCCTAGAATACAAGCGAATAGCGATGCCATCTGCAATTCGCCCACAACGACCAGAGCGCTGATCTGCACTTGCTTGAGAAATAGGTTCTATAGGAAGACGCTGAACTTTAGCAGACTTAGAATATCGCGAAATTCTAGCAAAACCAGGGTCTACAACGTAGCGGATATCAGGCACTGTAAGAGAAGTTTCTGCAACATTAGTGGCTATTACAATCCGCTGATGAGTGTGATGTTCAAAAACGCGATGCTGGTCTTTAGAAGAAAGACGTGCAAAAAGTGGAACAATCTCAATGGCGTCACTACGATTCATGTCGCTTGCACGCGCACCAAAATAAGAACGCAACGATGCTTCAAACTCGCGAATATAGCGCTCGCCAGAAGCAAAAACCATAATATCGCGCGCGCCCTGAGTATGGTTTGAATGAATCACAAGTTGAGCACATGCGCGAGTTACAGCAGAAGAAATGTCTTCGTCGCAAATATCGCCGCTTTCCGAAAGACTTTGGCTTTGCGCAACGCTTTCATCATCCATAGCAATATCGGCAAAACCTGGAACGTGCCTCATAAGTGAAGGCGCGCTTCCAAGCGGTTCATAAAGTACGCGCAC
This sequence comes from Gardnerella lacydonensis, assembly GCF_048545055.1. NCBI lineage: Bacteria > Bacillati > Actinomycetota > Actinomycetes > Bifidobacteriales > Bifidobacteriaceae > Gardnerella > Gardnerella lacydonensis. The sequence goes on from NZ_JBKQXT010000003.1 coordinate 109,893, forward strand.
GGGGTATGTTCGCCCCGAAACCTCTATAACAGGAACTTTAATGTGCAAAGCCTGCTCAAAATGGTCTTTAAATTTTGCAGAATCGATTGTCGCAGAAGTGATAATAAGTTTTAAGTCTTTGCGCTTTGGCAAAAGGGTTGTTAAATATCCAAGCAAAAAATCAATATTTAGGCTACGCTCGTGAGCTTCATCGATAATAATAGTGTCGTAGCGTGTAAGAAGTGGGTCGCGCTGAATTTGAGCGAGTAGAATACCGTCCGTAACTATGCGAAGCTTTGTTTTAGATGAGCTTTCGTCGTTAAAACGCACCTGGTAGCCGATTTCTTCGCCAAGCTTAACACCCATTTCGCTTGCGATTCGCTCGGCAACTGTGCGTGCAGCAAGTCGGCGAGGTTGTGTGTGAACAATTTGCTTTCCGCGACCACCTCTGCCAAGTTCCAAAGCCATTTTTGGGATTTGAGTGGTTTTGCCAGAACCAGTTTGACCAGATACGATTATAACCTGCGACTCTTTAATGGCTTCAATAATCTCGTCGTGTGCAGCACAAATCGGCAGTTCACTAGGATAGTCAAAGTTCATATTTAATCCTGTTAAATCTTGCTAAATCCTATTTTCTTAAGACTTCTATAATCCTGTATCCCTTAGAGCTTGCGTATTTTTCAACGCTAAAATCTTCCCCAAGATTTTTAGAAAGCCAAGGGATTAAGGAATCGGAGCCAAGATTTTTTTGAACAACCAAATAAGCAGTTCCACCAACTTTTAGGCGAGGAAGCCATGTGAGCAAAATATTGTGCAAAATGTCTTTTCCAACGCGGATTGGAGGATTAGACCAAATAAGATCAATGTCTTTTAGCTCATCTTCTTTTAATGCATCTTCTACAAGATAAGTGTGAATGTTATTTAATCCAGCATTCTTGGCATTAATATCAGTAAGTTCTAGAGCGCGTTCATTAACATCTACAGCATAAATTTGCGCATTAGGGGATTCAAAACCTAAAGCCAAACTAATAGCACCCCATCCGCAACCGATATCGAAAAATCGCCCATTTTCTGGAGGCTGTGGAGCATGCTTAAGAAGAACTGCAGTTCCTAAATCAAGTTTAGAAGAGCTAAAAACTCCGTTAGAAACTTGCACGCTAACCTCGTGACCGCGCAAATCAACATGCAAAGTTCGTCTTAAGTCTAAAGAATTTGGGTTAGCGGAAAAATACTGTTCGCCGCCAGTTTTAGCTTCTTTAGTATTTTTGTTTGTTTTAGTAGCATTAATGCTGCTCGTCTTTTTAGTTTTATTAAAAGTGTTAATAGCCATTTTAGTGTTGCGTTAAAAATTATGTCTTCTAGATTCACAATAATAAAACAAACGTTGTAAATCGTGTATTAACAGGGGATTTAGCGTAAGTAGTTAAAGCAAAATAGCAAAGGGCATAGTTTTGGTAGATACTTTAGCAAACAGCAATTTGGTGAGTGGTGATAATAGTATGCCTGAGCATAAAAATGAGCATAAAGACGTTCTTTCAGGACATTCCGAAGTACTACTAGATTCCACAAACACTGGATCAAGCCTAGAAAGTAACGATGAAGCTTGGCAAGAGCGCGAATCAAGAAACGCCTTAAAACGAGTTGCTGGCCTTGGAGAATTACAAGACGTAACCGAAGTAGAATACAGAAAACTAAGACTAGAACGCGTTGTTTTAGTAGGAGTATGGTCTAGCGCTCGCGGAACTTTAAGTCAAGCAGAAGAGTCTCTTAGAGAGCTTGCGGCGCTTGCTAAAACAGCTGGCGCAGTAGTGTGCGACGGCATGTTGCAGCAAAGATATAGGCCAGATGCAGCAACGTATGTTGGTTCTGGAAAAGCGCGTGAACTTGCGGCGGTTGTGGCGCAAAATGATGCGGATACGATTGTGGTAGACGACGATCTTCCACCAAGCCAGAGAAGAGCTTTGGAAGATGCCACTAAAGTCAAAGTTGTAGACAGAACGGCTGTTATCCTAGACATTTTCGCTCAGCATGCAACAAGCAGGGAAGGAAAGGCACAAGTCGAGCTTGCTCAGCTTCAATACATGCTTCCGCGACTTAGAGGTTGGGGTGCTGCTCTTTCTAGGCAGGCTGGCGGTCGCGCTGCAGGAGACGCAGGAATAGGCTCTAGAGGTCCTGGCGAAACAAAAATCGAAATGGATAGGCGCGCAATTAGGAATCGAATTTCAAAATTGCGTCACGACATTGAGCAAATGGCACCAACTCGAGAAACAAAGCGTGGCTCTAGGCGTCGCCAAGATATTCCAACTGTTGCAGTAGTAGGGTATACAAATGCTGGAAAATCTTCGATTATAAATAGGCTTACAGGATCTAAAGAACTTGTAGAAAACGCGCTTTTTGCAACTTTGGATACTGCTGTCCGAAAGTCTTTAACTAAAGATGGTCGCGCTTATACGCTTGTAGACACGGTTGGCTTCGTTAGAAGGCTGCCTACTCAGCTAGTAGAAGCGTTTAAATCAACTTTGGAAGAAGTTGGTAATGCAGATGTAATTTTGCACGTAGTTGACGGTTCTCACCCAGACCCTGTTTCTCAAATTGAGGCAGTTAACGAGGTTTTAGCTCAAATTGACGGTGTGGAAGATATTGTGCAAATTATTGCTTTTAATAAGTCGGATGTTATGCAAGAACCAATGCGTTTACGCTTGCAATCATTGTATCCTGATTCTTTAATTGTGTCTGCTGCAAGTGGAACAAATATTGACCGTTTAAGAACGCGTATAGAAAATTTGTTACCTTCACCACATGTTCATGTTAAAGTTACATTGCCTTATAGCGATTATTCTGGATCTTTGCTATCTAGAGTTAGGGAAAATGGCATTGTAAAATCGGCGGAATATAAGGATTCTGGCGTAGAATTAGATGCTTTTGTTGGCGATTCCTTGGCTGCAAAACTTATGCAAATTGCACTTTAAACAAAATTCCGGTGGTGTGATTAAAGTAAAAGCTGTTTATACACATATAGCTCTTAATGTGAGAGCAGCCCTTGTATTTTTCTATTTATAAGTTATAAGGGTCGACTCGGTTTGTGGAAAAGGGGTTTTTCTAATGGTGAGTTCTCAGGTTAAGCCAACTAAGCTGGCGATTATTGGTGCTGGTGCAGTAGGTTCTACGCTTGCGTTTGCTGCAGCTCAGCGCGGTGTTGCTCGTGAAATTGTGCTTGAGGATATCGCTAAGGAACGTGTTGAGGCAGAAGTGCTCGATATGCAGCATGGTTCTAGCTTCTATCCAGCCGTTTCTATTGATGGTTCGGATGACGTTGAAATCTGCCGTGACGCAGACATGGTTGTTATTACTGCTGGTGCTCGTCAAAAGCCTGGTCAGACTCGCTTGGAGCTTGCAGGTGCAACCATCAATATTATGAAGTCTATTATTCCTAATGTTGTAAAGGTCGCTCCAAACGCTATCTACATGCTTATCACTAATCCTGTGGATGTTGTTACGCATGTTTCTATGAAACTTTCTGGTCTTCCTGCCAATCAGATGTTTGGATCTGGCACAAACCTTGATTCTGCACGTTTGCGCTTCCTTATTGCTCAGCAAACTGGTGTGAATGTTAAGAATGTTCACGCTTATATTGCTGGCGAACATGGCGATTCCGAAGTTCCTCTTTGGGCTTCTGCTACTATCGGTGGCGTTCCAATGTGCGAATGGAATGCTCTTCCAGGTCATGAGCCATTGGATGAAGCTAAGCGTGAAGAGATTCATCAGGAAGTTAAGAACGCTGCTTACAAGATTATTAACGGTAAGGGCGCTACAAACTACGCTATCGCTATGTCTGGTGTTGATATTGTTGAAGCCGTTCTTCGCGATACTAACCGCATTTTGCCAGTATCTTCTCTTCTTGACGATTTCCATGGAATCTCAGACGTCTGCATGTCCGTTCCAACTTTGTTGAACCGTAATGGCGTAAACTCTCGCTTGAACACTCCAGTTTCGGATCGCGAGCTTGCTGCTTTGAAGCGTTCTGCGGAAACTCTTCGTCAGGCTGCTGCAGAGTTTGGATTCTAATTAATATTAGCCGTTCATAAAACGCTAATTATTAAAATTTAAATTTTGAAAGTCGTTCCTTCAATCTTTGTTTTGGGGGAACGACTTTTAAATTATGAATAAGATTTATAAAATTTGATTGTATAGGTTGTATAAATTTGCTTAAAAGGGGATTTTGAATGTTTAATCATAAAAATCTTGAGACAGATACTGTGTTAATGCACAAGTTTGAAGATTTGAGATCTCAATTTCCAATTTTAAGTCGCAAAGTACATTCAAAACCCTTGATTTACTTAGATTCCGCAGCTACTTCTCAAAAGCCGCAGGTTGTAATCGATGCAGAGAGCGAATTCTATAAGACTATTAATGCTGGCGTGCATAGGGGGGCGCACGAGTTGGCGGCGCTTTCGACAGTTGCCTTTGAAGAAGCGCGTGCAAAAGTTGCAAAACTCGTTGGTGCTTGTGGTGAAGAAGGAAACGAAGAGATTATTGTTACACCTGGAGCTACAGGCGCTCTGAATCTTCTTGCCACTTCTATTGGAAATGCCACGATTAACGCTAGATTAAGTCGTCCTGGTTTTACAAAAGTTAACTCCACTTTGCACAAGCATTTTGTGATTAATGAGGGAGATAATATTGTTGTTTCTCGCGCAGACCATCATTCTGTTTTGTTGCCGTTCCAAGAGCTTGCGATTCGATCGGGTGCGGAACTTCGCTGGATTGATGTAACTGAAGATGGTCGAGTGCGGGCAGACGCGGATTATTTGAGAACTATTATTGATGAGTGTACGAAAATCGTTGCAGTTACGCATATTAGCAACGTTACTGGCGCTATTACGGACGTTTCGACGATTTGCAAGCGTGCGCATGAGGTTGGGGCGATTTTTGTTCTTGATGCATGCCAGTCCGTTCCGCATATTCCAGTTGATCTTCACGCGCTAGATGTTGATTTTGCAGCTTTTAGCGCGCATAAAATGTATGGTCCTACGGGTGTTGGGTTCTTGTATGGTCGTCGTGAGTTTCTTCAAGCTCTTCCACCAGCCAATTTTGGCGGTTCAATGGTAGAGCTTGCGTGGCTTAACAAGCCGGCGCAATACATGGATGCACCTTATCGTTTTGAGGCAGGAACTCAGCCAGTTGCGCAAATGGTTGCGGCAGGAGTGGCAGCGGATTGGCTGCGCGCGTTGGGCATGAACCGAGTTGCAGAGCACGAGCAGGAACTTGCTGCAGAATTGTTGAAATTACAGGATGTTCCAGGAGTTCGCGTGCTTGGGCCGCTTGATTTAAACAACCGTATTGCAACGGTCTCTTTTGAGGTCGAAGGAGTGCATCCGCATGACGTTGGACAGTTTTTGGATGCGCAAGGAATTGCGATTCGCGTTGGACATCATTGCGCTCAGCCGATTCATCGTCATTTTGGCTTGTATGCTTCAAATCGCGCATCTGTTGGAGTTTATAACACAATCGAAGAAGCTCGCGCGCTTGTTGAAGCAGTTTCTCACGTTCGCGCATACTTTGGCGCATAGTATTGTCAAATAGAACTCAAGTAGAATTCAAATAAAATATTGTTTAATAACAAATAAGGAGAGCATATGTTTGATATGAGTGTTGATGACGGTAGCGGTTTAGAAAGCATGTATCAAGAAGTGATTTTAGATGCTGCTAGAAATCCGCACGGAAAAACACATTTTTCAAACACAGAAAGTCTTTCTAAAGCAGAAGAGCAGGAAGAGAAAGTTGAGGAGGCTTCGGATAAGTCGCCAGCAACCGATGAGTTTAAAAACGATTCTAATATAACAATTACAAATCATCATGAAAATTGTGCTGTAGAAGCTAATAAAGATTATGCATTAGGAAAATCTCATCAATTTAACCCAACTTGTGGAGATGAGGTTACGATGCATGTGGAACTCGCTAAAAATGCTGACAATTCAAGCAATGCGCTTGTTAAAAGTATTAAGTGGGATGGCCATGGTTGCTCAATTTCGCAAGCTAGTCTTTCGATTATGGTTGATTTGGTTGAGGGAAAAACTGTTGAGGATGCATTGCGATTGGCTGCGCTTTTCCACAAACTTATGGAATCTAGGGGAGCAGGATTAGAAAACGAGCAAGACGAAGATGAGTTGGAAGATGCAATGGTTTTTCAAGGCGTTTCTAAATATCCAATGCGAATCAAGTGCGCATTGCTTGCATGGGAAGGATTAAAAGACGGTATTGCAAAGGCTATTGAGGCTTTATAAAATCGTAGTGTAACACTAAAAATAAGGAATATTATGGCAGAAAATCAGGCTCAATCTCAAATCGACGTGAATAGCATCGGTCGCGTAACTGAGGAAGACATTCAGGATGCTTTGCATGATGTTGTAGACCCAGAGCTTGGAATTGACGTAGTGGATTTAGGTTTGGTCTACGGGATTGAAATTGACGAGCTTGGACGTGCGATTATTACGATGACGCTTACAACGCCTGCTTGTCCTCTTACAGATTTGATTGAAGACGAATGTGCGAGTGCGCTGGTTGGACTTGTAGACGAATTTAGGATTGATTGGACTTGGAAACCGCGTTGGAGTATTGAAAATATTACGGAAGATGGGCGCGCGCAGCTTGAGGCACTTGGTTATAATTTGAACAATTTGCCTGCTAGCTTTGGTTCTGGAATTGGTGCTGGAGCAGGTGTTGGATCAGGTATCGGGGCTGCTTCTTCCATAGATGTTGGTGGAATATCACCAACTATGTGAATTAAGGCTTTTAATGATTAACATAGAAGATTTTTCGCATGATTATGATGATCGTAATAATTGTGACGATTATTGCGATTTATGTGCGCAAAAAATTATTGAAAACGGCATAACAGATGTTGTTTTTGACTTGCATCTTCTTGTTGATTGGGATGCGCGCCGCACTTTGGAATCAGATTACCCAGATTATATTGGCGAGGTGCTGTTTAGCTATGAGCCAGAATGGGGTTTTGAGTTTCACGAGGCTTTGCGCGAAGCAGGATGGAGCAGTGCACGCGCGCTTGAATCGTTTAGCGAGCATCATGGTCCTGCAGTAACTTGGCTTTATCGCTTGTATTTTGAGAATTTTTCACACGGATTTTTAGGGGAGCGAACGCGTTTTTCGGCTGTTGCTCGCAATTTGATTGCACAAGGTGTGTGCGTTTGGGCGTTGGGAAATGCTTCGCAAGAGTGGATTGATTGCGCGCGTGAAACTTGCCCAATACTTGGCGAGATAAATGGCGTTAGTGCATCTTACGAATCTCATTTACGCAAGCCGAATATTATGATTTATAGAGATTTTTTGAGCAAATATGGTTTGAGCGCGTCTTCTACTGTTTTTGTTGAATCTGATTTGCGTAGCTTAAAAACTGCGCAAAGAATTGACTGTGCATCTGCAAAACTATTCACGCTGTAATAAAACTATTCACGCTGTAATAAAACTATTCACGCTGTAATAAAACTATTCACGCTGTAATTGCCTCAACATTTGTAAATATTTATCAATAGTTATCTGAATTTGTCAATGTTTGTCAATGTTTGCCAACACTGTCAATACTTGACTTATAAACATTTGTTATTTTTTACGTTTTTCAGTCATAAATAATCACCTATATGCAACTTTTTAGCTGTATTTACTTGCAATTGTGCGTTATTTATATAATAATAAAGCACAAAAGCAAGTTTTTATAAGCGTTTATTATCTATAAATTGATAATTCTTTAATAGGTTGGTATGTGACGGTGAAAGTAAAGTCGGATAAAAAGAGAACAAATATTAGTGAAATTAAAAGAATTGTTAAGAAAAATAACGGTATTATCACGGCAAAAGAAGTTTCTTCCGCAGGAATTGACTCTTGGTATCTAACTAGCATGGTCAAAAATAATGATTTGGAAAGAGTTGCGCGCGGCGTGTATTTCGATAGCAATTCAAATAATTATGATGAACTTTATTTTTTCCAGCTTCGTAATAAAGCTTGCATATGTTCTTACCAAACTGCCTTGTATTTGCATAATCTTACAGATCGCATGCCGTTTATAAACGAAGTTACGGTATGTCAGGGATATAACACGTGGCGCATAAAAAATGATGTTGAAGTGCATCAAATTAAAAAAGAATGGTATAAAATTGGTATCACTCAAGTGCGTACGGTTATTGGTAATTATGTGATGGTTTATGATATGGAGCGCACTATCTGCGATTTGGTTAGGAATCGTAGGCGTCAGGATTCAGAGATATTTGTTAAGGCTTTGCGTGCGTATGTGAGAAATCCTAAGAAAAATGTACATAGATTGCGCGAATATGCCAAAAAATTTGGTATTCTTCGGCAAGTTGACGATATTTTGGAGATTCTCGATGAATAACAGTAGTAATAAAAGTATTGCAATTAGAGATAGTGTTACGCGGCGTTTGCGTAATGCACAAAAGCAGTGTCAGTGAGCGTAAAAACCAGCATGAAAGTGTGCGATAACCCGATTAAAACTGCGAAAGCTATTTTAAATTCATAAATTCATAATCTACAATTCATGTACATTTTGTATAGTTTAATTTATGTTTGCTTATATAGACGATTCTGGTGACTCTGGGTTTAAATACAACAGAGGTTCAACTAGGTATGTCGTGATAGCAGCATGTATTTTCGATACTATTGAAGATATTACTCATACTTGGCAGTTGATTGAAACAGCAAGATGTGAGGAACAAAATGGAGAATTCTTTCATAGGTATGATCGCGAATTTAAATATAATAAAACGCACCCTAAGCTTAAAGACGTGTTTTTTGATCGCATGAAATCAGCTAATTATCACGTACGAGTAATTATTGCAGATAAAACTAAAATTCGTAGTAAAAATTTATTAAGTAAACCTAAGCTACTAAAAAGTTATATGATACGTCAACTTTTTACGCACACATTTGGAGCGGTCAGGGAATGTGTTTTGTATATTGATGGGCAGGATACTCGCGCTTTTTCTATTCCTGATACAGATTATCTAATGAATATAGTTAATAAAATATGTCCAGGAACATTACGCAAGGTTAATTTTGTTGATTCAAAAACAAATCCAATGATTCAATTGGCGGATATGACCGCTGGAGCTATTCATGCAAAATTAGAAACTGGCAATCCAAAAGCATTAGCGCATTTTAATACTTTTGCTTATAGAACTGATAAGCCGTTGGGAACGTATTGGATGTTTACAGATGACTAAATACTTTGTTGTTTGGCGAAAATTCTGTCAAAAATAACGAGTAAAAATTATAGCCCCTCTATTCATTACGTTGTGTAAAGAAACGCGCACCAGCGGGTGACTATTCGAGGGACTTCTTAAAATTCTATCAAACTAGAATGATGTTAGCAACATACTGTAGTGCTTGTCGTTTTTAATCTGCGTGAAATCGGCAACCTTAAGCAAGTTTTTTTATAAGTGAGATAGCTAGCGCGCGCATTCGGCCGATTCGAGCGAGTCGTAGTTATACATGCGCACAGTATTTGTAATAATCATCTGAGTGAGATTTAGATTTTCAGCGCGCAAGTTATCTACAAAACGCTGGTATTTAGCGAAAGTATCGTCAGAATAAGTGCTTAATTCGCCTCGCAAATACGTTTCAAAAGACGTATTTTCTGCTGTATCTTCGCTTGTTTTTAGAACGCGCATTGCAAGACCTAAATGAGGGTAGTGATTTCGAAAATCATCTGCCCACTTAACTTGCGTTAAAATAATCTGCTCCTGCGCACTTTTTCTAGGTTCTAAAATCGGCTTAATATAAGGCTTAATTGTGCGTTCAAAAATTTCCGGCGCAGTAGACTCCATCATTCGCGCATACTTTTCTGTAATCAAATTGCTGCCATCACTATTTGCACGCTCAAGATCTTGCTTATAAGACTTTTGCAAATCAAGAGGCCAAGTTAAAAATTGGCTCATGCGCATAATGTGGAACGTTTGCCAGTCTCCCTGACAATTTGCGCGTCCACCTTCGTTTTCTGTAAGCTGAAATTGCTGCCATTCTAGTTTTGTAATTTCTTCTGCAAGATTTTGCGTTTTTGGATTTTGCGTTTTTGGATTTGATAATGAATTGCACATCATAAGCTCCTTAAGCACGTTGCGCGCGAATTAATATGTGCTTCAACATACGGGCGTTGCCATTCTAAAAATGTTTCATTGCAATTGCTCAAGCCTTGATATTTAAGCTCTTCCACTACTTCATTGCACACGTTTTGAATGATCTCGTTTATTTTAGATTCGGCTTCACTGCTTCCTTTTCCGCCTTCGCCAAATCCGCTTCCACCAAAGCATGCTGCGGAACTTAGTCGCATAAGCGATTCAAGTTTATTACACACGTTTGAAAGCCTAGACGCCATTCGCGCGCTGAGCTTGCGTAAAGCTGCAAATTGCCACTTATAATATGGCAAATATCCTGCGCTTATTGGGTTATTTAGCAAAAATACGATTGACGCGCTTGCGTGCACAAACTCGTTTATAGAAAGCCATGCTGCAGCTCCGTCTTTTCGCGCTAGCATTCGTGGAACATTGTATTGACCTGCTTGAGCCATCATGCCGAGTCTTCTGGATATTAGTGAGATTCGCACATCGTCTGGCATGAGTTTAAAACTTTGACGCGTTTTGCTAAATTCTCCAAGTGGGTCTGCAAAAATTTGGCCGTTCGTAGCTGCAGCAAGTGTTGGCTCGCTTAGCGAAAGCCACAGATGCGGCTCGTTTTGACTTGGCGCGGCGGAAAATCCTGTTATGTTTTCAAAAAACCTAGCTGTACTAAATACTCCGACTCGTTTGCTGCTTTCGCATGATTTAGCGCGTGGAGTTTCTTTGCGAGATCCAAAACCATAGAATTCTTGTGGCAAATCGTTGTAAGCTGCTTGCAAATCCTCGCCAATTTCCGCATAGTCTTCATCGGTAAGCCATAAGCAGAATCCTGGTCCAAAATCATGATCGCGAGAAATCTCGTCGTCAAATCCGTAGCATTCTGATCCGTGACCGACTAATCCCGATGCAATTCGGTTTTTATATTTTTTAAATTTTGGTAATTCTAGTAGTTGCTTTCCGTAAGTTTGCCAATATAATTTTGCAAGCTGCATGCCGTTTTTTATTTTAGGATTATCTTCTGTTTTTATAATTTTATTTGACTCTGGATGCAGCTCATCGGTTGCTGGCGACTTTTCCGAATCGTATTGAATCGCATCCGCCGCGCTTGTAGCTGTAAATTTTTCTGCTGCATCCTGTGCTTGCTGCAGATTCTCCAACGTTATAGCATATGACTCGCTATCTTTTCCGTAACATTGTGCTATTAAATCTAGAGCTTCACTGTACGCTTTTACAGCGTCGGAATACTCTTTTCGTGCGTATTGAACTTGCGCATATCCAGCTAAAGCAGATGCATAATGCGGTTGATTTTGGTTATTTCCATCTTTGTATATTTTTAAACTCATTTGTGCGTGTTCAAGAGCAGAGTTAAGAGTTGCAGATTTGCTGTTAGTGCTTACGTTAGGCTGCGAGCACTCTTGCAAAATAGCAAGCGCAATATTGGTGTGAGTTGCTGCTATATCTATGTCTGTTGAAGGATTGACACTCGATTTTTGCAATATGTCCAATGCTTTTTCAAGCTGATCTATTGCTTCTTTAATTTTGCCTGTTTCGCTGTAAAGCATTGAAAGATTGTTGTGAAGGGCAGCGAGTTTTCTATCGTTTGGTTTTAGTGTTTTCGATGATTCTTTAAGAGCTTGAGAATATATTTCTGCTGCACGATCGTAATCGCCAGCCGCGCGAAGGCTAGTAGCAGCGTTTATAAGTGTTGTTGTGCCAGCTTCGGTGCCAGATAGTTGCATTTCGTTTGCAATATTTAGAGCGCGATTGATAATTGGTTGATTTTTCGCATGCTCTCCTCGAGAGCGATAAAATCCCATCAACTCGTTTAACACAGATAGCTGCAATGCTTGAGCGTTTGCTTCTTGTGATTTATCGTACGCGCAATTTGCTTTTTCTTTAGATTCTTTATTTTGTGTTTCTTTAAGTGCTTCTTCTTGCGATTGGTTTAGCGCATTTAGCAGGTATTTTTCGATTTCTTGCGCGTTTGCGTGGCTTGCAAACATATTGTCAAGCTCTTTATATAATTGATCTGCTTTTATCATTTAAGCCACCTTGCTTTTTGCGATTAAATTCCGTTTTGCTCACTACTCAATCATACAGAATTATGCGTTTATACAGAATTATGCGTTTATAAGAGTGCTGCAACATGCGCGATTGTGCAAAAACAAAAGTCGGGCTGGTGGGATTTGAACCCGCGGCCTCTTCGTCCCGAACGAAGCGCGCTACCAAACTGCGCTACAGCCCGATGTCGATTGTGCGAACTCAATAGAGATTACTCATCGTGAATTCATCTTACGAATACATGATGCAACTACATGTCGTAATCGCTCATGCAACACTCCGACAACGTGGTTATATTAGCGTGAACTTGCTACAAATTAACAGTGTGTGTCGTTGTCAAATAAATTCTTTTGAAATTTTATTAAAAATTCGCTTGTATTCTTTTGAGGCTGCATGGTCTCCGCAATATTTGCAAAATGATGTAACTTTTCGTAAATAATTTTGTATATCTTAATAAAATAATAAAAAGTTTTACTGTAAATGTATTTTTCTTTCGAAAACAGAAAAATATAAATATTTCTATAAAAATGTATATTTGTTGCAAAAATGATTAGCGTAATCAATCTATTAGCACAATAAAGTGCATTTGCGACTCGCTTATCTGTATTCCCTAGTAGCTACAATTGGCGTTTATGACTGACACGAATACTGCAATGTCTGCCGCACAAAACGCCGCAGAAAATGACGTAACAGATAACGCCAATGAAATTGACACCGTTGAGCATGCTGAGATGCTTCTCGCTCAAGATGAGGCTATTGCTAAGCGCGTAAATGATGGTGCTACTCTTGACGAAGCAATTGATCCAAGCAATAAAGAGTTTGGTCCGCTTGCGCACCCAGAGCAGGTGCAGATGCGCGTTGCTAAGCGCGCGATGATGCTTAAGGAGGGTGTGCAGCCATATCCAGTGCATCTTAACGTTACGGATACTATCGAAAAGGTTCGTGCTGATTTTGACGGCAAGCTTGAAGCTGGCGAAGAAACCGATACTGAGGTTGGTATTGCAGGTCGCGTGCTTTTCTTGCGTAATGCTGGTGGCTTGTGCTTCGTTAAGCTTTCTGCTGGTGACGGCACTACGATTCAGGCGATGGTTTCCAAGAAGGAAATTGGCGAAGAATCCATTAAAAGCTTCAAGCAGATGGTGGATTTGGGTGACCACTTGTACGTTCGCGGTCGCGTGATTTCTTCTAAGACTGGCGAGCTTTCCGTATTTGCAACCGAGTGGGCGATTGCAGCTAAGGCTTTGCAGCCACTTCCAGCTTTGCACAAGGAATTAAGTGACGATACTCGTACGCGCAAGCCGTATATTGGCATGATTGCAGACGAGAAGATTCGCGATATGGTTCGCAGGCGTTCGCATGCAGTGGCTTCTCTCCGTCGCACTTTCGACAGCCACGACTTCTTGGAAGTTGAAACACCAATGTTGCAAACGGTTCACGGCGGTGCTGCTGCTCGTCCATTCACAACTCACATGAATGCTTTCGACATTGATCTTTATTTGCGTATTGCGCCAGAGCTTTTCTTGAAGCGCTGCCTGGTTGGTGGCATTGACCGCGTGTTTGAAATCAACCGCGATTTTAGAAACGAAGGCGTGGACGCAACTCACGCTCCAGAGTTTACAATGCTCGAGGCATATCAAGCTTACGGTACTTACGATACGATTGGTGCTCTTACTAAAGAGCTGATCCAAAAGGCTGCTGTAGACGCATTCGGCTCCACTAAGGTGACTTTGCTTAATGGCGAAGAGTACGATTTTGGCGGCGAGTGGAAGCAGATCACCATGTACGGCTCGCTTTCCGAAGCTTTGGGCGAGGAGATTACGCCAGAAACTTCTGTTGAGCATTTGGGTGCAATAGCAGACAAGCTTGGAGTTGAGCGCGACGAAGTTGAGAATCACGGCAAGTTGGTTGAGCACTTGTGGGAGCACTTCTACGAGGATAAGCTTTATGAGCCAACGTTTGTGCGTGACTTCCCAGTGGAGACCAGCCCGCTTGTTAAGGGTCATCGCACGAAGCCTGGAATGGTTGAAAAGTGGGATTTGTATGTGCGCGGATTTGAGCTTGCAACTGGCTACTCCGAGCTTAACGATCCTGTTGTGCAACGCGAGCGCTTTGTGGCTCAAGCTAAGGATGCTTTGGCTGGAGATGTTGAGGCAATGGATATTGACGAGGACTTCATTGAGGCTCTCGGCGTCGGTATGCCTCCTGCTGGCGGCATGGGAATGGGTATTGACCGCTTGCTGATTGCGCTTACGGGCGCAACCATTCGCGAGACGATTACCTTCCCACTCGTAAAGCCTCTTCGCTAATTGATAGATTTTAGTAGATTGTAAAGCCGTTGGATGTTGTTTAAACATTCATCGGCTTTTTCTATTAAATTTTTCGTGTTTGCTTACTTTTATGTAAGTAGTCGTACGAAACGAATAGACTAGGTAATTATGACATATAAATTAGTATTGCTCCGACATGGTCAGAGCGCATGGAATAAGACCAATCAGTTCACTGGTTGGGTTGATGTACCGCTGACTGAGCAGGGTGTTGAGGAAGCTAAGCATGGTGGCGAGCTTCTTAAAGAGAAGAATGTTCTTCCAGACATCGTGTTCACTTCTTTGCTTCGTCGTGCTATCAACACCGCGAATTACGCGCTTGATGCAGCCGACCGCTTGTGGATTCCAGTTCGTCGTAGCTGGCGTTTAAACGAGCGTCATTATGGTGCTTTGCAAGGTAAGAACAAGTCTGAGATTCGTCAGGAATATGGCGATGAGAAGTTCATGATTTGGCGTCGTTCTTACGCAACTCCACCTCCTGAGATTGATCCAAACGATGAGTATTCTCAGACGAATGATCCTCGTTACGCAGGCGATCCAGTTCCAGAAACTGAAGCTTTGGCGAACGTTGTGACTCGCGTAACTCCTTACTGGGAGTCCGATATTATTCCAGAGCTTAAGTCTGGCAAGACTGTAATGATTGCAGCTCACGGCAACAGCTTGCGAGCAATCGTTAAGATGCTTGACAACTTGAGCGAAGAAGAGATTTCCAAGGTGAATATTCCAACCGCTATTCCTCTGCTTTACGAGTTGGATGAGAACTTCAAGCCAATTAAGCCTCGTGGCGAGTATTTGGATCCAGAAGCTGCTGCTGCTGGTGCTGCCGCCGTGGCTGCTCAAGGTCAGAAGTGAGTTTGATTAGCTTAAGTTAGCTTAATTATCTTAAATTAACTTAAATAAAAAGTAGGTTTGCAAAATTAATTGCAAGCCTACTTTTATTTTACAAGCTACTTTTTAGGTTTCTATTCAAAAATCGTGTTCTGTGCCACAACCGTATTTATGCCACAACCGTGTCTTTATCTGGTTCTGGCTTCTTAGTTGGGTCAAATCCAGAAACAATAAATACAACTTGCCTTGCTGCAGCAACTGAATGATCGCCGATTCTCTCCATGAATCTGCTTAGAAGCACCAAGTCAATCAATTGTTTTCTAGTGCCGTTCCAATCTTCGCCTTCTACAAGCGCAAAAATGTGTTCGTGTAACTTATCCATTACGTCGTCGCCGTGAATAATTGCATCTGCTACATTAACGTCTCTATTTGAAAGCATGTCTGTTAATTGACCTGCAAGAACATGCAAAAAGTCAACCATTTTTTCAACAGTTTCTTTTGCTTGACTTGGTATTGCGCAATCAGGCCAATTTCTTCTTGCGATTTGCGCAACGTGACTTGTTAAATCTCCCATGCGCTCAAAAGTCGCAGCCAAACGCATGGTTGCTACTACTTCTCGCAAATCTGTTGCTACAGGATTTTGTCTAGCTAGCAATGTTAAGCATTGATCTATAACGCTATTTTCTAGTGAATCTAGTTGAGTATCATTGTCTATAACTGCTTGTGCAGATTCTAAATCAGAATTTAATAAAGCATTTCCAGCATCGTTCATGGCTTTTGCAACAAGCTCTGCCATGCGTTCAATGTTTAATGCAACTGCCTTCATCTCTTCGTTGAAAATCACTCGCATGGTGCGTCCTTTCTTTTTTGGTGCCTGTGTTGACTTATATTGCAGTCGTATATTGCCAACGTGTATTGACGTTTTGTGTTTTAAAATTATTTTGTTTTAAACTAAACCCTAATCAAGTATAGACTATTCAAAGCACGTATAAGCGTGTGCTTAGTTGTGTTTTTGTAGAATGTTAGTCGAATATTAAAATGTGAGAGCATTGTAGTATTCTTTAAGAGTATGTTTCAGGATTCTACATCTTCGCCATTGGTTGTATTTGTAGTGTTTGCTTTGATTGCTATTTGTGTTGCAATCGTAATTGTTATGTTTGTTGTTGATTCGCTTTTTCCAATATTTCGTAGTGTTTTTAGACCGTTTTTTAGTTCTGTTGTAAATCGTATAGCAGGTGGTTTGCGTAGTATTTTTCGTAGTAGGTTTAAGAAGATTTTAAAAATTTTAGGTAAACGTAGTTTTAGTGATGATGAAGATGATGAATATTCAGTTGATAATAATTCAGATGATATAAGTTCAGATGCGTGTGCGATTTTATCTATGCTGTCTGCTGCGACTATTGTTATCGATGCTGATAATGATGTTTTACGAGCTAGTTCTGATAGTTATACGCTTGGTGTTGTTGTTGATGATTCTATTGTTCAACCGAGAGTTTTGGATTCTGTAAATAGGGTGCGCGAGTCTGGCGGTTTTGAGAGTTTTGATTTAGTTACTTTTACTCCTGAGCGGTATATAACTATTGGTGAAGGCTCTGATTTTAATGGTAATTTTGCTGGTGACAGTGCTGTGTTATTAAAATCAGCTACGGTTGCTGGCGACTTTTCCTCGAATAAAACTGATAAATCGTCTGATGCTTCCACAGTTTCTAGACCTAATTGGCTTAATGTTACTGTTGGAAGTGTTGGAGCAGGCAAGGTTGTTGTTATTTTAAATGACACTAGTGCTACGCATCGTTTTGAGCAGACTAGAGATGATTTTATAAGTAATGTTTCTCAACAACTTATTAGCTCTACTCGAATGATTTCTAGTCTTACAGAACTTTTGCAGGATAATAATGTTACTCTTAATCGTGTTAAGGAAGTGTCTTTAAAAGCTCAGAGGTCTTCTAAACGCCTGGAACATATGCTGGAAGATCTTCTGCTTCTTATGAGTGCTCAGAAGCCTATAGATGTGTCTAAGGCGAGTGCTGTGAACGTCTTGAGCGTGTTAAAAGATGTTCACAATCAAGTTTCAGATCTTGCTTTGAGTCGAAATGTGCGTCTTTGTGTTAAGTCTGATTCTTCGCTTAGTGTTCTAGGAAGTTTTTCACAAATCAGCGCTGCTGTGCGTAAACTTGTTGAGAATGCCATTATCTATTCTTCAGCAAATAGCAGTGTGGCGATTTCAGCGTTAAAGTCTGATGACTCTCAGTTTGCAGTGATTCGTGTTGTTGATTGTGGCTCTGGTATTGCGTTGCGTGATCAGCCTCGTATTTTCGAGCGTTTTTATCGTTCGGATAACCAGAACGACGGAAGTCAGGATGGTGTTGGTTTGGGTCTTGCTATTGCTAAGCACGTGGCTCTTACTCATCACGGTAGCATTACATTGTGGAGTAGACCAGGGCAGGGTACTACGGTTAATTTTGCGATTCCGCTTGCAAAATCGGATGCAAAATAGTTCGCTTAATCGTGTTAAGTGTTTTACTTTCCTAGTCTTCTATAATCCCAACGGTCAAAGTGTTCCCAAATTAGGAGCAAAATACCTATTACAAATCCGCTAAGGCACACTACTGCAAAAAACCATAGTAGAAAGTGTAAGATTGCGAGCACAACAGTGATTATCGATGCTATAAGCCATAGAACTGTTCCAGCCATAAATGCTTTGCACAGGTCTACGCGCAATGGCTTTGGTGCCTCTTTGCGCGCATCTGGGTTAATAATCGGTGCGAGCTTCATATGATTAACCATACATCTAGTAATGTCTAATATCAATTTTTGGTTATATTTTTTTGATGATATACGTTTATGATATACGTCTAAATTTTGCTATTTTCTTTTTCGACACTATTTTTATCACATCCGTACCACGTTGTAGTCTTGAGCTTTGTAGGTGCCGTTTTGACGTGACGCTTTGAACAATTTCGGGAGTGGTTTTTTATGAGACATGGTGCACATGGTGCTAAGAAAGCAAAGGGGCGTTTCGTTTCGCCTTTTATGCTTTTTTCGTCTTCTCATACTTCCAGTGTTAATTCTGAGCGTTCTGCCGAAGCGGTTTGTGCGAATAATGGTGCAGTTGTGGGTTTGAGTGAATCTGTGGCTCAGAGTTTGCAAATGTCTTCTGCTCCTCGTACTCGTCGTGAGATTCGTTTAGCTCGTGAATCTAGAGAACGTAAGAATTGTATTATTGTTTCTACGTCTTTAGTAGCTATAGTTGGTGCTGCATTGACGTCTATGGCTTTGAGCAAGACTAATGGTTTTGGTTCTTTTGCTTCAAAGCAATATGCTTCTGAGATTAATTTTTCCAATGATTCTAATGATCAAGCTGCTTCTCGTTCTAGTCAGCGTGAAAAGTTAGATCGTGCTGATAAATATTTGAAGTTCAGCAGTGCTGTTGCTGGTCTCGAAGCTGATTTAAACGCTTTCTCTACTAGATCGTCTCATGAGTCTAAGTGGGATTTAGGTTCTAATTCAGATTTTAAAGTTTCTGAAATGTCTAAGTCTTCTGCGAACAATCCGCAGGTTGCTATTTTAATGGATTCAGACGTTAATTCTTTACCTGCTGGATTTAATCCAAATCATAGTTCTGGCGATTCTGGGAATGCGTATGAGTTTAGCCAGTGCACTTGGTGGGTTTATGTTCGTAGGCATCAGCTTGGTCTTCCTGTTGGTTCTAATATGGGAGACGGCTGGATGTGGGGTTTGACTGCTCGAAAGCTTGGATATTGGGTAGATCGTACGCCTCGTCACGTTGGCGATATTATGGTGTTTGGTCGCGGTCAGGCTGGCGTTAATCGTACTTATGGTCATGTTGCTGTTGTTGAAAAAATTAATCCTGATGGTTCTATTGAAACATCTGAGTCTAGTGCGGAGCTTCATGGTAGGACTTTCTCTAGGGTTGTAAATCCGAATGAAACTTCAGCTTTTGAATTTATCCATTACTAGACTATTTGGTATTTTAATATTTTGACATTTTAATATCATCTTAATATCTGTTGCTACGTTTTGCGATTTTCTAGTCTATTCTGGATTTTATACGTATGTCTGTGCTTGCTTTTGTGCTGTAAATAGTGCGTGCGAATTTTGTTTGTGGTATTAGTTTGTAGTATTACCATGCTAACATCGCTAATGATGATTAAGCGAGATAAGATTTTTTCTTCTGTATTTGCAGGATTTGTATCTGCAGCGCTTGTTGCTGCTATGATTCCGCTTGCTTGTGCTTCCGCTTCTGCTGAAGAATCAGCAGTTACATCTACACGTTCTTTCCCTAAGATTACTGATGTTAAGCGTGATTTGTTTACAGAATCCACTTCTACCGATGTTGATGCTAATTCTCATTGGGGTGGTATTGAGTCTTTGGATGTTCCGCAGACTAAGAGTGCTTCTGAACTTGCGCTTGAACAGTCTCGCCTGCAACAGCAACAGGCGCAGAATAATTCTGCTGATGGCTTCGACGCTGCTGCAAGCCGTTCTGGAGCACGTAATGGCGTTGGGCCTATGACGTACTTTGTTGCTCCTCCAGATAATCAGTCTGTTTCTGCGATGCTTAATTTTGCTGCTCAGTTTTTAGGTAAAGTGCCTTATCGTTCTGGTGGAACAACTCCTGCTGGTTGGGATTGCTCTGGTTTTGTGCAGTACGTTTTTGCCAATATGGGTATTTCTTTGCCGCGAACTTCTGGAGCTCAGGCTACTGTAGGTACGGCTGTTCCGAGTTTAGCTCAGGCTCAGCCTGGTGACATAATTGCCAATGGTACTCATGCATCTATTTATGTTGGCAATGGAATGGTTATTAATTCTCAGTATGCTGGAACTCAGTATGATCCTATTAGATATGTTTTTTCAGGATCTTATTCTATTCGTAGAATCTTCTGACAATTTGATTTTTGAGTGGTATTCATGATTTTATGGATACCACTTTTAGTTTTTGTTAGTAGTTTTGATGCGTTTTTAGGTTATTTTTAATTAATTTTGCCGTTAATCCTTAGGTTTGTTGTGTCGCGATAGACGCGACTACCTTAAACGCGCTATTCTAGTATTTAAAGTATTTAAGAAAATAAAAAATCGCGCGATGCTAGGAGGATCTAGATGGCACAAGATGTTATTACACAAGAAAAAGCTGTTCTTGTAGGTGTTGATGGTTCTCATGCGAGCTATAAGGCTGTATGGTGGGCATCTAATTATGCTAAGCATGCTGGATTACAGCTTCAAATAGTTTGTGCATATTCTTTACCTAGTTATGCAGCTGTATCTTTTGATGCGACTTATACTGCGATTGGTGATGATAATGTTGCTCATCAAGATGCACAGGAGATTCTTTCTAAAGCAAAAGCTGTAGCTTTAGAACAGGGCGTGGATGCAACAACGTTAATTGTTACTGGCGATCCTTCTTCTGTGTTTGTAGAGCTTTCTAGGAACTATCAGCTTATTGTTATTGGTAACCGAGGTAAAGGCGGATTGGCTGAGCGCTTGCTCGGCACAACAAGTTCTTCGCTTCCAGCCTACGCTTATTGCCCAATTGTTGTTGTTCCATATACGGATGATGATGGTCAGCGAATTCACTTGAACAATAAGATTTCTAAGATTGCTGTTGGTTCTGACGAGTCTAAGTGGGGATTAAAAGCTCTTGAGATTGCTGCAGATTTGGCTGATAGTTGGAATGCGCAATTAGATGTGATTTCTGCTGTTCCTAGCGTTCAGGGTGCGGAAGGTGACACTGCTGTTATGGGATCTTATATGGAAGATCTTGATGAGAGAGTAAAGCCTATTTTGCAGCGTTTGCCAAATCTAAAGATTCATCGTTCTGTAGTTCCAGGCTCTGCTGTAAACGCTTTGACTCAAGCGAGCTTAAACAATGATTTGGTTGTTGTTGGCTCTAGGGGCAGGGGTGGTTTTACAGGATTGCTTCTTGGTTCTATTAGTCAGGGTCTGTTACAGCATTCCTCTAGACCAGTGTATGTGGTTCCACGTAAGTATGTGGAGTTAAGCGCTGCTCAAGTAGCACAGCAGTCTAAGATAAGTAACGATACTAGTGCTATTGATTCTATAAGTGGCGTTCATACAGTTGATGTTCCAAAAGCTGGTGTTGAAGCTGCTAAAGAAATCGAGCAAACTATTGATCCGCTTCACTAGTAGCTTGTAGTAGAAAATAGCGTCCAGAGCACTAAAACAGTGTTTTGGACGCTATTTTGTTTCAAAGCTAGCAACTATTTTGATTTTTACTTGTTTTTAAGTAAAAAGCGCGCGCGTCTTGCTTCGCGAGCAGCACGTTTTTTAGCGAGTTCGTTATTGTTCATTTCAATAGCAAGTTTATAAATTTTAATTAACTCTTGAGCTTGCTTTTTGAAGTCATTGTTCTTTGAGTATTCAAGAACATTTGCTTTTAGTTGTGCTTGCTCTTCTTCGCTCATGTTAAGAACGCGACTAAACACTTGTTTAAAGTCTTCTCTAGAATCCCACTGATAACCATTTTTGCCACTAATAATCTGATTTTCATTAGGGATATCGTGCTTTACGAGAGCAAATAATCCAGATGCCATGGCTTCAAGCATAGAAAGTGAATGCATCTCCGATAGGGAAGCGGTAGTGTAGTAGTCCATAGCGTGCAAATACTTAGGAATTTGCGTGTGTTCAATAGGACCTAGTAGGTAGATTCTATCTTCAAATCCTTTGCTAGCTACTTTCTTACGCAAGTCTTCTAAATCAGGTCCTCCGCCAATAACAACGAGTCTAGCTAATTCGCGCGGAAAATCACAATACATAAAGTTATCAATCAGCTCAGAGATATTCTTTTCTGCTCCGATTCTTCCAACAAAAACGAAGAGTTTCGTAGAATCAGCAATACCGTATTTTTTACGGAATTCTTTCCTAAAAGCAATTCGCTCTGGTGTAGGCAAGAACTTTTTATATTCAACTGCATTGCTAAGAACAACAACTTTTTTATCGACTTTTTGACGATCAATATAAGCTTGAGCCTTAGCAGACATACTAGTAATAATTGTTGCGTTTTTAGAAAATCGCGTAAAATATTTTGCTGAAATATTCCTAGAAAACTCTGTAAAATGCTTTAGACCAATATAAAACAGGAACTTATCGTACTCTGTATGAAGAGTATAAATAACAGGAACATGCTCTTTTTTAGCAACTTCTAGACCTATTTCACCAATGCCAAACTCGTTTTGTATATGAATAACATCTGGTTTAAAGTTGATAGGGAATTTTTTGCGCATGTTTCCAATCGGAATTGCAACCCTATACTTGTATAACTTTTTAAGAAGTATTCCTGGAACGTATACAACTCCGTCTACAAGCTTAGTTTTTCGCTGTCTTTCGGATCCGACTGTAACAACAAGAACCTCGTGTCCAAGTTCCTCGTACATTTTTTTAAGCATGTAGGATTGCGTTGCTACGCCATTTATGTATGGTGGATATGTTTCTGTAAAAATCGCGATTTTCAAAGTTTCCTCCAGTTACATAAATAGCTCTAACAACCTTAAAAGTGTAGCATTGTGTAAGTTATTGCGCCACAAATTGTGATTTTTAGCGTTTTTAGTGTCTCACATTTACTGTTACACGCACTTGCGCGCCTCGTTCAAGAGTGTGCTTAACTGTGCAACCCTTGTTGATATGTCTTTCCATGCGTTCTTTTAGTTCTTTTGCATTCTCATCGTTTAAAGCAGGTTTTGCGTTTGTAGCATCAACTGTTACATCTTCTTGGAATCTTAAGTAAGTTCCTTCTTCTGGATCATAAGTTCCATTTACAAGAACTCGAGCACCTTTTCCTTCTCCGAGCGCATGCTCAACAGCGTACTGGCTGCTTAAAGCTGTACATCCAGCTAATGCTATTTGCATTAATTCTACCGGTGAAAATTGCCCTTCTCCTTTACCAAATTTGAGTGTTGCGCCATCATCACTTTGTGCTTGCCAAGATCCGTCTTCTAAACGTTCAACCCATATTCTTCTAGTCATTTTTGCTCCTTTGCATTTTTATACATTCACACATTGTGATTATGTTTGTGCTTATGTCTATTTGTTTTTAACTTTTATTTTTTAAGACAAACCTATTATAACTAGTATGCTTTGATTTCAGTTTGATTCTTGTTCTTATATTTCTTATATTTACTTTTGGTGGTGTTGAATTTAGCTAATGATAAAATAATCTCATGGCTTTAACTCAAGAAGAACTTGCGGATATCCGCTCTCGCGTACCACAGAAACCTACTTCCGATATTCCTACACCTTATGAGGATTTGGTTAGAAAAATACTTATGGAAGGTACTTTAAAATCGGATCGCACTGGTACTGGAACAATATCTCTTTTTGGTCAACAAATTCGATTTGACTTAAGCAAGAGTTTTCCGCTTATAACCACAAAAACAGTGTTCTTTAAGGGACTTGCATATGAGCTTCTTTGGTTCCTTAAAGGTTCTAGTAATGTGCGTTGGTTGCAGGAAAATGGCGTGCATATTTGGGATGAGTGGGCAGATGAAAATGGCGATTTAGGTCCTGTTTATGGCGTTCAGTGGCGTAGTTGGCCAGCGCCTACTCAAGAAAATCCTAATCGCACAATCGACCAGATTGCTAATGTTCTTAATCTTATGAAAAATCATCCTGATTCTAGAAGGATGATTGTCAGTGCTTGGAATCCTGCAGAAGTTGAAAACATGGCTTTACCTCCTTGCCACTCGCTTTTCCAGTTCTACGTTGCTGACGGCAAGCTTTCTTGCCAGCTTTACCAGCGTTCTTGCGATATGTTTCTTGGAGTGCCGTTTAACATTGCTTCTTATTCTCTTCTTACAATGATGATGGCTCAGCAAGCAGGATTAGAGCCAGGAGAGTTTGTTTGGACTGGTGGCGATTGCCATATTTACGATAATCACGTAGAGCAAGTCTTAGAACAGCTTTCTAGACAGCCATATCCTTACCCTAAGATTGAAATTCATAAAGCTGATTCAATTTTTGACTATGAGTACAGTGATTTTAAGGTTGTTGATTATAAGCATCATCCTACGATTAAAGCTCCTGTAGCTGTGTGATCTTATTTATTAGTTGATTATTAGTTTGAGTTTTTGACTAGGAGTTTTATGGCAAACGATATTCCTGTGCGTTTAATTTGGGGACAGGCATACGATCTTGAAGGACGCGTAGGGGCAATGGGCGTAAATGGTGGTATGCCATGGAGACTTTCCCCAGATTTGCGCTATTTTAAAGCCATGACAATTTCTTGCCCAGTAATAATGGGTAGGGGAACTTGGGATTCTATGCCAGAAAAGTTCCGTCCTCTTCCTGGGCGAGAAAATATTGTTGTTTCTAGGAATCCAGATTTTAATCCAGATGGTGCAAAAAGTTTTACAAGCATTGAAGAAGCAATATGCTACGCAAAAAAATGGATTGAAGATAATCCTATTGAGCATATAGATTCTTTGGATTTGCCTAAAGATGGTAGCGCAATTTGGATTATTGGAGGCGGAGCAATTTTTAAAGAAGTGATTGAGTCAAAAATTGTTGACGCTGCATACGTAACTCAAATTGACACCAGAGTAGAAGCGGATACGTTTGCTCCTAACATTCAGAGACTTGTAGATGATGGATTGTGGAAAGTTGCATGTGATGGCGATTGGCAAGAATCAGCTATAAAAGTTGGTGCAAAACAATTCGACGCAAAATACAAGTTTATGGTATATAAGTCAATTAAAGCTAAAAAATAAGCTAGATTAAGGATATGTATGGAATCTTTAAACAAAATTCATGTAGATGCTAAGCATCCATATGTTGTTATGACGGTTTGTACAGGGAATATTTGCAGATCTCCAATGGCAGAAATCGTTTTGCGTAACGAGTTTAAGCTTAGAGGATTAAGCGATGTTGTTGCTGTAAAATCATGCGGCGTAAGCGACGAAGAATACGGGAATCCGATTGATAGGCGTGCACAAAGAGAGCTTAAAAGTAGGGGTTATTCTTTGCCGTTAAGCCATTTTGCGCATAGGATTGAGCGAGACGAAATAGAGGAAACAAATCTTTTTCTTCCAATGACTGCTTCGCATATGCAATCTTTGCTCAGGATTATTCCAGCGCAAAAACGTGGTCTTGTTCACATGTATAGATCGTTTGATCCATCTTTAGAAAAACCACAAGCTGGTCGCGAAGCTGTTTTAGATTTGGCTGACCCATGGTACGGAGGTCCTAAAGAGTTTGAGATTGCAATGGACCAAGTGGAGGAGTGCGCTCCTTACATTGTGGATTGGGTAGAGTCGCAGATAACGCGCGAATAATAATTGCGTAAAGTATAATTGCGTAAAGTCATATAAAGTTATATAAAATCGCTTAAAATATATTAAAACCAGACGAACCAATTGGAACGTCTGGTTTATTTTTATGTTTTTTATTTAAAACCTATGATTTATTTTCCTCTTAAAGCTCTGCGACTTACTCGAGGAGCATGAGTTGGGTCAATTCCTTTTGGAATACCGAACCCAGATTTGCCCTGTAGAGTACGCAAACGATCATTCAAAATTGCAAGCTCAGTTTTAGTGAGGAAGAAGCGACGATTAGGGTGAATCATCTTAAGCAAAGCAAACTTGTGATTTGTAGGCATTAAAGTTTTAGCTTTTAAAACCTTACTTCTTAAATCCCTAAGTTTAACTTGATTTTCACCATTACCAACGCAAATGCGGTAAACAGGAATATTAGATCCTGCTGTAACACTTTTAATTGCGTGCTCTTGGCGATTCATAGCTTGGCTTAAACGCTCATAGTTACCTTCGCCAACAAGGAAGATTCCGTTAAAGCCAGTTCCTCGCCAAATAGCATCTTTTGTACGAGGATCAACCCACACAGGTTGTTGAGGGAAAGTGAATCCGCCTTTGTTAATAGCAGATACAATGCCAGCTGCAGCTCCAGGCTTTCCTTCTAATCTTGCATAGCCAACCTTATCTGCGCGTTTAGTGAGAACAACAGTAAACAGTAAAAGACCCAGCATAAGCGCTGTTATTACCATCATGATCCAAGTCAAAATGGACCATCTAATAATAACACCAGCTACAATGCACAGCACAACAGGAGCTACAAAAGCTAAGCCAAGCCAAAGTGGAAGCTGCTTATCGTCTGTATGCGTGTACTTGTAAATACGCACAATCTGTGAAATCATGCCTGGCTTCTTAATGCCTTTTGCTTTATCGTTTGCCATTTGCGTTTATCCCCTAATACATAATATTAGCGTTTTATTGCTTTGTATTTTGTTGCTTTATTGCTTAGTAATCATACCCTAAACACGCTTATGCTATAAATCATAGCTTTGTTAGTATACTAGCGATTTATTTAGGCCAATTACCGCGCTTTGGTGTACTCGGCTTTGGAAGTCTCCATCTGCGCATTTGTATTGCTCGACTGCAAGCATACATAGCGGATCTAGAGCTTTTGCCAACAGAAACTTCGCCATATCGTTTAACAAGCTCTTTACGAAGCTTACGCCACATTATTATAACGTCAATAATTGCAGCAAAAAGATATGCGTAAAGAACAATCGCAAGAGCAAAATATAGAGCAATATACTTAGTGGATAAGAAGTTTTGAGTTAAGAATATGCAGAGCATAATCACGATTGCAAACGGCACAAAAAATTCGCCAATGTTGAAACGCGCATCTACATAATCTCGAATATAAACTCTCCATGGAAGCTGCTCCGACTTTGGCATATGAGCTAAGTCTCCATTTTTCATCGCATCATATTGAGCATTTTCTTTTTCGCGCAATCTAGCTCGCGCAGCCTTTGCGCTTGCTTTTCTATCCGTTGGAACTAACGGTCTAAGATTCTGCGCTGTAGCTTCGCTTTGCTTCGGCGTTGGAGCGTTCTTTGTGCGAGTCTTTGCCTTATTTTCTATTTTATTTTCACTATTTTCATTAGTCGCTGATTGATCGCCATTTTGTGCACCATTATCAGCAGATTTTTTTACGAATGGATTCCATGTCATGTTTGCAGATTACCCAACAGACTAGACGCGTTATGAGCAATTTCGTTGGTTATGAATAGTCTGATAATAGTAATTCAACTAATGTTTTTACTAATCTACTGTTTTTTGGAGGACTTATGGCTGGTTTAGAGGTTGATGATGTGCGTTCGCGCGTGCAAAACGCTTGGGAAGATGTTATTAGCGTATTAAATAAGAAGATCTCTTTAGGAGCTGTTTCTGCTAAGGGTATTACTGGAGATCATATGCGCGCTTCGGCTGAGTATGTGGCCGAAGTTTTGCGCGAAGTTGGTGTAGATGCTCGAGTTGAACAGTCCCAGAATCCAGATGGTACTCCTGGAGCTTTTGAAGTAGTTGGATCTCGTATTGTGGATCCTAATGCTCTAACTGTTTTGCTTTACGCTCATCACGATGTTCAGCCTGTTCCAGATGCAAGCGAGTGGAATACTGATCCTTTCAGAGGAACCGAGATAGATGGACGCTTGTATGGTCGCGGTAGCGCTGACGATGGCGGCGGAATTGCAATTCACTACGGTGCTTTGCGTGCTTTAAGCGAAGATTTAGGCGTAAATATTAAGGTGTTTATTGAAGGTGAAGAGGAAATGGGCTCTCCAAGTTTCATTCCATTCATCGAAGCTCATAAAAATGAGTTTGAATCAGACGTTATTATTGTTGCCGACTCTGGAAATTGGTCTGCAGATGTTCCAAGTCTTACTACTAGCTTGCGCGGAAACACTACAGTAGACGTCAAAGTGAAGGTTCTTGGTCATCAGGTTCATTCTGGACAGTTTGGCGGACCAATTTTAGATGCTTATACTATTGCTTCAATGCTTGTTGCTTCTCTTTATAACAAGGAAGGCGATTTGGATGTTCCTGGAATTAAATCTCAGGAACCTGTTGGCGGTTTGCAACGTGATTTGGATGAGGCTCAAGTTCGCGCGGATTCTTCAGTAGTGGATTCTTATAAGCTTGCTGGTACTGGTTCTCTTGCTGCTCGTATGTGGACTAAGCCTAGCTTGACTGTTATTGGTATGGATGCTCATCCTGTAGAAGAAAGCTTTAATGTGATTGCTCACGAAACGCGCTTGCGACTTTCACTTCGTACAGCTCCAAGCCAGCGTCCAGAAGAAGCACAAAAAGCTTTGAGTGATTTTTTGGTTGCAAACGCACCATTTGGGGCTGAGGTTACTGTAGAGCCAGTTGACAATGGTATGGGATGGGCTATGGATCCGAATGCCGTAGCAACTCAAGACGCTTTAGCTTCTATGAAGGATGCTTTTGGCGTGGATCCTATTAATAAGGGTGAAGGTGGATCTATTCCATTTATTCCAGAATTGCAACGAATTTTCCCTAAAGCTCAGGTTTTGGTTACTGGTCCTGAAGATCCAAAGTCTAATGCGCATAGTCCAAATGAGTCGATTTCTCTTTCTGGTTTGAAATCGAATATCGTAACTGAAGCTTTGCTTTTAGATCGTCTAACTAAGTAGACTTAACAACTCGTATACAATCGCTATATAGAATTTAAGCGTTTGTATACGAGTCTACGCAATGACGTAAAATCTTCACACGACACGGGTGCTTTGCATTAATTTGTAAAGCTGAGAGAAACCGCTTGAACGTGAATCCAGGTAATGCTGGCGCACGGAGATCTGTTTTTCCCGTGCCTTAATGGTGATCTACGATTTAAGCCAACGCATAAGTCGTAGTGAAAGAACAGTAAGGCACATATCTATGTCGAAAGAAAATGTCTTATTGCAATGCAATCAGCGATGTAAATCACTGATATGATGTTTTGTTTATTAGGATAAGTCAAAAACGTGTTTGCAATAAAGACATTTTAGGATTTTTAGGTCGTTAAAAAGTCCGTAGCAGATCTAAATGATTCTAAAAGAAAAAATTAAAAAATAGATAGAAAATAACTAAAAATCATTGCCATAAAGGATTTTGCTATGCCTGATGCATTTGAAACGCCAGTTTTTAACAAAACTAATACGCAGGATGCCGAAACATTCCTTCCATCGGCTAGCTGCAATGCTCAGCTACGTTTTGATAATTGGGGTTATCGTCATGCTTCTCGCAAACATTTTGCTGTACGCGGGTTGAACCTAACAATTGAAGCAGGGCAAAGAGTTTTGTTGCTTGGTGCATCGGGCATAGGCAAATCCACAATTCTTGAAGGTGCTGCTGGGCTGATTGGTAGTGATATTGTTAAATCTAGCCCAAATAATTCAAAGCCTGATTCGAAGAAGAATGTTCTAGTTGAAGACGAAGATGGCGGTGTGAGCGAAGGCTCAGTATTCGTAGATGATTTACCAGTTCATAAAGCGCGTGGGCGAGTGGGATTAGTGTTACAAGACCCAGAGGCTCAAGCTATTTTTCAGCGTTTAGGAGATAACGTCGCCTTTGGTCCTGAAAATATGAATGTTCCTCGTAAAGAAATATGGGATCTTGTTAATAAAAGTCTTGAAGAAGTAGGTTTAGAAGGCTTACAGTTACACCGTTCTACAGCCCATTTAAGTGGTGGACAAATGCAGCGTCTGGCATTGGCTGGAGCATTGGCTATGAAGCCAAGCGTGCTTCTTTTAGATGAGCCTACGGCAAATCTAGATCCAGATGGTGTTAATCAGATTGTAAAAGCTGTTGGTAAAGTTTTAGACGATACCAATGCAACAATGGTTCTTGTAGAACATCATGCGCAGCCTTGGATTGATTTGATTGATAGAGTAGTGGTTCTTGGTCTTGATAATTCTGTGAACAATACAGAAGAGAATAACTATGTTCACGATGATGATATTGCGCGAGACGAGTTTGCGCAAACAGTTATTGTTGCAGATGGAACTCCAGACGAAGTGTTCAGCAGAAGAGATCTTGATTTTGAAAACCTTGGGATTTGGCTTCCTGACAAGTATAAAGATCCACAAGATCGCAAAATTGGTAGGATTTATGTTGAAGGCGAACCAGATTGCGATCCAGCAAAAGGTGATGGAAGAGTAGTTCTATCAACAGAAAACCTTGCGATTAGTCATACGAGTACTCCAATAGCAAAAAATATCAATTTGAAATTTAATTCTGGACAAATCACAGCATTAGTTGGAGCAAATGGTGCTGGAAAGTCAACTTTATCTCTAACTTTGGCAGGATTAATTCCAGCTTTAGAAGGTCAGGTTGTAGCTAGTGAGGATCTTTGCGAAGGTGCAGGTGGCACTGATCCTATGAAGTGGAAGTCTACTGATCTTGCTAAAAGAATTTCATACGTTTTCCAGAATCCAGAACATCAGTTTGCGTGTGGAACCGTGCTTGAAGAAGTTATGCTAGGTCCTATTAGAACTGGAATGAGTGAAGAAGACGCTAAAACTAAAGCAGAGTCTTTGTTAGATAGATTCCGCTTATCTAGATATGCTAATGCAAACCCATACACTTTATCTGGAGGTGAAAAGCGTAGACTTACTGTTGCTGCATCTTTGGCTGCAGCTCCAAGAGTTTTAATTTTAGATGAACCAACTTTTGGACAGGATCGTAAAACTTGGTTACAAATTATAAAACTCATTGCAAGCCTTCGCGCGGACGGCGTTAGTGTTATTGTTGTTACTCACGATAGAGAGTTAGTAGATGCGCTTGGAGCGCGTTTAGTGGAACTTAAAACTAATGTGGATTCCACTAATAACGAATTTTATGAGTCTGAAAATATAGATAATTCACAAGAATCTTTAGCATTATCTTCGTCAACAAATGCAACGAATATATCTCGAATAGAAGTTAGCGATGTGAATCATCGCGATGAGGCAGCTCGTGCATCAAGTTATTCTCCATTCTTGGCATCTTTGAATCCTGTGTATAGGATGCTTGGAGCCTTCCTGCTTTCGGTTCCGCTTTTGTTTACTCTCGATTGGCTTTCTGCAACAATAGCTTTGGTTTTGGAGTTTGTGATTCTTTGGGTTGTTAAAATGAACCCTTGGCGAGTTATTAAACTTTCTTGGCCTGTATGGGTTGGTGCGCCTGGATCTGCCTTAGCTGTGTGGTTGTATGGTAAATCAGGTGGAGCAACATGGTTTGATTGGGGAATTATTCACGTGAGTGATCATTCCACAACTCTTGCAATTGCAACATTTATCAGAATTTTAGCTATCGGTGTTCCAGCTATTGTTACTGTTATTGGCATTGATGCAACTGATTTAGCTGATGCTTTTAGTCAAGTTATGAAATTGCCAGATAGGTTTGTTTACGGTGGATTAGCTGGTATGCGATTGTTTAGTGTTCTTCAAGACGATTGGGCTGCTCTTAGTGCATCTAGGCGTTCTCGCGGACTTGGTGATGATAGTAAGATTAAGGCTTTTATGCCTCAAGCTTTTGCTCTTTTGGTGCTTTCTATTAGAAGATCTACAACTTTGGCTACGGCTATGGAAGCGCGTGGATTTGGTGGAGAAAACCCAAGATCTCATGCACGTATAAGTCATGTGAATAAACGCGATTATGTGTTTATGATTGGGTGCTTAATTATCCCTGCTATAGCTTTAATCGCTGCTGTATACTACGGTACTTTTGCTCTTCTTGGAGGCAATTAACACTTAATACTAACACAAAATGTGGGCTTGATGGGATTCGAACCCACGGCCTTCTGCTCCGGAGGCAGACGCTCTATCCACTGAGCTACAAGCCCGCAACTCGTGAAAGTATACACGTTGCTAGGGATTGAAAGTATATGCTATTAGTCAATTTTTGTGACTTTGATGCATACTTTAGCGAGTTATTACGCTTTTAAGATCGCTTGCTACTTTTTTAGGATCTTCAGCGCACATGAGTGCAGACACAGTGCATACTCCATCAATGCTTAGGTCTTTGATTGGGAAAACGGTGTTTTCGTGGATTCCACCAATCGCTAGAGTTTTTACGCCCATACTGTGTGCTACTTTTGCTACCTCATTTACGCCTTCAATTCCAAGAGGCGGAACATCATGCGCCTTAGTGTTTGTGGCAAATGCAGCTCCGATTCCTATAACATCAGGAAGTGGAGTATCGTTCTCTTTGCACTCTTTATATGCTTTTTCCATTAGGTCTACTCTTGCGCAAGAAAGTCCAATCATCCATTCGGCTGGCATGGATTTACGTGCTGTAACAAAAGGCGTGTCTTTTTGACCAATATGCAGGTTGAATCCCAGTTTTGCTGCGCAATCAACGTGATCGTCTATGAAAATCGGTATATCCCCATGTTTTGCTTTTATAAGTGTTTTGCGTAACTTTATGGCTTTTTCTGATATTTCAGTATCGTTGGAGTATTTATCTCGCAATTGAACTACTGTCACTCCGCCATCTATGGATTCTACTGCAACTTGCTCTTCGCTACGGTTTCCCATACGTGGATCTGTTACTAGGTAAAGTGTCCAATCTGTTGGTTCTATGCTGAACTCAATGTTTGTTAGTTCAAACATGTTGTTTACGCTTAATGTTTGCAGCGCATCGATCCACAGTGTTCTGAATGTTCCTGGTGCGGTTGTTTGTCTCGCTGCAAACGTTCCAGCTGCTGCAGCGTGCACGTGTGCAGCTACTGTTGCTGCTACTGGGCGCTCTGGGTTTGCACCCACATATGCAGCCACTAATGCTCCAAGAGCGCACCCAGTTCCTACAACTTTTGTCATAGCTTTGTGTCCGCCAGTTATTCGCGCTAGGCATCCGTGACCGTATACCGCGTCTTTTTCTCCAGATATAGATACTACAGATCCGTATGCTTTTGCCAGTTTTTTGGCGGCTTCTAGCGCGGAGTTTACTGGGTCTTGCGCATCTACGCCTTTCATCTGACTGCTTTGACCAGCTAAAGCTAATATTTCGCTTGCGTTTGCTCGTATTACTGTTGGGTTTTGTTTTACGATTTCTCTTACAAATTTTGTTCTAGTGGTTAATGCGTCTACTCCAACTCCAACTGGGTCTAGTACCCACGGAGTTTGTGTTTCTTCGCATGCTTCTATGGCTTTGAGTATGGCTTTGCCTTTTATCTCTTCGAATGTTCCAACGTTTACTAGAACACCTGACGCTATTTTTGCGATGCCCGCGGCTTCATCTGGGTCGCATACCATTATTGGTGTAGCTCCTGCGGAAAGTAGCGCATTTGCTGTTATGTCTTGAACAATATTGTTTGTTATGCAATGAGTTAGTGGCTTCTTTGCTCTGACTCTTTCTATGCATGATCTAACGTCATTTAGAAACATTCGTCTTCTTGCGCGAACGCTAAAACTTGTATCTATATTTGTATTTGATTCGTTTAATTCTTCCATGATTTTCCCTTCGCTAGCACTACCTAGATCAGGTTTAACGGGTGTAATCTCAGCGTTTTTACGCACCCCGAACCGACTTTGACTATATCGTTTGTGTATGACGTTTGGCTGTGTAATAATTTACTTCGCGCGTTTTGCGTTGTTTTGCTTGAAATTTCGGGGATGATTGAAGACTATTGTTTTAGATTTTATAAAATTTTTCCATTAATTTTTTATTTTTGTTTGCATTTGTACTTTTATAGTGTTAGCATCAAACACAACACAAACAGATATCGTAAATTTTACGATTTACGATTTTGGATTTGTGACTGACCACATTATCGTTTAGCTTTGCAGCTAAGTATTAGGGAGGCGGCTATCATGCGTAACATGAATGCTCAAGCTCGCGATACTTTTGATGCTGCTCGTATGTGGTGGTGGCAGACTTCTCTTTGGCGTAGTTTACTCTAAAGTTTTAGAAGCTGCATGTTTTAGGCTTGTAAAAGACCTCTAGGGTAAACCTGGAGGTCTTTTTTATATCTCCGGAAAGCCAAATCTATTTGGATTAATCTTACGTCTAAAACAAATCTAGAAAATCTAAAACAAATCTATAAACATAAAAAACAATTAAAAAATTGTTTAAAACAAGCAATATAAGAATCTAAATAAAAGGAGAAAATCATGGCTCAGGAAATTAATGAAACTAAGCAGGAAACCTCGTTTACTTCTGCTGAATCTAGTGTTAATCAGGCTGCGGATTTACTTAAAGGTGTAAATGTTAAAAAGCATGCTTTAGATATTACGTCTTTGGTGTTGGTGGCTGTTCTTTTTGCGGCAGGATGTATTCTTGATTTTACTGTTGCAAAAGCGCTTTCGATCGGGAATATTCAGCCAGAGTTTGTAATTGCATCGTTCTGCTTGTCTATTTTGCTTGTTCGTCCAAACGTTATTCAGGGCGCGATTATTGGTGCTTTGGCTGCGACTTTAATTCAATTTAACACTTCAATTCCTGGTCTTGAGTACGCTTGCGATATTCCAGCAGCAATTATTATGACTTTGATGTTGATGGGTTATTTAAAGTCTTTTCCTAAGGATGCCGCTAGAAAGTTCAGTGTTTTCCCATTCATTTCTGCCTTTATTGCAACTGTTATTTCTGGAATGATTTTTGCAACAATCGCATCTTTCTTTATTCTTCACTCTCCAAACACTGTTCTTGTTATGCTTCCAATCATTTTGGGTACTGCTGTGTTTAATGCTGTTGTTGTTGAGGTTCTTTACACTCCAATTCGACTTGTTTTACACAAGTAAATCAGAATTGAAAAATAATTAAACAAATTAATTTAAATCAATGTAAATAAATATCAAAACATAAATAAATACCAAAAGTTGATAATTGAAATTTGATTATCAAAACATAAAGGAGAAGATTATGAATCAGGAAATTAACGAACATGCAGGTAATATGCTTAATTCTGTAAGTATTAAAAAGCATGCTTTAGATATTACGTCTTTGGTGTTGGTGGCTGTTCTTTTTGCGGCAGGATGTATTCTTGATTTTACTGTTGCAAAAGCGCTTTCGATTGGCAATATTAAACCAAACTTTTTAATCGCATCGTTCTGTCTTGCTATTTTGCTTGTTCGTCCAAATGTTATTCAGGGTGCGATTATTGGTGCTTTGGCTGCGACTTTGATGCAATTTAACGCATCGATTCCTGGTCTTAATTATGTTTGCGATATTCCAGCAGCAATTGTTATGACTTTGATGATTATGACTTATGTTCGCGTTTTCCCTAAGGATGCCGCTAGAAAGTTCAGTATTTTCCCACTTGTAGCCACTTTTATAACTACAGTTGTTTCTGGTTTAATATTTGCCTCTACTGCATCTTTCTTTGTTCTTCATTCTCCTAAAACGATTCTTGTTATGCTTCCAATCATTTTGGGTACTGCTGTGTTTAATGCTGTTGTTGTTGAGGTTCTTTACACTCCAATTCGACTCGTTTTACACAAGTAAGTATTTGAATTTGTGTTGGATAATATTCAGTAAGTCATATAATCGTCAGAGAATATAATCCAGAGAATAATCAATAAGTAATGTTCATAGTATTGTTGGGTTTTTAAGAGTTAGGAATTATTGTGTCTTTGCTTGAGCTTAGGGAAGTATCTTTTAAATATTTGAATCATAATAAGGATGATTCTTTAGACTCTGCAAAGGCACAAGATTCCACTTTTGCCTTGAACAATATAAGTCTTAGTATTGAATCTGGCGAATTTGTTGGAATTATTGGACCATCTGGATCTGGTAAAACAACTCTTGCCTCTATTTTCTCTGGTGCTATTCCTCATCATTATTCTGGAGAACTTTCTGGAATCGTTAAGATTGCAGGTCAAGAAACTAAAAATCTTGCTTTAACTAATATAGCTTGCTTAATTGGATCAGTTATTCAAGATATTGATGCGCAAATGGTGGCTGCAAACGTAGAAGATGAGATTCTTTTTGGTCTAGAAAACTTTGGTGTTGCGCACAATGAAATACCAAATCGAATCGATGAAGCTTTACAAATTGTTGGCATTAGTGATTTGCGCAATCGTGATTTAGACACTCTTTCCGGAGGTCAAAAGCAGAAAGTTGCGATTGCTGCTATTCTTGCGCTAAAACCTAAAGTTATGGTGTTAGATGAGCCTACGTGCGCTTTGGACCCTGTATCTTCTAAAATGATTTTTTCGATTCTTAAAGATTTGAATAAGAATTTTGGAATAACGGTTGTTGTAATTGAGCAGAAAGTGGCGCTTTTAAGCGAGTATTGTAAGCGTTTGGTTGTATTGTCTAATGGCACTTTGTCGCTTGATTTGCCTGTTGGACAAGCGCTAAAAAATATGGATTTGCTTTATTCTATTGGAATAAATTATCCTCGTACAACTCATCTTATTAACGATTTACAAAGTGAGAATATTTGCGCTAAAAGCGATTTGCCTGTATCGGTAGAAGATACAGTAGATACTATTGTTAATACGATTAATAGTGGAAATTCTTTAGTTTCACATGATGATTCATATAGTGAATGTGATGAAGATAAATGTGCGGTTGCTTTCGACTTTTCCAATGAATCGCAAAACTTAGCACAAAACGCTTCACCATGTCTTTCTTTGCAAAATGTTAGTTTTTCGTATCCAAGTGGCGTTAGTGCTTTAAAAAACGTGTCTTTTGAAGCTTACGCTGGGGAGCTTGTAACTCTTGTTGGAAGAAATGGAGCTGGAAAAACAACTGTTACTAAGCTAATAAACGGTTTGCTTAAGCCGAGTAGTGGAAGTATTTTTATTGATGGCAAAAATACTAGCAACATGAAAATAAGCCAAATTGCTCACTATGTTTCGACTCTTTTCCAGAATCCAGATCGTCAGCTTTGTAAAGATACTATTTTAGAAGAAGTTGCGTTTAGTTGCATTCTTTTAGGTGAGTCTGTTAAAGAATCTAATAATCATGCTATGCAAGTGATTGAAAAGCTTAATTTAGATCCTAATGCTAGCCCTTTTATGCTTTCTAGAGGTCAGCGTCAGATGGTTGCTTTGGCTGCAACTGTTGTAACTAAACCTAAGATTCTTGTGTTAGATGAGCCTACTTGCGGACTGGATTACATGGAATGCTTGAGAATCATGCAAGTTGTAGAAGACCTTAGAGACCATGGTTGTTGCGTAATAATGGTTTGCCACGATATGGAAGTGGTGCTTGATTTTGCAACGCGTTTAATCGTAGTAAATGATGGACATATTCTTGAAGACGGAAGCATAAGCCATGTGTTTGAGAATAAGAGTATTTGCGATGAAGCTGCTTTATGTGCTCCTCTTTTGTGCGCTGTATCTCAGGGCTTAGTTAAAAATGGTTTTGCTAAGTGTAAAGGATTGTATAAGAGAGATATGTTGGTTAATGCTCTTAAAAAGAGTTGCAATTTGTAAAACAAATGGGTGATTTTTATGCAAACTAAGATTCTTACTTATAATGCTGGTTCAACTTTCTTGCACAAGGCAAATCCTATTGCAAAACTTATATTAGCTATAAGCGTTGTTGTGTCTGCTTTTATAGCTCAACAATTTAGCGTTCTTGTAACTATTGCAGTATTGATTCTTGTTGCTATGGCTATGGCTGGGATTCTTAAAACTCTGTTTCCTCTTGTGCGCGCAATGCTTATTCTCGGCGTTGTAATGTTCTTTTTGCAAACGATTATTGCTCAGGGTGGAAATTATATGTTCTTGTGGTTTACATCAAGAGGAATTTCTGTTGCTGCAAGAGCATCTTTGAGACTATTCTGTTTTGCTTTGCCTCTTGTTAGCGTTCTTAGCATTACAAAATTGAACGATTTAGCTAATGCTGTTGTTCAATATCTGCATGTTCCTTACTGCTATGTTTTTACGATTACTACAGCTGTGCGTTTTGTTCCTATTTTTGCGTACGAAATGTCTCAGATTACAGAAGCTCAAATGGCAAGAGGAGTGGAGTTCGATACTAAGAATCCTTTTAAAAAGATTAAGCTTATGATGCCTTTGATTGTGCCTCTTTTGGTTTTGTCTGTTCGTAAAGCCGATAGTTGTGCTTTGGCTGCGGAAGAACGTGGATTCTATTTGCGCACTTGTAAGTCATCTTATAAAAAGTACACTTTTGGATGGCGTGGGCTTGTTCTTATTGTAATATCTGCGATTATGATTGCTTTGCCTATAGTTGTGTCTATATTAGCTCCACAAATTATTTAAAATAGTCTAAACTAATCTAGAATAAGTTAAAAAATTCTAGAATCTAGGCGATTTTTGATGAATAATTTAAAGGTTTGGCTTAAAGGTGCAAGACTTTATACTCTTCCAATCGGAATAGTGCCAGTTATTATGGCGATTTCGATTTTTGCAAGATATTTATTCAGTGGTCAAATACTTGTAAAACCTTATAATATTGAAAATTTTGTTATTCAATCACTATTGTGTATAGGTGTTGCTGCTTTTATGCAGATTTCAGTGAACTATGCGAATGATTATTGTGATGGTTTGCGCGGATTAGATGATCAAAGATCTAATAGAGATTTAGGCGATAAAACATTGTGTGATGTGTCTTGGAGACTTGCAGACGCTGGTATTAAACCAAAATCAGTTTTGTATGCTGTTTGCATATCTGCCTTAGTATCATGTGTTTTTGGGTTAATCATTACTGTTAGAAGTGGAATTTGGATATTTATTCTTCTTGGACTAGTTTGTCTTATGGGAGCGTGGTTTTATGCGGGAGGATCACATCCTTACGGTTACCGTGGTTGGGGAGAATTTAGTGCGTTTTTGTTCTTTGGACCTGTTGCTTTTTTAGGGACATTGTGTGCTCTTAGTTTTGGAAGTGATTTTCCTAAAGAATCAATAACAACGGCAAGCATTCCACAAATTGTGTTTTGTGTGTTATTGTCCATTATTCCAGGCGGATTCTCTGCTTGTCTTATGATGATTAACAATTTAAGAGATATAGAAAGTGATACAAAACACGCAAAATTTACAGCAATGTCAATTGTTGGGGAGAATATAGGGCGAATTATATTCGTTTCTGTTGTAATTATGTTTACGCTTCTGCAGTGTGTTTATGTTTTTCTTAATATATTTTTTGCTAAGTTTATGACAATAATTTGGAATGTAGCCAGATTGAATAAAAATGCTTTTAGAATAAATTGCTTCTTGTCTAATCAGGGTGTGTTTATTGTTTGCTGCATTTTGTTATTATTGATTACCTACATGTTTATTAAAAAAGCGTATTCGCTAGCATATGCGGTTATATGTGGGAATTATGCTAATGCTTTTCCAATATGCGTATCTTTAGCAATGCTTGGTGCTTTGACTTTTGTATTGTCAATATTTGCATGCTAGCTTTACCGCATTAAAAAGCGGTTTATAATGTATTTTATACATGCGTACTAGTAAAATCGTATGGCAACGCGCACGGTGTGCTTTTAGTGTTTGTGCAATGAATATGCATGATGCTGGTTCACGCAATGACCGCAAAGCTGGCGTGTATTAGAGTGTGCAAAATGTGTGTTAGTGGAATACATAGCGCTGTTGCCTTGTGTTTTAGGGTAAGGAAATGAGGTTGTAAAATGTCTGCTGTAACCAGCGATGAAGAGATGGGGAAGTCGCCAGTTGTGCTTACCGATGATGAGTTGCGAGATGCGGCTGAGTTGTCTACTCCTAAAAAAGACGATGATAACAGTGAAAGCAAAAAAGAAAATGCTGAAAAAACTGTTGTAGTTGCAGAAGACGAGGCAGTGAACCGTATGGATCTTGTAGCAATGTTGGAAGATAATGGCTACAAGGTTGTAGGACAAGCAGCTAATGGAGAAGAAGCGGTTAATCTTACTCGTCAATTCCATCCAGATGTTGTTTGCATGGACGTTAAGATGCCAGTAGTAGATGGTATTCAAGCGGCTGCCACTATTTGTGATGAGAATATTGCTCCAGTTGTTATGCTCACTGCTTTTTCTCAATCTGATTTAGTTAAGAGAGCTACTGGCGCCGGTGCTATGGCTTATGTTACCAAGCCGTATGAGGAGTCAAAACTTTTGCCTGCTCTAGAAGTAGCTATGGGTAGGTTTAGTGAAATTAACGATTTATTAGATAGTGTTGAGCGTACTGAAAATAAGCTACAGGATGCGCAAGATCAGCTTCGTAAAGCAGAAGAGAAGCTTAAGAAGGCTGAAGATACTCTTGAAGAGCGTAAGCTTGTAGACAGGGCAAAAGGTTTGCTTATGGACAAGGCTGGATTCTCGGAACAGGGTGCTTTCCGCTGGATTCAAAAAACTTCTATGGATCAGCGTATTCCAAAGAAGCGTCTTGCTTTAGCTATTATTGCTAAGTATGGTGAAGAAAAACCATCTGCAGAAGCGTAAACAGTATTTCAAAGCATTATTTAAAAACAATATTTTGTAGTTGTTACAATTAATGGTTGTGCCAGCTATGGTAAATAATTTCATAAAAAATTTATTTTACGAGAACGCAGGTGGGTAGTTAAGTGAATGCCAGCATCGTTGCAAACGAGGATTCTTTGAATAATGAGGATGAAAATGGAACGTTGTTGGTGGTAGATGGCCACTCACTTGCGTTTCGTGCTTTTTACGCAATATCTGCGGATAATTTTTCAACAAAATCTGGTTTTGCAACCAATGCAATATGGGGTTTTTCAACAATGCTTTCTCAGGTTATTGAAAAAGAAAAACCAGATAAGCTTGCTGTTGCTTTTGACGTTAAAGGCGGAACTTTTAGGAATAAACTTTTGCCGCAATATAAAGGAACTCGAGAAGCTGCACCAGAAGAGCTTCTAGCTCAACTTCCTGTTATACAAGAATTGCTCAATGCATTAGGTGTTAAATATATTACAAAACAGGGTTACGAAGGCGACGATATTATTGCAACCTTAGCCACAATGGGCGCTAAAGCTAGATATAAGACTCTTGTTCTTTCTGGAGATCGTGATGCGTTCCAACTTATTGATGAATATATAAATGTTTTGTATCCAGGCAGGCATTTTAAAGATTTAAAACAAATGGATACTGATGCGATTATTGAAAAATATAATGTTACGCCTAAGCAATATTCAGATTTAGCAGCGCTTAGAGGAGAAACTTCCGATAATATTCCAGGTGTTCCTGGAGTAGGCGATGGTTATGCAGCAAAGTGGATTAATCAATTCGGTGGATTAGAAGGCATTATAGAACACGCGGATCAGGTTACTGGCAAAAAAGGTGAGTCTTTGCGAGAAAGCATAGATCAGATTCGTCTAAATAAGAAAGTAAATACTCTTGTTAAAGATTTAGATCTTGGTGTTAGTATTAATGATCTTGAATTTGGAAATGTTGATGCCGCGTCAGTTGGCGAATTGTTTGAAAGACTCGAGTTTGGTACTCGCAGTAGAAGGAAGATTTTAAAAGAATTTACGCGTGGAAGCAAAGAGCTTTTAGAAGAGAACATTAAGATGATGATTTCTGCTGGAAGCACTCATGCTGTCAGTGATGTTAATTCTGCAGAGTCTGATAATTCAGATGATTTAGAGGATTTCAAAACTATAGTAGATAAAATAAATATTCATAAAATTTATTCAGAATCTGATTTAGATAATTGGATTAATCTCGTTTCACCATGTATTGAGAAAAGTGAGTCAAAGGGATCGTCAGAATTAGTTAAAGAGAATACGGAATATAAATCTAAAGCAACCGTAGATTTGTTTGAATTACTTGATTCTCAAGAAAAACCTTCTTTAAATCTTATAAGAAATGATTTAGAGTGTGCAAAAACTATTAAAGATCACAAAGAACTAGTTATATATGCATTGCAAAAACCAAATAATAGCAGTCAGTTTGGTATTTATGCAGATGTGCTAGTAATGCTATCGCAAAATAATGCTGCAATTGTATATTCTGATGTTCTTAATGGGGATTCTAGCGAAGATTGTAATAAAATCTGCCACAAGCTAAAAGATTTCATAAAAATGTATGAATCTTCAATTGTTTTGCATGACTACAAAAAACATATAGCTCTTCTTAAATCGCTGAAAATTGTAGATAATAATTACTCTTTTAATCCATTACTTGACACTCGTTTAGCATCTTATTTGATAGAACCAGATTTTCGCAATGAAAATATTGAAGATATGGCGGAACATGTTCTAAATATTCATGTAGAAAATGAAAAATCTAATGAAGAGCCTGCACAAGGAGAGCTTGATTTTGTTTTAGAAGATAGTGATAATCCTGAAGAGTTAAATCAAGAAGAGGATAAGCGTAAAAAGCAAGAAAAGCGTATTTTGGAAACTGCTGTAACAATAAGATTGTTGGCAAAGCAATATGCTATAAAACTAGATGAACGTAAACAAACAGGATTAATGGTCGATGTCGAAATGCCTGTTTCTAGGGTCTTAAGAGGCATGGAAGATGCAGGTGCTGCCGT
This sequence comes from Gardnerella lacydonensis, assembly GCF_048545055.1. Classification (NCBI taxonomy): domain Bacteria; kingdom Bacillati; phylum Actinomycetota; class Actinomycetes; order Bifidobacteriales; family Bifidobacteriaceae; genus Gardnerella; species Gardnerella lacydonensis. Next base: position 152,423 of record NZ_JBKQXT010000003.1, read on the forward strand.
AGATATGAACAGGCTCGTATCTATGAGAGATAATTTTGCGGCAGAAGCTCAATTTGCCCAAAAAATGGCTTTGGATGTAGCAAGCAAGCCGATAAATTTGCAAAGTCCTAAGCAGCTTCAACAATTGCTGTTTGAGGATATGGGTTTAAAGCCTACAAGAAGAACGAAAAGTGGATCTTATACTACTAATGCAGAAGCATTGCAAGAATTATATGCAAAAATTGATCCAGATGAAAAAGCTAGTCAATTCTTAGGGGCTTTGCTAAAACATCGTGAGACAAACAAGTTAAAGCAGATTGTACAGAGTCTTATTGATTCTGCAAGATATGAAGATGGCAGGATTCATACCACTTTTGAACAAACTATTGCAGCTACTGGGCGTTTAAGTTCTTCGGACCCAAATTTGCAAAATATACCGAATAGGAATGTGGTCGGTAGGGAAATTAGAGCTGCTTTTATTCCAGGAAATCAATACGATCAGCTTATGAGTTGTGATTATTCTCAAGTAGAGCTTAGAATTATGGCTCATGCTTCTGCAGATGAAACACTTATTAAAGCTTTTAAGTCTGGTGTTGATTTTCATAAGTTTGTAGCAAGCTTGGTTTATAAGATTCCAGTTGAACAAGTTAGCCCAGATCAGAGATCGCATGTTAAAGCAATGAGTTACGGATTGGCATATGGGCTTAGTACTTATGGTTTAGCAAAACAGCTTTCTATTAGTCCTGCTGCTGCAGAAGTTCTTAAAGAAAAGTATTTCGATACCTTTGGTGGCGTGCATGACTATTTGGAGTCTTTAGTAGATAAAGCTAGAAAGCTTGGATATACTCAAACGATGTTTGGTCGTAGAAGGTATTTTCCTAAGCTAAATTCCACGAATAGAGCATCTCGTGAGGCTGCAGAGCGAGCCGCTTTAAATGCTCCTATTCAAGGAAGTGCTGCAGATATTATGAAGCTTGCAATGATTCAAGTAGATAAGGATTTGCGAGAAGCTAAAGTAAAAAGTCGTGTGATTTTGCAAATACACGATGAACTTGTTCTCGAAATAGCACATGGCGAAGCAGATATCGTAGAAAATATTGTTAAAGGCGCTATGGAACATACTGTTGAGTTAGACGTTCCGCTTAACGTGTCTACTGGATTGGGAGCTGACTGGCAGCTTGCTGCTCACTGATTTTATTTGTGAGAATTATTGTAAAGCCCGCTGTAGGTTTATTGTAGGTTTATTGTAAAGGTGTAGAATATGGCAACTTTAGTTGATGTTGTTAGGGTTTTAGAAGACTTGTATCCTCTAAATCTTGCTGAATCTTGGGATAATCCTGGATTAATTGTTGGAAATCCTATGGATAATGTGAATAAGATAGTTTGTTTATCTGATCCAACTTTAGAAGCTGTTGAAGAATCATGCAAAATGGGTGCTGATTTGATTGTTTCTCACCATCCTTTGTTTTTTAAGTCGGTTCACGAAGTTTCTGGTTTTTCTGTTCGAGGAAAAATAGTTCAGACACTTATTGAAAATCATTGTGGCTTGTGGGTTGGTCACACTAATGCGGACGCGGCTTTTAGGGGAGTGGCTGATGCTGCAGCTAATGCTTTTGGTCTTAAAGATTTGCATCCTCTTGTTCCAGCAAGTAATAATGACCTTTCTCTTGGTCTTGGCAGAGTTGGAGTGCTTGAGCAAAAAATCACGCTTAAAGAGTTTGCTATGCGCGTTTTTAACGCTTTGCCTACTACTAATCTAGGCATTCAAGTGTGTGGAGATATTAATGCTATGGTTAGCAAAATAGCTGTTCTTCCAGGTTCAGGTGATTCTTTATTTGATGAAGTTCGCGCTTGCGGAGCAGACGTGTATGTAACAAGTGATTTAAGGCATCATCCTGCAACGGACGCGTACGAGCAAGCTATTTATGAATCGCAATTAGCAAACTCTAATATTATTAAGCCCATGCTTATAAACACTCCTCATAGTGCCATTGAGTCGTTGTGGTTTAAGTATGCTGTGCAAGATGTTCATGATTCTATATACAAGAATTTTGGTGAATCGTTGGATGTTTCTTGGATTGGTAGAGCTTTCGACCCTTGGAATTATGTGATTAATTAGAGTGATTGATCAGCGTGATTAGCGGATATGAATATGAAAAAACAGAAAAGTCTTGCTGATTTCTCAGCAAGACTTCATTCCGTGTCCGGAGCGGGACTTGAACCCGCACGCCTGTACAAATAGGCACTAGCACCTCAAGCTAGCGCGTCTACCATTCCGCCACCCGGACGGGTGTTTTAGACAACAGATAGAACTATAACATCTTTTTTAACTCTTTGCTTCGGCGTGTTGAAAATTAATCTATTTTTGTCATAATTTTGTTAATTTCATCCTTATTTTGATGATTAATAGGCTTGTTTGGGTCAAAATCGACAATTATTACTGGAATATTTTGTACTTCGCCGTTTGAATCCACTATAGAATGTTGTGGATTTTGATTGTTATTACGTTTTGGATAGTCCAATCTTGTGAATGCTCCACGAGATTCATGTCTTGCAAGTGATGCTTGCAGAACCGATTTTGCAAGCGTAATCATGTTTTGTAATTCCCAAATAGCGATTAGCTCTTGATTAAAAACAAGATTTTGTGAATGTAAAACAAGAATTTTAGCTTGCGGAATAATAATCGTATCGATTTTTTGCAAAGCATCTTTAAGGGTATTTTCACTGCACCTAACCGCTGTAGCATTTTCCATAATATTTTCTAGTTTTTCTAGTAGATTATATGGGTTTGTTGTGTTGCTAGATGTGCTTGTATTTTGAATAAGACCGATTATCTCTTGTACACGATTTTCTGATAATTTGTCTAGATTTTCAAAAGTATTAGGAGTGCTATCGTACACATTTTTTGATGTATCTACTATATGCTCTTCGTGTTTTTCTTGACTTTTCTCCTGACTTTGTTCTTTTAATTCTTTTGCAATAGACTTACCAGCTAGTTTTCCGAACAGGCATGCATCAAGAAGAGAGTTTCCGCCAAGGCGATTAGCTCCATGTACTCCCGAGCATGCGCATTCTCCTGCAGCATATAATCCGATTATTCTCTGTTTTTTATTATTAACTAGTTTATAAACTTGCCCGTTAAGTGATATGGGTATTCCCCCCATCGTGTAATGCGCTGTAGGTCTAATAGGTATAAGATCTTTTGATGGATCAAGATGAGCGTATTTTTCAATAGTTTCTACAACCTGTGGAAGAGCTTCTAGCATATGTTGCTTTTCTATATGAGTCATATCTAGCCATACGCAATCTTTTCTATCAATGTTGCTAGTAGTATCTTCAACGCCTCTTAAAGCATCTATCTCTGATACAATCGACCTGCTTACTACATCTCTTGGAGCTAAATCCGCATGCGTGTCGTCGTAGTTTTTCATAAATGCTTCATTCTTGCAATTCCTAAGAACTCCGCCTTCTCCTCGAGCTGCTTCAGAAAGCAATATTCCAGTATGAGCTAGACCGGTCGGATGGAATTGTATGAACTCTATGTCTTCTAGTTGCAATCCTGCGTTTAGTGCTAAAGACATTCCGTCCCCAGTTAAATCCCAGGAATTAGATGTTGTTGAAAATAGTCTTCCAGCTCCACCAGTTGCTATAAGAACATTTCTTGCACATATTTTTTCTACTTTTCCACTTTTTTCGTTTAGTGCGATTATGCCCTCTACGCTATTAGATTTGTGGTTTATAGCAAGGTCTGTTACATAAATATCTTCTTCAATTTTAATATTTTCCTCTATGCATTTTTGCCATAGGCTGTATAGAATTTGGTGTCCAATTCTGTCTGCAGCGTACGCAGCTCGTCTAATTGGCTGCTGACCGAAGTCGGCAGTATGCCCACCAAAAAATCTTTGATTAATATGACCATCTTCTGTTCTAGAAAAGGCAACTCCAAAGTGTTCTAGTTCAATAACTGTATCTCTAGCTTCTTTTGCTAGCATTTTTGCTGCGTCTTGATCGCTTAACCAGTCTCCACCGTGAACGGTGTCGTAATAGTGCCATTGCCAGCAATCTTTTTCTATGTTTCCTAATGATGCTGCGATTCCACCTTCGGCAGAACCTGTATGAGACCTTAACGCTTGAAGCTTGCAAATCACTAATATTTTAGGCTGTTTTCCTTGAGATTTTAGCGTTTTATATTCTTCAGATTTCACTAATCCCAGTGCTGCAGAAAGTCCTGCTGCTCCTGCGCCGATAATCACAACATCGTATGATGATTGCTCTACTTGTATTTGCACAGTTTTTTCTTTAACTGTAGTAGTATTTTCTTTTTGCTGACTCAAGTTTGACTGCATAACATTTATTTTCTCATATTTTCTGCTTTTTATTTAAGATTTTTCCTATTTAAACTAAAAACACCATTTTGGTTTTTGACTATTCCATTTAATTCAAGAATTGCTATTTCTCCAGAAATCTTAGATATTGAAAAATCATTATTTGAGTTTGTATGAAGCATGATTGCATGTATATTGTCAATGTTTGCGCATATTTTTTTGCTCTTACACTCTTGAATTGCTTTCAATACAATTTTTTGAAAATCATTACATGTATCTGGAATAATATTGTTATTGCTTAAAGAGTGTGGCAAATAATGGTGGGAATTAGGATAGATACTATCTATATCATTTTGTGAACATATCATCATAGCTTTTCCATCGTGAATAAGCATATTGCATCCAGCATTACTCGGTGATGTTACATCTCCTGGAACAGAATAAATCTCGCGATTTAAGCTATTCGCCCAGTTTGCTGTGTTTAAAGCTCCAGATCGTAATCGTGCTTGAGATACTATTACCTTGCTAGCAATAGCCGCAATAAGGCGATTTCTGAGTAAGAATCTACGTGCAACAGGAGTAGTGTCTGGGCATAGTTCACTAATACATGCCCCGCCACTAGAAAGAATCGCATCAAAAAGTTGAGCATTGCTTGAAGGTCCCATTTTGTTCAAACCTCCAGCAAAAACAACAATTGTTTTGCCAACAGGATTAACATTTGCTACATGAGAGTCTAAAGCATCCAAGGTTCCCCAATGAGCTGCAGCGTCAATACCATAAGCTCCGCCAGAAATAACTGTGTGCCCCTTTTTAGCGCACGATTTAGCGAATGTAAAGCTAAGCTCGTATCCGTAGTCATTGCAACCTCTAGAGCCAACAATTGCAAGTGGCTGCTTACATTGAATAAGCGCGTTGGGATCTCCAATTCCCCACAAACACAATGGGGGAGCTACTTGGCATTGGGTTGCTAAATCTTGTAGCTGTTTTGGCCAATATTTACTTTTTGGTGAGATAATCCATTGCGTTCCGTTAGAACTAAACCATCTTTTAAGTTGATTTGAATCCCAAGAAGGCAATTGTTTTAGTCTTAAACACCATTTTTTAATGGATCTGTGTAATATATCAAAATTGTTAATAGCAATTTTATTGTCAGCATTATTGCTTCCCCATATTTTAAGACCTTTCAGAAAATATTCTTCTAAAACAGAAACTTTTGAGTGATTTTTTATAATGTTAAGAATTTTTCCATTATTTTCTAAATCATCTAAATTCGATTTAGTCTGGTTTTCTAAAGATCCGTCTATGTAAAAATCATCTTGACAGCAGCTATTTTGCAGATCTAATTCTAGCTGCTTGTTTTTTGTTTTACCAATAGATTCACTTATAGATTCGCAAATAAGGTGAAGTGCTTCCACAATACTGCCAGTGTTTACTGACCCTATTACAAGTGTGTACATTATTGCATCTGCGCCATCAATACAAAATGTGAGTATTGCGCGCGATAAAGTATCGTTATCTATTCTGTAAGTATTGTTGTTGCCATTTATGCTACTAATATTGTTCATATTCTGGTCCTTAAACTAATTGCCTGAGCAATGTCAGTTAAATCTGGAGAAGTGTGCCCATAAAGATCAGCTAAAGTCCATGCAAGCCTTAAAGCTCGATCTGCTCCGCGTAAACTCAACTTGTGGTTTTCAAGTGATTTATTAATTAACTCAATAGCGTATTTAGATGTGTATTTTCTAAGCCATGTTCCAGACGCTTGAGCGTTACAACTCCATCCGAGTTTTCTAAAACGATTTTGAGCAACCAGCCTTGCGTTTTTTACGTTTTCTCGCATCATTGCACTAGTTAGAATTTTTTCTGACATTTGACTAGATCCATGTTCTGATTGCGCTTTTGAAGTAATAATTTTTTCTACAGGTGGAACATCCATTTGAATATCAATCCTGTCTAGAATTGGTCCAGAAAGTCTAGAAAAATAACGTATTCGTTCCTTCTCTTTGCATGTGCATCGTTCGCCATTGCCATAGGCGTATCCGCATGGGCATGGATTTGCTGCGATAACAAGTTGGAATTTAGCAGGATATAATGTTGTTCCTTTAGATCTTGAAACAGCTATGTGACCAGATTCCAATGGTTCTCTAAGAGTTTGCAAAACTCTTGGTGAGAATTCTGGAGCTTCATCCATAAACAAAACTCCACAATGTGCACGAGTTATTATTCCAGGCTTGGCTAGACCTGCGCCTCCTCCTATAAGAGATGCTGCAGAAGATGTATGATGAGGTGCCTCAAAAGGCGGAACATCTGTTATTCCATAGTATGGTAGTGTTCCGCAAAGTGACCTAATAGATGCCACTTCAAGCTGTTCTTGCTCGTTTAGTGGGCACATGATGCTTGGCATTCTAGATGCCAGCATAGTTTTACCAGATCCTGGAGATCCAATCATCATAACGTGGTGTCCGCCAGCTGCAGCTACTTGCAATGCCCACTTTGTGTGTTCTTGCCCTAATACTTCCGACATATCACCGATTTCTCCTAGCGGATTGGCGCTTTTTATTGGATCAACATTATCCGTATTATTCATGTTTGAAGTCGTATTATCGTTAAGCGCTGATTTGGAATAGAGTCTTGTATTATCGATTTCTTTAATATGAAGATGATCATAAGGGTTAATTGCTTTTAATGCTCGTTCTCTGTTCTTTTCGGCAATCGGTCTAGCCTTGTTTTCTAATTTCCCGTTTAGTTCGTCTACCAAATCTAAAATGTGTTTAATCCCAATTACTTCAATTCCATTTATCAGCTTGGCTTCTGAAAGATTTTCGTAGGGAATAATCATTTTTGTAATATTTTTTTGCTTGGCATATAAACAAATTGGTAGCATGCCTTGAATTGGTAGAACTGACCCATCTAAGTTAAGTTCTCCTAAAATAATCGTATTTTCTAGCTCGTTAAGTGGAATAATTCCTCTAGCACTAAGTATGCTTGCTGCAATTGCAAGATCGTAAGATGCTCCACTTTTTGGCATAGACGCAGGTGAAAGATTCACTGTTAACCTTGTTTCTGGCCATTCGCAGCGTAAAGATGTATATGCTGATTTAACTCGTTCTCTCGCCTCGCTTAAAGAGGTGTCAGGAAGACCAATAATAGAGAATCCTGGCAATCCACTAGATATGAATGCCTGTAATTGTATTGTAAAGGCTTTCAAGCCCAGTAATCCTACAGATAATGCGTTTCCAATAACCATTAGAATGCTCCTAAAATGTGATGTAGTTGAATATTTTTATCTTTTGAAATTAGTATTGATATAACGTCGAATCGTATTTTTCTGTGTTTAAAAAAGTTGTGCTCGTCTAACCACTTAAATCCAGCTTTATGTGTTTTTAAGCATTTTTCGTTTGTTACTGCTTCTAGTGGAGTTCCAAATCTTACGCTTCGTCTCGTTTTTACTTCTATGAATACAATTCTTCCAAACGGATCCATCATCACAACATCAAGCTCTCCAAAACGACTATGCCAATTTCTGTCTAATAGAATCCAATTTTTAAGAATTAGTTTTAGAGATGCGTATTCTTCTCCAAGATTTCCTATTGTTTTATTAGGGATTGAAAAATCGCATAGTTCTACTTCAATTTCTGCTATGCGATTTAAAATTTCTTCTTTTAATCCCACGCAATCCGTGCAATATTCGTTTTGCTTATATGTCATATTGCTATTTCATCAACACTAAAAACGAATTACCAGATTTTTCAATCAATGTGGTTAAAGGATGTTTTTGGCGTGTTGCGTTGGTTTTAAAGGGGAATTAGCACATAAATACAATTCATATTTTTTTTTATTATGCGTTAATTATGATTATTTTCAAATCTTTTTCATCTTTTATAAAGAATCGCCTACAGTATTAATGAAAACTATATAAATATATGCAATACTTGAATTATGCAAATTAGACCAGGTTCTATGTATCCGCTTGGTGCTACCTACGACGGTGCAGGCGTGAACTTCGCATTGTTCTCTGAGGTGGCAAAGCATGTTGAGCTATGCTTGTTCGATGAGCAAGACAATGAGACTCGCATCGATATGACTGAGCAGAATTCTTACGTTTGGCATACTTACATATCTGGAATACAGCCAGGGCAGAGATACGGTTATCGTGTGCATGGACCGTATGATCCAAATCATGGATTATGGTGTAATCCAAACAAACTTCTTTTGGACCCTTATGCAAAGGCAATAGAAGGCAATATTGACGGTGACGAAAGCCTATTTTCGTATTGGTTTGCTAATCCAGATGATTTAGCCGCAATGAACACTTTGGATTCTGCAGATCACACTATGAAAGCAGCTGTTATTAACCCATATTTTGATTGGGGTAACGACCAGCATCCAATGATTCCGTACCACGATAGCGTGATTTACGAGGCTCATGTTAGAGGAATGACGAATTTAAATCGTAATGTTCCTCCAGAAATTCGTGGAACATACGCAGGTTTAGCTCATCCAAGTGTAATATCTTACTTAAAAAAGCTTGGTATTACTGCTATTGAGCTTATGCCTATCCACCAGTTTGTAAATGATTCTTTCTTGCAAAATAAAGGATTAAGCAATTATTGGGGATATAACACCATTGGATTCTTTGCTCCTCAAAATTCATACTCGAGTTCTGGACAACGCGGCGAGCAAGTTAACGAATTCAAGGCAATGGTTAAGGCGTACCATGCTGCAGGAATGGAAGTTATTCTAGACGTTGTTTACAACCATACCGCTGAAGGAAACGATAGAGGTCCAACCTTAAGCTTCCGCGGAATCGACAATCGCGCATACTATCGTCTTGTAGATAACGATCAGAGACATTACTTCGATACTACTGGTACTGGAAATTCGCTTCTTATGCGTTCTCCTAAAGCATTGCGACTAATCACAGACAGCTTGCGCTATTGGGTAACTGAAATGCACGTAGACGGATTCCGATTTGACTTGGCAGCAACTCTTGCTCGTCAATTCCAAGAAGTAGATAAGCTTTCTGCATTCTTCGACATTATTGAACAGGATCCTATTATTTCTAGCGTAAAGCTTATTGCAGAGCCTTGGGATATTGGTGTTGGAGGATACCAAGTAGGTGGATTCCCTCCAAGCTGGTCCGAGTGGAATGGTCGCTACCGCGATTGCGTACGCGATTTTTGGCGCTCGCAGCCTTCGACTTTGCCTGAATTTGCAAGCCGACTTATGGGAAGCTCCGATTTATATGAGCAAAATGGACGTAAGCCTGTAGCTTCTGTAAACTTTATTACCGCTCACGATGGTTTTACTATGAACGATTTGGTGAGTTATAACGAAAAGCATAATGAAGCGAATAAAGAAGGCAATAACGACGGTGCTAATGATAATCGTTCGTGGAATTGTGGAGTAGAAGGTCCTACTAATATTCACGATGTTAACGAGCTTCGTCAACGTCAAATGCGAAACCTGTTCTCAACTTTGTTGATGAGCCAGGGCATTCCTATGATTTGCGCTGGTGACGAGATTATGCGTACTCAAAATGGAAACAACAACGCATATTGCCAAGATAATGCTATTTCTTGGATTAATTGGGATTTTAATTCCACACAAAAAGATATGTTTGATTTTGTTTCTAAGCTTATTCATTTAAGACTAGATCATCCTGTTCTTCACAGGCGTAGATTCTTTACTGGTAGAGAACCAGGGGATGATGTTTCAGAGATTCCACAAGTAGAATGGTTTGATCATACTGGTTCTGTTATGGATATGGAGGCATGGAGTAATACGCATGCTCTTTCGGTAATGATTTATTTGAATGGTTCAGATATTCCAGAAACCGATTGGTATGGAAGCAGGATGGTAGATAATGACTTCCTTCTTATTTTCAATGCGCATTATGAGCCTATAACATTTACTTTGCCAGATAAGAATTATGGTGAAAAGTGGACTCTTGTTGTGGACACTCATAATCCAAAAGGACCGCAATTGCATTATGAATCAGGATTCAATATTGTTGCTCAATCGCGAAGTTTCCTTCTGCTTATGAGTGAAAATCAAGAAGAAAATAATCTAGCATAAAAATATTCATATATAAAACTAATTGAGGCTTAGATTCTAAAAACTAGATTCTAAGCCTCAACTTTTTTATTGATTAATCTATATCACATTGAATATTGTTTTTAGAATGTTCATTTATTTTAATTTGTAAACGGTCGCTTTGCATTGCTGCGACTTGTCTTGAAAATACTATTATCCATCCTAAAAAGAGTAAACAAGATAATGCTTCTACATTAGTTAAGGTGTTATGACCCTGCACCCATTGATTTCCAACCCATGCGGTAAGGACTACTGCTAAATCTGAAGCTACGTAGAATGTTTTAGAAAGTCTAGGAGCAAGCCAAGGAAGGCAAATAAGCATAGTGCAAATAAGACCAGTAACACCTCTTGCGCATAAATCATGTATAACTGGGTGAGGAGTGTATCTAAATGTTCCTATACCAATAAATGCAATTCCTCCCAAAATTAGTAATGCAGCCATAATGGTGGTTCTAGTTTTAAAGTGTTTCGTAACATTAGAGTCTTTATGTTGCAAAATTTCTTTCTGAGTGGCAACGAACTCTGTTATAGCAAAGTAGCTTGTAATAATAATGCATATTCCAGCTAAAATCAGCGTAGCATTAAACATGCTTGCAGCAAATGTTGTTTTATCTCCTAGTTGAGAAAAGTTATTGTTGTACCAATACGGGTCGTCGGATGTCAATCCGGCTGTTGCTGCACCAGAAATCACAAATAGCGGTAGCAGTGATGCAACGGTTTTCGCCTCTAAGAGTTCCGCTTGAACCAGAGTTGCGTATCCAACAATTCCACTTAAAGCACAACAAAGTACAGGAAGATAACTGTTTACTGCGCTTCTTCCAATAATGCTATTGATTATAGAAAGCAGAGCAAAAGACATAAGAAGCATTGTTGCGCCATAAATCGTAGATAATGCGATTATTTCAAAAGCATGTTTTGCAATTTGCAGACAATTCTTTTTAAGTATTTCTTTGTGCGTTCTTAAATATCCGACTACAAAAGTACACATGCTGCAAATAGCCACTATTCCAGACGCTACTGTAAATAATCGTTGCGTAACTTGCCAAATCGCTGGCATAGTTTTCATGTATACAGACATTACGATTATGCTGAATATTGCACAAGCTAAAAAAGCTATTAATCCAGCCGCCTCTGCACGTTGAAAACGCCCCATGCTAACCTCTAAAATCTGTCGCCTATTTTCATTGCTGGTTATATTCTATCGCGCGTGTTGCAAATTTGCGTTTGTCTCCGATGTGCGCTATTGTAGTTGATTGTGCTTGGAGCTGGTAGTTAGCTTGGAAGCCTCGGGGTGTAGCGCAGTTTGGTAGCGCGCCTGCTTTGGGAGCAGGATGTCGCAGGTTCGAATCCTGTCACCCCGACTTTTTTGTATGTGCTTGTATTTGCTTGTTTTTGTGCAATTTTTAATCAAACTGTGTACGTAGTTGTGTACTCATATAAATGTGTTTATACAAAATTGCGTATTTGCATTTTCAACACTTACTATACAAAAAAGTACTCTATGTGTATTCTTGTAAAGGTGAGTTTTTGATGCATTATTTGCGTTGGATTCTTACATCGTGATTATAAATATTTGACTCGGGAGCCGTTTCTGGCTGAGAGGAAGCGAAAGCTTCGACCGATTGAACGTGTGCTAAGTAATGTTAGCAACGGATGTCGCTCTTTCCCCGTGCCCAAATCTTTCAATATTGAAGAAAGGCACTTATATTATGACTAATGTTTCAATGGAACATTCTAATCGCTGGCGTATTCTTGATATCGTCATAGCTGCTATTATCGCTGTTGCATCTGGCGTATTATTCTGGGCTTGGGATATTGTGTGCGCAGCTCCTACTAATCTTTTTGCAAGCCTGTTGCCTGGTGCTGAAGGTTTATCTAATGGTTTTTGGCTTTTTGCTGGACCTTTAGCTGCAATAATCGTGCGTAAGCCTGGTGCTGCATTGTTTGCTGAAACTCTTGCTGCTTTTGTGGAACTTATGTTAGGAAATCAATGGGGTGTTGGCGGATCGTTAATCGTCGGCATTATTCAAGGTGTTGGCGCTGAACTTGCATTCATTTTCTTTATGTACAAAACATGGAATTTGCTTTCCACTGCAATATCTGGATCGTTAGCAGGCGTAGCTTGCTTTATTTATAATTGGGTTAGCGGCGGTCAAGGCTGGAATACTCAGTATATTGTTGCAAATCTAATTACTTCTATTATTTCTGGTTTTATTGTTGCAGGCGTTGTAGTGTGGTTTGTTCAAAAGGCATTAGCTGCAACGGGCGTGCTTGATCGTTTTGAATCAGGCCGTCCTCAAGCATTAGTGTGAGTTATATCTAAATACTCATTGCAGCTTGTAAACTATCGTGTTTAATGCGCAAAATGCAAAAACACGGTAGTTTACTCGTATGATGTTTATATTTCGTACTTGTTCTATGTTTTATATTTTTTGAAATTGTGTTATGCAATTTTTATATTTTTAGATTTTTATATTTTTAGATTTTGCTATGCAATGAAAGTTTGTTTGTATGCAATTTGTTGATAAAAATGAATGGACTCCAGCGAGCGTAGTTGCTAAAGACTGGGGTTGGAGACACGCCACGCGCAAAGATTTTGTGTTAAGGAATGTAAATATTGATATTAAGCCTGGCGAGCATGTGTTGCTTTTAGGTGCTTCTGGCGCTGGGAAAAGTACGTTTATGGCTGGTTTAGCAGGTGTTTTAGGTGATGAAACAGAAGGCATGGAAGAAGGTAGCCTTCTAATCGGTGGCGTTCATGCTAGAGATGCTCGCGGAAAAGTTGGACTTGTTATGCAAGATCCTGATTCTCAAATCATTCTTGAAAGAGTAGGAGACGATGTAGCTTTTGGAAGTGAGAATCTTGGAGTTAATAGCGAAGAGACTTGGAATCGCGTAAAGCTTTCGCTAAAAGCTGTTGGATTAGACAATATTACTCAAGGAAGTCAGGGTCTTAGACGCTCAACACAATCTTTATCTGGAGGCCAAAGGCAACGTCTTGCTTTAGCAGGAGTGCTTGCAATGCATCCTGGATTGCTGCTTTTAGATGAGCCTACAGCCAATCTAGATCCTGAAGGTGTTCAGCAAGTGCATGATGCTGTAGCAAATATTCTTAAAAAAACAGGTTCTACAATGATTGTAGTTGAACATCATATTGATGTGTGGCTGGATTTGATTGATAGAGTTATTGTTATTGGAAAAAACGAAAATAATAATGATGCAAATGTAGGATGCGTTATTGCAGACGGTAAGCCTGAGGATGTTTTTGAAAAATATGGCGATATGCTTGCAAAAGGTGGTGCTTGGGTTCCAGGAAGAACAGTTAAATCTTTTGCTCCTAAACATTGCGATGGCGAAATCAATGGCGAAATCAAAGATACGGAAGAATCTGTTGCGCTCTATACTAATGATTGCTCTTTTGGAAGAACTCTGCCACTAGCGGAACATGTTAATGTAGCTTTTCGTTTTGGCGAAGTAACGGCTTTAATGGGGCCTAATGGTGCTGGTAAAACCACGCTAGCGTTAACGCTTGCAGGATTATTAAAACCAATTGCTGGCAGTGTGTGCATGATGGAAAAGTATGTTCCAAAACGACGTAAAAATAATCTTTTTACTTGGAAAAGTCAAGAATTGCTAGGGCGAGTTGGCATGGTGTTTCAGGAGCCAGAACATCAATTTATAACATCGTCTGTAAGAGACGAAGTTGCTGTAGGTCCTAAAAAGCAAGGAAAAAGCGAAAAGGAATCTTACGATATTGCCGATAGCATGCTTGAACGTATGGATTTAAAGCGTTTTGCTCTTGCTAATCCTTATACATTATCTGGAGGAGAAAAACGTAGACTTTCTGTAGCTACGCTTTTAGCTGCCGCTCCGCGTGTTGTTATTATGGATGAGCCTACTTTTGGGCAAGATTTTAAAACTTGGACAGCAATGGTAAAACTTATTGCGCAAATACGTGATAGTGGCTCAGCGGTGATTGTGGTTACTCACGATGATGAGCTTGTAAAGTCTTTAGATGCCAGAGTAATAAGAGTTGAGTACGAAAAAATCGTAGAGTCCGCTCATAACTATAGCGAAGGGAATGAGTAGAAGTGAATAAAACTAGTAGTGCAGAAGAATCGTCTAGTATTCAAGTTAAAGATTTTGAAAGTTTATTAAAAGTTTCGCATATTGATGTAACAGCGTCTTCTAAACGTTTAGAAAGTGAACGACTAGTTTCGCCTTCTTGGTTTATTCGTAAGCTCAATCCAATAAGTCGTTTTATTGGAGCATTATTACTTTGCTTGCCTATGTTTGTAACATTAGATATTGTTTCTGCTTCTATTGCATTCGGTTTAGATATACTGTTATTTGCAATTGCTGGAGTAACTCCTTGGTATGTTTTACGCCATACTTGGCCAGTTTGGATTGCTGCTTCGGGTAGCTTTATATCGGTGCTTTTATATGGCCAAAGTTCTGGAGATGATATATTTAAGTTTGGTTGGATGCATATAAGTCAAGGATCATTGTATTTGGCAATTTGTACCTTTGTTCGTGTTGCATCTGTAGCAGTTCCAGGCGTTATATTAGCCATTGGATTAGATCCAACTGATTTAGCAGATGGATTAGTGCAGATTTTGCATTTTTCTCCACGATTTGTGTACGGAGCATTAGCTGGATTGAGAATGTTTAGTCTATTACAAAATGATTGGCGTGCTTTTGGTTTAGCTCGAAGGTCTCGTGGTATATCGGATGGTAAAGCGTTGCAGCGCATGCTTTCGCAATCTTTTGGTTTGCTCGTGTTATCTATTCGAAGAGGCACGAAACTTGCTACAGCTATGGAAGCTAGGGCTTTTGGCAGTAGTATTAAACGCGTTCCGGCACGAAAATCGAAGTTAACAGCATACGATTGGATATTTTATGTAATTTGCATTGCTGTTCCTACTATTGCTTTATATGCTTCAATACAAACAGGATATTGGCATAATGCGTTTATTCATATGTAAAGCATTGTGAAAATTACAATGCGTACATATTCTTAGATAATATTCATAGTATGTGTGAAGTTATGAATTCAGATTCTCAAGAACATTTGGATCTTTGGAAGGCTCCATTTGTTAAGGATAACATAGACGCTTTAGTGGAAATTCCTGGAAGTAAGTCTTTATCTAATAGATATTTGATTTTAGCTGCTCTTGGAAGTAAACCTGTTGTTTTAAAGGGGCTTTTGCATTCTAGAGATACAGAACTTATGATGTCTGCTCTTAAGATTTTTGGCGTGCGATTTGAGGAAATGGAATCATATACATCTGTGCTTGTTATTCCACCTCATGGCAATATTTTTGACATTGCTGATGGATCTGTTGTTAATTGCGGCTTAGCTGGTACGGTAATGCGTTTTGTAACAGCTTTGTCTTTATTTGCAAATAAACCTATGCGATTTGATGGAGATAAGCAAGCTTATGCGCGTCCTATGAAACCAGTTCTTGACGGGTTAGAGCAGCTTGGAGCTCATGTGAAATATCACGGAGAAGTTGGTTTCTTGCCATTTAGTATTATTCCACCTAAAAATTTTGGAAGTTATGAGATAAATGACCAGCAAACCACTCATCAAAATCATGTGGTTCGTATTGACTCATCTTCGTCATCTCAATTTATATCTGCTCTGCTCTTGATTGCATCGCGTATTCCAGGAGGACTATGCATTGAGCATATTGGAAGTAAACTGCCTAGTATGCCTCATATTCGTATGACAATGGAAGATATTCGCAAAGCTGGCGGAGCGGTAGATATGCCAGAAAGCGGAGTATGGCATGTTAAAGAGCATGATTTGACTTTGCCAGATGAAGTTGTTGTAGAACCAGATCTTTCTAATGCAGCGCCTTTTATTGGAGCCGCGTTGATTGCTGGAGGATGCGTTAAAATACCTAATTGGCCATTTGAAACTACTCAGCCTGGGGGATTGTTGCCTAGAATTCTTGAACAAATGGGGGCAGAAGTTTTTCTTGAGCATGAAAGCTTAAATTCTGGCGTTCTGTGTGTTAAGTCAAATGGGAGTATAAAAGCTATTAGTAACTTGGATTTAAGCGCAGCTGGAGAGATTACGCCTAGTATTGCGGCAATGTTGGCGTTTGCAGATGGTGTAAGCGAGTTGCATGGTATTGCGCATTTAAGAGGCCACGAGACAAATCGTTTGGATGCAATAGTTACGGAACTAAAACGCGTCGGTATAGGAGCAGAAGAGCTAGACGATGGAATTCGTATTATTCCTAGCAGAAATATGCATGGGGAAGTGATGGAAACTTATGCTGATCATCGTATGGCAACTTTTGCGTCAATGTTAGGGCTTCGTATACCTAATATAACCGTAAAAAATATTGCAACAACGCGTAAAACAATTCCTGATTTTCCGGGTATGTGGTGCAAAATGATTTCTAAATAATTGCGATTTAATATAGCAAGTCCCGAATATAAAAGTCCCGACTAGATGAATCTAATCGGGACTTAATTATAGCCAAATAATAAGCTAATAAATATTAATAAAATATTTAGCGCTCAAACTTGTTGCCGTAAGAATCAACTCCAGCTTCTGCGATTTGTGCAGACTTTCGAGCGATTGCCAACTCTTCGTTGGTTGGGATTACAGCAATAATCACAGAGCTATCTGGAGTGGAAATAACGCGTGGCTCCTTAGAGCGAACCAAGTTCTTCTCTTTATCGAGCTTAACGCCGAATGGAGCAAGCTTTTCGCACACAAGAGCGCGAACAATCTCGTCGTTTTCGCCAACGCCAGCGGTGAATGTGATTACGTCCACGCCGCCCATTTGAGCTGTGTAGTTGCCAATGTAGCCAACAATGCGGTGAACGTACACGCCGAGAGCAAGCTTAGCGTCTTCGTCGCCTTCTTCAATGAGCTTGTGAATATCGCGCAAATCGCCGTGGCCAGTCATGCCCATCATGCCAGAACGCTTGTTGAAGAGCGTATCAAGCTCGTCCACGTTCATGTGCGCATTGCGAATAAGGTGGAATACCACTGCTGGATCAATATCGCCAGTGCGGCCGCCCATCATTAAGCCTTCGAGTGGGGTTAAGCCCATAGAAGTTTCAACTGGCTTACCAGAAATCTGAGCGGAAGCAGAAGCACCGTTACCAATGTGCAAAACAATCTGCTTTAAGCCTTCTGCAGGCTTTCCAACAACGCTTGGAACTACAGAGCCAATGTATTCGTGAGAAGTGCCGTGAGCGCCATAGCGACGAATGTGGTATTGCTTTGCAATATCTTTGTTCAAAGCATAAGTTGCAGCAACCTGTGGCAAATCGTGGAAGAACGAAGAGTCAAACACCATAATTTGTGGAACATCTGGCAAAAGTTCAGTCATAACTTCAGCGCCAACAGCCTCAGGGCCGTTGTGAAGTGGAGCCAAAACAGCCAAATCCTTCACCTTATTAATGGTCTTTTTGTTTACTAATGCAGGCTTAGGGAATGTTAAGCCACCCTGAACAACGCGGTGTCCAACAGCTACGATTCCAGACTTGGAAAGATTTGGACCATATTCTTCGAAGAATCCAAGTACGCGCTTTAAGCCTTGCTCGTGATCGTGCACTGGCTCGTCAAACTCATGCTTTTCGCCATTGAATACGTGCTTGTAGTGTCCGTCAACTGGTTCGCCAATTTTTTCTACGATACCAGACGCAATACCTTCGCCGCTTTCCAGATCGACGAGCTGGTACTTAATAGAACTAGAACCAGAATTGATAACAAGAACGGTTTTTGCCATGAGGGCATCCTCCATAAAGTGTTGATAAGGCTAGTAAATTGCCACGTTTAAGTGTACAGGTAAGTTCCTACAATGAGTGGGTTTTATTAGTCAGAATATCTGCAGGAACTTACCTATTTATTAAATTTGTTATTTATTGTTAGAATTGCGCTTCCAATGCTGTAAGAGCAACAGTGTTGATAATATCTTGAACCAATGCTCCTCTAGACAAGTCATTAACAGGCTTATTCAATCCTTGTAGGATTGGTCCAACAGCTAAAGCGCCGCTAGAACGCTGAACAGCCTTATATCCAATGTTTCCAGCGCATAAATCTGGGAACACAAACACATTTACGTGACCTGCTACATCATTGCCTTTAGCCTTTGATGCCGCAACAGTAGGAGACCATGCAGCGTCAAATTGAATAGATCCAACAACTTTCAAATCTGGGTCTTTTTCTTTTACCAGCCTTGTAGCTTCCTCAACTAAATCAACATCTGCGCCTTTGCCAGATCCGAGCGTTGAATAAGATAGCATTCCAACTTTAGGATCTAATCCGAAAGCTTTAGCGGTTTGTGCAGATTGAAGAGCAATATCAGCCAATTGTTCAGCGTCTGGGTTCAGATTAATAGCACAATCAGCAAATACTGCTACATGATCTTTAAAGCACATAATGAATGCGCCAGAAACAAGCTTAGATCCAGGCTTAGTTTTAATAACTTGAAGAGCAGGGCGTACGGTATTTGCCGTTGAATTAACAGAGCCAGAAACAAGTCCGTCTGCTAATCCAAGTACCACTAGCATTGTGCCAAAGTAGCTTGCGTCTTTAAGTTGTTCGCGAGCTTGCTCTTCGGTCATGCCTTTCTTTGCGCGCAATTCGCAAAGCTTGCTAATCATTTTTCTGAGTACTACTTCGTCTTGCATAGATTGGAAGCTTGCTTTGCTAAGAGACTTTAATCCAAGTTCTTGTCCTCTTGCAAGAATAGATTCGCGTTCTCCAACAATAATAAGATTTACAATGTCTCGCTCTAACAAGTAGTCAGCTGCTTTTAGAATGCGGTCTTCTTCGCCTTCTGGAAGCACTATTGTTTTCTTATTTTCTTTAGCTTTT
This sequence comes from Gardnerella lacydonensis, assembly GCF_048545055.1. Lineage (NCBI taxonomy): Bacteria > Bacillati > Actinomycetota > Actinomycetes > Bifidobacteriales > Bifidobacteriaceae > Gardnerella > Gardnerella lacydonensis. The sequence goes on from NZ_JBKQXT010000003.1 coordinate 171,671, forward strand.
CCAAGTAAGCTGTATTGGAAGGCATATGGGGTAGTAGGCGCATTAAAAGGTTGTTTCAAAGCGTTGATGATTTTTTCATCTGCAACATAATCGTTGAATTTATCTGATTCTGATTCGCTTATAGAAGGCAAAGTCCAAAGTGGAGTGCCATTATTGTTTTGAGCGTAGTTTTCTTTTACTTCTTTTGCTAAGTCTTCTTTGCAATCAGTTACAAATATGCCGAATACTTTTGTGTATTCTTTGCTGACGCTTGCGCATTGTGCTTCGATTGTTTGCAAGATTTGCTTGCTATCTCTGCCTTCTGCGCAAATGCTTAGGAACACTGGAGAAGCTAAGTCGGCTGCCACACTTGCATCAAATCGGAATAAATCTGGATCAAATACAGAAGTGGAATCGCTTGCTACAATAACGCATCCTTGAGCGTTCGTTACGCTAATCAGCTCGTTGAAGTGAGCTACAATATCTCCTCTTAGTGTGTCTTTGTTTTTACGAACTGCGCATGGGCATGCTGCGATTACTTGTTCTAGAGTAGCTTTTGTATTGCTTGATGCTATTAATTCGCTTGTAAACGCGTCATCATGTTTTGCGGATGGCCTAAAAACAGTTGTTGGATAATGACTTGAAAGAGCTTTTGTAACTCCTAGTGCTACGACATTGCGACTTTGTGCGCAATCTGCGCTGATAATAGTTACGTTAACTAACGACACGACTTTTCTCCTTTGATGCGTCTGCGTTTATTTTATTTTGCGTTGCATTTTTATTTTGTTTCGCATTTTCGTTTTTGCTATTCTTCGTATTTCAACGTTGAAAAATTTGCATATCAAACGAAGAATCCTCTAGTTATTTTAGAGCTATTTGTGGGACAACAAGCTGATTTTTTAATTTTTTGCGTATTTTTTATTAATTTTTTAGGGAGCCAACCTTTCGATTGACTCCCTAAAAATCAGCTAAGCAATTTTAGCATTGATAGCTTAAAACTACTCGTTATCGCCAGCGGTTGCAGCGGTAGCGGTGACAGCGCCTGGCTTGTCGGTCTTAACGCCTGGCCATACCCAATCGGTGTAGTCTGGGTGATCAAGACCCTTGTCGACTGCATACTGGAAGGCTTCGAGGCGGAAGTCCTCGAGCTTCTTGATTTCGTCGGCATACTTAGCTGCGTCAACCATGCGCAATGCTTCAGCGGTAAGCTCGTAACGATCCATGTCGTTCACGCGAACCATATCGTATGGCGTGGTGGTGGAGCCCTGCTCCTTGTAGCCATGAACGTTGAAGTTGTCGTGGTTTGGACGATCGTAAATCAAGCCGCGAATGTCATGTGCGTAGGAGTGATAAGCGAAGAGGACTGGCTTGTCAGCAGTGAAGAGATCAGTGAACTCTTCGTCAGTCAAAGCTTCGTTGTTTTCCTTAGCGGACTGCAACTTGAGCAAGTCAACAACGTTAACAACCTTGAACTTAACGCCAAGCTTGTTCAACTTGTCGGCAGCGGCCATCAATTCCTGCTGTGGAACATCGCCAACACCAGCGAGAACAACCTGAACTTCGTCATTGTTCTTAGCGTTGGAAGCCCACTTCCACTCAGCAGCACCCTTCTCGAGCTCTTCACGGGCTTCGTCGAGAGTCAACCAAGTAGCAGCTGGCTGCTTACCAGCGAAGATAGCGTTAATCATGTTGGTGGACTTGTAAGCCTTTTCAGCAACAGCAAGCAACATGTTGGAATCTACTGGGAAGTAGATGCCGATTACGTGATCGTTGTTGAAGGTCTTGTTCAAGAGCACGGAGGTTACGCCTGGATCCTGGTGCGAGAAGCCGTTGTGATCCTGACGCCATACGTGAGAGGATACCAACAAGTTCACAGAGGAGATTGGCTTACGCCATGGGATCTCGCGAACGGTAGCCTCAAGCCACTTTGCGTGCTGGTTCAACATGGAGTCAATAACGTGTACGAAGGACTCGTAAGAGCTCCAGATGCCGTGACGACCAGTGAGCAAGTAACCCTCGAGGAAGCCTTCCATCTGGTGCTCGGAAAGCTGCTCGGTGACCTGACCGGTAACAGCCATATGCTCATCAACTAAGCCAGAAAGGTAGCCAGCATCCCACTGCTTGTTGGTTACCTCGTAAGCAGCCTGCAAACGGTTGGAAGCAGTCTCATCTGGTCCGAAGATACGGAAGGAATCTGGGTTGTTCTTGATGATGTCACGAGTGTAGACACCAAGACGACGGGTAGCTTCGAGCTGGCCCCAGCCGTGACCGAATTCCTTAACTTCCTTAACTTCGTAATCCTCAAGCTTTGGAAGCTTCAAATCTTCACGAATACGACCGCCGTTAGCGTTTGGATTTTCACCAATACGGAGTTCGCCCTTTGGCATGAAGGAAAGAACGTCTTCCTTAACAGCACCCTTTTCATCGAAGAGCTCTTCAGGCTTGTAGGACTTCATCCAGTTCTTCAAAACCTCGAAGTGAGCTTCGGTATCGCGAGCAGATGCCAGTGGCACCTGGTGTGCACGCCAAGAACCTTCGGTCTTCTTGCCATCGATGAACTTCGGGCAGGTCCAACCCTTTGGAGTGCGGAAGATAATCATTGGATAGTAAGGACGAGTTACATCGTTAGTCTGAGCTTCAGCCTTAATATCGCAAATCTCATCGAAGATGGTTTCGAACATATCAGCGAAGCGACGGTGGATGGACATATGATCCTCATCGTCGAAGCCAGCAACGAACTCGTATGGTTCGTAACCCATGCCGTGGAAGAACTCATGAAGCTCTTCGTCAGAAATACGGGAAAGAATAGTTGGGTTAGCAATCTTATAACCGTTCAAGTGCAAGATTGGAAGCACGATACCATCGGTACGTGGGTTCACAAGCTTGTTGGACTGCCAACCGGTGGCCAAAGGACCAGTTTCAGCTTCGCCATCGCCGACGATTGCTGGAACAAACAAGCTTGGGTTGTTCATTACAGCGCCGTAAGCGTGGGAGAGAGCGTAACCAAGCTCGCCACCTTCGTGGATGGAACCTGGGGTTTCAGGAGCGAAGTGGGAAGGAATACCGCCTGGGTAAGAGAACTGACGGAAGAACTTCTGTAAGCCAGCTTCGTCCTTAGTAATCTTTGGATAATATTCGGTGTATGTGCCGTCGAGGTAGGACTGAGCAGTACCAGCTGGTCCGCCGTGACCTGGACCCATGATGATTACAGTATTCTGCTGGTGATCAGCGATAAAGCGGTTGATGTGTCCAATAAGGAAGTTAAGGCCTGGAGTAGTGCCCCAGTGACCTACCAGACGATGCTTAACATCTTCGCGAGTAAATGGCTCCTTCATTAGAGGGTTGCTGCGAAGATAAATCTGACCGATTGCGAGATAGTTTGCTACGCGCCAATACTTGTCTACGCCTTCGATGGCCGCCTCAGAAACTGGAGCATTTAGCTTCTTCCAAGGGGTGCCAATAACAGGACTCGTCATGTGTACTCCTGTACTCAAGCACTTTTCAGTGCAATTTTAATCATTACCATTTGGTTATAGAGGCTGAAAAACGAATGTATTAGCCTCTTTTTCCATCGTTCTCAGTATAGTAACAGCTTTTGACTTTTGTGCGTTTGATTACTCACTACGTGCGATTTTGTTGAAAAAATGTGTTAAAGTGTTCGCAAAAATCTTCTTAAAATTATCATTTATGTTATGTTTTATGTTCACTTTATTGCTATATAAAGCTTGATTGGTTTTAAAACTAGATAAGTCACGGCGTTTCTAAGCACTACAACGTCGCAAAGCGCCATTAGTATAAATTAAATCAGTCTTAAATATCACCTTTAAAATATTTGCAAAAAATAAAGTGATAAATAAGGAATATATAAGAAGCGTGTAAATAAGGAGAATCATGGCAAAAGGTCCGGTACTTGTAGTTGACTTCGGTGCCCAATATGCCCAGCTAATCGCTAGAAGAGTGAGGGAAGCAAACGTTTATTCGGAGCTTGTTCCACACTCTATGCCAGTAGAAGAGATGCTGGCAAAAGATCCAAAAGCCATAATTCTCTCTGGCGGACCTGCCTCCGTTTATGAGCCAGGAGCGCCAAAAATTGACACAAAGATTTTTGAAGCAGGCGTTCCAGTGCTTGGAATTTGCTACGGATTCCAAGTTATGGCTCACGAGCTTGGTGGAGTTGTAGACAAAGCAGCATTGGGTGAGTATGGAAAAACGCATGCAACTATTGATGAAGCAGAAGGATTGCTTGCTAATTCTCCGTTAGATCAAAATACTTGGATGAGCCACGGAGTGGCAGTTAAGAGTGCGCCAGAAGGATTTGAGGTGCTTGCTCACACTCAAGGCGCTCCTGTTGCAGCTATGCAAGACAAAAGTCGCAAGCTTTACGGAGTGCAATGGCATCCAGAAGTCAAGCATACGCCTTTAGGTCAAAAGCTTATTTCTACATTTTTGCACGAATGCGCAGGTTTGGAAAATGATTGGAATCCTTCGAATATTATAGAAGATCAAGTTGCAAAGATTCGCGCCGAAGTTGGAGATGCACAAGTTATCTGTGGGCTTTCTGGAGGAGTCGATTCCGCTGTTGCAGCAGCCTTAGTGCATAAAGCAATTGGAGATCAGCTTACTTGCGTTTTCGTAGATCATGGTCTTCTTCGTAAAGGTGAAGTTGAGCAAGTTAAGCATGATTTCGTTGAGGCAACTGGAATAAAGCTTATTGCAGTAGATGCAGAAGATGACTTTTTAGATGCGCTTAAAGGCGTAAGTGAGCCAGAGCGCAAGCGCAAGATTATCGGAGAAAAGTTTATTCGCACATTTGAAAAAGCGCAGCGCCAAGTTATTGAAGAAGCTGGTAAAACTGGAGCAGAAGTTAAATTCCTCGTACAGGGCACGCTTTACCCAGATGTTGTTGAATCTGGTGGCGGAGACGGTGCTGCAAACATTAAGTCGCATCACAATGTTGGTGGCTTGCCAAAGGACTTAAAGTTTAAGCTTATTGAACCTTTGCGTACTCTGTTTAAGGATGAGGTTCGCGCAATTGGTACGGAGCTTGGGCTTCCAGATGCTATTGTTTGGCGCCAGCCGTTCCCTGGTCCAGGCTTGGGTATTCGTATTGTTGGCGAGATTACTCGAGAGCGTTTAGCTGTGCTTCGAGAAGCAGATGCTATTGCGCGCGAAGAGCTTTCGGCAGCTGGATTAGATCGCGATATTTGGCAATGCCCAGTAGTGCTTTTGGCAGATGTTCACTCTGTTGGAGTTCAGGGAGACGAGCGCACGTATGGTTCGCCAATTGTACTTCGCCCAGTAAGCTCGGAGGACGCTATGACTGCTGATTGGTCGCGAGTTCCTTACGATGTGTTGGCAAAGATTTCTACTCGAATCACAAACGAATGCCGTCAGATTAATCGTGTTGTGCTTGACGTAACCTCTAAGCCGCCTGCCACGATTGAGTGGGAATAGATGGTTCTAATATAGTGAGGTAGAATCTGGCTCTAAAAAGAATAAAGTAAGAGTAAGAACAAAGCAAAGCCGCGATTCTTGCAGAAAGGAACAATGATGATCCACAGCATAAAGATATTTACGAGCTTCAATAAAAAGATGTTTGTAAAGCTAAAGTTTGTGTTGGCAAGAGTTGCGGCTATAACATCTTGTGTTGCTACGATTTTGGCGGGAGCAGTAGTCGTAAGCGGCCCAGCGATTGCATATGCTGGCGCAAAATCATCTCAAAAAACTATACAAAAAGGCGTAATAGTCACAGCGTTCCAACAAAATTGGAAAAGTATAGCTAAGGAATGCAAAAAGACGTACGGTCCAGAAGGCGTAAAGTACGTGCAGGTTTCGCCTCCGCAAGATCACATTAAAGGTGACCAATGGTGGACAAGCTATCAACCTGTAAGCTATAAGCTAAATTCAAAACTTGGCACCGAAGACGAGTTTAAAAAGATGATTACAACGTGCAAAGCTTCGGGTGTTGGAATTATTGCAGATGCGGTAATAAACCACACAACTGGTTTTGCAAACAAAGACACTGTTGGCGTTGGTGGAAGCAAGTATGATGCTGCAAATCAATCGTTCCCAGATGCAGGATATACAAAAGACGATTTTCATAAGTCAACAGAAAATATCAACACGTATCGAAAAGCAGAAATCGTTTGGACACATCGACTTGTTGGACTGTTAGATTTGGACACTTCTAATCCTCATGTGCAAAAAACTTTGGGAGAATACTTTGCGCATATGTTAAAGTTTGGAGTGGCTGGGTTTAGAGTTGATGCAGCAAAACACATGTCTCCGCAAGATGTAAAGGCTATAAAAGCTGCGGCTGCGGATGCTGCTGGAACAACGCCAGATAAGATTTGGTGGATGCAAGAAACAATAGGGTTTTCTGAGCAAGACCCTAGAATTCAGCCGGACCAATATTTGCAAACTGGTGAAGTGAACGAATTTGAGTATTCTTATAGGCTTAGAAACTATTTTTATGGGTCTATTGAGAATCTTAAACATATAACAGATAAGTTGATTCCAAGCAAAAAGGCTGCGATTTTCGTTACAAATTGGGATACTGAGCGAGACAATGCAAGCAGAGTTTTGACGTATAAAGATGGCAAAAAATACGAGCTTGCAAACGCGTTTATGCTGGCGTATCCGTATGGAACTCCAAATGTGTTTTCGGGATATGAGTTTACAAAACGAGATGAGGGAGCGCCTGGAGCTACGCAAACTTCGATTCCTGATGTGAGTTGTGCAAAGGATTCCAAGTGGCAATGCACGCAAAGGCTAACTTCAATTCGCGGCATGATTGGGTTCTACAACGCTGTTAGAGGCACTAAGGTTACTAATTGGCAAGATGATGACGATAATAACGTTGCGTTTAGCCGAGGAAACAAGGGTTTTCTTGCGATTAACAACACGGAAAATCCGCAAAAAGTGAGTTATAAAACCGACTTGCCTGACGGTGAATATTGCAATGTTTATGAGTCTAAAGATTGCACTAAAACTGTGAGCGTTAGTGGCGGAAAAGTAAAGACCACTGTTGATGCGGAATCTGCTGTTGCTCTTCATGTTAATGCTGTAAAAAGTCTTGGAAATGCTAGAGCTAGAAACGTTACAATATTTATTTGCGTGTTTGTTGCGGGAATTTGTACGTTTGTTGTTAATAGAAGATTTGTTGAAAAATCGAAGAAGCTTACCAAAGGCAATAGTGATGGTGCTAAAACAGGTGAGACTAAAGGTAAGTGATTTATTGGATTAGTCTTTGGATTAGTCTTTGGATTAGTCTGAAATAAATCAATAGCCTAAAACAGGTTGACTCTGTTAAAACGTTTATTTATAATGATTATTCTGGCTTTATGCCAGTATCTAATTGATAGTTTGATAAATCAAAAGGGGTCGATCGGTTTCGACGGTGATCTGTTCGCCGCGGGGAAGCGTGCCGAGAATGCGAAAGTCCACTCGTAAACGTCCTTTCGCAAAAGAATAAGTGCTAAATCTAATCGCACTGAGTTCGCTCTTGCTGCCTGAGCTTCGCGCCAGGATTAACCAGCGAGCAGCTGCTCCGTTTACCCACTCACGTCTTCGGAGTGGTGCTAAACGTCATTAGAAGACTTGCTTGAATTGCCGAGCTGCAGGGTAGTTCAGGGACTTTTACTGTAGATATGCTCGCCATGAATTGTCTGCGATAACATGGGGGCAGAAAAACTGCCGAATGGCCAGCAGACTACGCACGTAGAAGACCGAGGGTACGGTTTCCGGACCGGGGTTCAATTCCCCGCGACTCCACAAACGCAAAAACGCCACTGCTCAAACAGTGGCGTTATTTGTAGCAAAACCCAATGTTTTCAATGTCTTAAGCATAAAACAGTGGCGGTTTCTATCGCTTGTACACAAGTATGTACGATATGTGATATAGCACATACAACAAACAGAAATAATCAGAGCAAAAGCTCTAGGTATAAGATCTAGAGCTTTTTGATTTTCCTATGCATACTTATTTGCGCCGTATGTTTTGACCTATACCACTTATTTATTTTTATTTTTATCATTAATATCATTGTTTATGTAGTCAACAAAATGTCGTGCTGTAATACGAACAATGTTTTCATCAAAATAAATTTTATTATTTTTAAGCCCATTCAATATGCTTAATTTTTCTCTTAAAATTTTTTCAGCCCGTCTTATTCTTCTAACTTTTTCATCTTGATTATATTGATTAAATTTTTCAATTTGTTCAGAAATTATATCTTGTATGTCTTTTTGTAGTTCTTCATCATCTTTTCTAAATTCTTTGCTTCGTGTTGTTCGTGAATTCGTATTAATTACTGGATGTTTTACGTAATAATCATGAATAATTTTCTTAGATATTTCTACTTCATTAGCCTTATTTGGTAATATCCCTCTGCGTGCATCAATCCATGGCATCTCACTGCGGGCGCGATTTTCTAGTTCTTCAATACTAAAATCAATTAAAGCGTCGCAAACGTTATAGATAGTGAGTAAATTAGAATAAGTAAGATGATTTTTAAGTTCATAAGGTCCTAGAACAATATCTTTACATTCTATAAAAACATCATTAATTCTGTGCATCTTAAATAAATCTAGGCATACTGGACCATTGCGCCAAGCCTGAAAATTGTTATAGAACAAAGGAGAATTAGTGGATGCTAGGTTATAAGCTTGGCAATAGTAAGAAAGTAATTGTAAGCGATTAATATTCATTTTCCCATAACGTTTTAAAATCGCATATGCTACATGAGAAATAGTAATCATATCTATTCTCCATCGGTGCAGAAAAGACAACAAAATGATTAACGTAAAACCAAATGGAATCCTTTTATAAATCACGTTGAACGAATAATTTTAGTTGTAAAATGCTACGAACACGTGTAAACAATAAAAATCATTCGGTTTTAAGTTAGCGAAAACGGTACCATATAAAATAAAACACATCAACAATAGCGCGTGTCGTTCTCAATGGGGATTGTAATACAGTGTGGTAATCAACTACTGCTTTGGTGTCGAAGCAAAATCTCCTACTACTTTTATTGACTTTTATGTATGTTTGATTGTGTAAATTTGTAGAAGAGATTCTTCTTTAAGGTTGATTTTAGTTCGTTTAATATGATTATTAGGAGCGCATTGTGTGCAAACCGCCGAAAGTGATTTCGATTGTAGGTCCAACAGCATCTGGCAAAACGAGTCTTGGTATTGCAATTGCAAAGAAATTTGCTGAACGTGGTGTAAAAGCGGAGATTATAAACGCAGACGCATATCAAATGTACCGTTATATGGATATTGGTACAGCAAAAGCCACTAAAGAAGAGCAAAGCGAGATTAAGCATCATTTAATAGATATTATTGATCCAGAAGAATCCATGAGCGTTGCAAAATTTCAAACGCTTGCTAGGCAATGCATACGCGATTTGCAAAAAAAAGGTATTCGCCCAATTCTTGTTGGAGGCTCTGGTCTATATGCTCGTGCGGCTGTAGATGATATAACTTTTCCAGGTACAGATCCTAATATTCGCAAAGCTTTGGAAGATCGTGAAAAGTCGCAAGGAGCAATGGCTCTTTTTGAAGAGTTACAAAAACTGGACCCTGTGGCGGCTAAAAATATGGATCCAAGAAATTCGCGCAGAACAATTCGCGCTCTAGAAGTTATTGAATTAACAGGGAAGCCGTATTCTGCTACTCTGCCAAAATACAAGTATTTGATTGATTGTGTGCAAATAGGATTGGACTTAAACAGAGAAGATTTGGATGCGCGAGTGGAGCTTCGCACAAAAATGATGCGCGAGCAGGGTTTTGTGAATGAGGTCGAAGCAATTCGTTCTAGGCTTGGTGTTACTGCGAGTAGAGCTTTGGGATACAAGCAAATAATGGACTATTTAGATGGCTTATGCAGCGAAGATGATGCTTTTGCTGATATTGCTCAGAAAACTAAACGTCTTGCTAGAAAACAAATGGGTTGGTTTGGAAGAGATTCGCGTATTCATTGGGTTAATGCTTTGCAGCCAGATGTGGTTGATGCCTCAATGAAGATAATTAATGCTGCTGATAATGGCGATTTTAAAGATGATTTGATTGCCGAATCAACTTCCCATCATCTCGGCGCGTTAATTGTCGAATAGTAATAATAGAATAAGTTTTTAGATAATTAATCTTTAGATGTTTATGCGTGAACCCTAGCTTAGGCTGGGGTTCATTGCGTATAAGGCATATTGGGAATGATATTGAGAAACGATATCGAGATACTTATTTGTATGAACATAGGAGATTTGTGTGAATAATCATCATTTGTCAAACTCTTCCAGTGAAATCTTAGAGAAGAATGATTTAAGTACTTCTGGAACTAATGCCGCTTCTTTGCAAGATGCTATTAGCGCAAGTCACGCGCATCAGCATAAGCTTTCGCTATCACTAGCGTTAACGTCAATTGTGTTTTTGGCAGAAGTAATCGGATCTATTTTAACTAATTCGATTTCTTTGCTGATTGATGCTGGTCATATGCTAACGGATATTTCCGTTTTAGCTGCATCTACGGTTACTGCGATTTTAATGCGCAAAAAGCCTAATGCAAAGCGCACTTGGGGGTGGGCAAGGCTAGAAGTGATTACTGCTGCAGCTGGCGCTCTTGTGCTTCTTTTTGTAGGCGTTTATGCGATTGTGGAGTCGGGGATGCGTCTTTTTGGCGCAAGTCATAATGAAATTCACGGTGTAAGTCAGCTGCTTTTCTTTGGTATTCTAGGTCTTCTTGCAAATATTGCTTCGCTTATAATTCTTGTTTCTCAATCTAAAGACAATATGAATATGCGAGCAGCGTTTTTGGAAGTTATGAACGATGCTTTAGGCTCTGTAGCAGTAGTTGTTTCTGCATTAGTTATGATAGCTACAAATTGGAGCGGTTTCGACGCTGTAGCTGGCGGAATTATAGCAATTTTGATGATTCCTAGAGCGTTGCACTTGCTTAAAAATGCTGTAAAAGTTTTGCTTGAGCAAACTCCAGAAGGATTGGATATAGAAAAAGTTCGTGACCATCTTGAACACGTTCCGCACGTTCTTGCTGTTCACGATTTGCATGCAAGCACTGTTTCTACAGGAATGCCTATTTTTATGGCGCATGTTGTTGTTGAGCGCGATTTGACGATGGGGCAGTGTGCGGATATTTTAAGCCAGCTTCAAGATTGTTTGCGTGAGCATTTTCCAGTTTCTGTTTCGCACACAACATTCCAGTTGGAGCCAGAGGGATATACTACTCAAAGTTCGTCGGAGCATCACGAGTAGTTTTGTTGAGTAGTTTTTGAGTAGTTTTGTATTGCAACAGTTACGCGTGTTGTAAATACATGTAAATGTAAATACATGTAAAGTAGAGTGATATTATGCCGTTAAAAGAGTTAATAGACAACGCGCATAGCGATCGCGTTAAGCGCATTTGTGCAATAAGTCGCGCAAAATCGCGAGTGGATGGGCGCTTTTTAGTTGAAGGCCCGCAAAGCGTTAGGGAAGCGGTAAGGTACGCGCATAAATCTATTTTAGACATTTACGTTTTGCAAGATGCTGTTAATAGTGACTACATTGATGTCAATTCTTTTAAAAATCTTAAAAATGGCATTTTGCAAAATGGATCTTTAGAAACGATAAGCAAAATTGTTGACGAATCCTTAAAAAATCAGTGCTATGTGCACCCTGCAACAGCAGAAGTTATGCATAAGATCAGTACGGATTGTCAAGGGATTGTTGCCGTTTGTGATTCTACTATTTTAGATAAAGAATTTATAAAAGAATTTAATAGTATTGGGGTAGAAAGCAAATATAAGTCTGGTTTTGCTTATGATCCTATATTGATTGCAGCCTGCTGGCAGGTAAGAGACCCTGGCAACGCTGGTGCTATTATTCGCGTTGCAGATGTAGCTGGTTGTAGTGCCGTTGTTTTTGTTGACGATTGCGTGAATCGTTTTAATTCAAAGCTTGTTCGTTCTACTGCAGGCTCATTATTCCATTTGCCAGTAGTGACAATGAGTGAGGATGATTGGTTTGATTGGATAAAGTCATTAAAAATAAGGGTTATTGCAGCTGATATTTATGGAACGGAAAATAAAAAACCAAAGTCTTTTGCAAATCTTCTAAAACCACTAAGTGATGATTTAAATAAAGGATATAACGAAGGATCTAATGCAATATTATTTGGAAACGAAGCCAGAGGATTGCCAGAAGAAATATTAAATAAAGTAGACGAAATATCGGTAATACCTATTTACGGAAAAGCAGAATCAATGAACTTGGCAACCAGCGCTGCAGTAATGCTAATGGGCTTGGCTATGTCTAGTCATGAGCGAAAAATGTAGATTTGAGACGTTTTTTGAATGCTTCACAAAAGTACACATAACACGGATAGGAAGGGTGCTGTGGCAAGTAGTAAGCCGTTCGACGCGAAGGCAATTACAAAGGTAGTAAAAGAGGGTATAGCTTGTGTTCAAGCCGCTAAAACAATGGAAGAGTTGAAAGCGGCAAAAACTAAGTATGCAGGAGCTCAGTCTGCAATGACCCTTGCCAGCAAGTCTATTGGAAGTCTTCAAGTAGAAGAAAAGAAAGAAGCTGGCAAGATAATGTCGGCTTTACGCGCTGATTTTGGTCGTGAATTTGCAGCAGCCCAAGAGCGTATTAAGGCTATTGAAGAAGCTAATATGCTTCAAAAAGAAACAGTCGATATGACCTTGCCAATAAATCGTAAGCCGCTTGGCGCTCGCCATCCGATTGCGCGTATTATTGAAGACTTTGAAGACTTCTTTGTGTCTATGGGTTGGCAGATTTCTGCAGGACCAGAGGTAGAAACAGAGTGGTTCGATTTTGACGCGTTGAACTTTGGTCCAGATCATCCTGCTCGCCAAATGCAAGATACTTTTTATGTGCAAGGTAATCAGGCAAAGGATGCTGCAGGATTTGTTGGATCTAACATGGTTTTGCGTACGCAAACTTCTTCCGATCAGGTTCGTGCGTTAATTGAGCGAGGAGTACCTCTGTATATTGCGTCCCCAGGCCGAGTATTCCGTACTGATGAGCTTGATGCAACTCATACGCCAGTCTTCCACCAGTGCGAAGCTTTGGCAGTAGATAAATATTTGAGCATGGCTGATTTAAAGGGTGTTCTTGATCGCCTTGCTGTTGCAATGTTTGGCCCAGATGCAAAAAGCCGTTTGCGCCCAAGCTACTTCCCGTTCACGGAGCCTAGTGCGGAGTTGGATCTTTGGTTCCCAGATAAGAAGGGTGGTCCAGGTTGGATTGAATGGGGCGGATGCGGAATGGTTAACCCGAATGTTCTTAAGTCTGCAGGCTTAGACCCAGATGTTTATACGGGATTTGCTTTTGGTGTTGGCTTGGAGCGCACTTTGCTGCTTCGTCACGATATTAACGATATGCACGATTTGGTTGAAGGCGATAAGCGCTTCAGTGAACAGTTTGTGATGGGAGAGTAGTACTCATGCCAATGGTAGATATTGACTGGCTTAAAGATCATGTTGAAGTGCCAGAAGGTTTGACTTACGAGCAGCTTGCTAAAGATTTGGTGCGAGTTGGCTTGGAAGAGGAAGAGATTCACGACTCTCAAGTTACAGGTCCTATTGTTGTAGGATACGTTGTTGATGCTACTCCTGAGCCGCAAAAAAATGGCAAAATTATTAATTGGTGCCATGTTGATGTTGGAGATAAATACAACGAGGTAGACGAAAATGGCAATAAAGTTCCTCGTGGAATTATTTGCGGTGCTCCAAACATGGCTGCGGGAGAAAAAGTTGTTGTAACTCTTCCTGGGGCAGTTTTGCCTGGCGATTTTAAGATTGAGCCTCGCAAAACTTACGGCCACATTTCTAACGGAATGTGCGCATCCGAACGCGAGCTTGGGTTGGGAGATAGCCACGATGGCATTATTTTGCTTCGCGAATACGGTTTCTCTAAAGCTGAATATGATGCTTTGAAACCTGGAGACGACGCAATGTCGCTTCTTCACTTAAACAAGCCTTTGCTGGAAATTAACATCACTCCTGATCGTGGATACGCGTTCTCGTACAGGGGTGTTGCGCGCGAATATCACCATTCAACTGGTGCAACTTACACTGATCCAGTAATTGAACTTAATAATCAAGCTGATCAAGTAGTTTCTATGTCTGATGGAGCTTCTAAAGATATAGAAGTTAGTATTGAAGATAATAATCCTATTCATGGTGTTGTTGGATGCGACCGTTACTACGCTCGCGTTGTTAGAAACTTTAATCCAGATTCTTCTAGCCCTAATTGGATGCGTAGGCGTTTAACTCGTGCTGGAATGCGTGGTATATCTCTTGCAGTAGACGTTACAAATTACGTAATGCTCGACTTAGGTCAGCCTCTTCACGCTTATGATTTAGATAAGATTGAAGGTCCTATTGTTGTTCGCCGCGCTAAAGCTGGAGAGCATTTAACAACTTTAGATGGCAAAGACAGAGAGCTTAACGTTGAGGACTTGCTTATTTGCGATTCTCCAAAGGGAAATCACGGTTCGCGTGTTCTTGGACTTGCTGGCGTAATGGGCGGAATGTATGGAGAAGTAACGAGCGAAACGAAGAATATTCTTGTTGAAGCTGCACACTTTGACCCCGTTTCTATTGCACGTACAGCTCGTAGACATAAGCTTCCAACTGAGGCATCTCGCAGGTTTGAGCGTGGCGTTGATACTGCTTTGCAGCCAGCAGCTGCGCAAATGGCTGTTACAATGCTCAGCAATTTTGGTTCTGGGGAGCCTTCTAATACGCCTACAGACGTAAACAATACTGTTGATAGAAGTGTTATTGTTTTCAAAGCTAGCGAAGTAGAGCGTGTTTCTGGCTTAAGCATTGATTTGAATCGTATTAGCGATATTCTTACGGATATTGGTTGCTCTGTTGCTGGCGGCGGAAACGGATCGTTCTCTGTTTTGCCTCCAACTTGGCGCCCAGACTTAAATGATCCATGCGATTTGGTCGAAGAAATCGCGCGCTTGGTTGGCTACGATGAGATTCCTGTTAAGGTTCCAGCTGTTCCTGTTACTGGCAAAACTGGTTTAACGCAAGATCAAGCAACTCGTAGAGCTATTGCATATGAACTTGCTGAAATGGGCTTGATTGAATCTTTGAGCTACCCGTTTGTTGGTCAGGAAGATTTTAAAGCTTTCCGTGAAGACGTTGATTCTGTTGCTAAAGTCAGCGTAAAGATCGCAAATCCTTTGGCTGGCGATCGTCCTTGGCTTCGCAGGAATGTTCTTACCACTTTAGCTGGAACGGTTCGTAGAAATATTCGTCGTGGCTTGAGTGATGTTTCGCTTTATGAGCTTGGTCACGTGTATTTTGCGGATCCTAATGCTCCAGCTATTCCTGCTTTGCCTGGTTCGGTTCGTCCTACGGATTCTCAGCTTGCTGCGTTGGATGCAGGTTTGCCTGAGCAGCCTTTGCATGTTGCAGCTCTTTTAACTGGTAATGCTGAAGAAACAGGTTGGCTTGGAACTCATAGAGAAGTTGATTGGAGTGATGCTGTAGAAGCTGTTAATCGTTTAGGAAAGCGAATCGGCGTTGCTTTTGACGTTCGTCAGATTAATTCTGATGATGTTCCTGCTTCTTGGCATCCAGGTCGTACCGCGAAGGTGTATATTCCTGTTGATGGTGCCGACGATGTTGAAATTGGTATTGTTGGAGAGCTTCATCCTCAGGTTGATGAGAATTTGGGTTTGCCAAAGCACTCTGCAGCATTCGAGCTTGATTTGAGCGCATTGTTTGATGCTATGCAAGTTAAGCCTGTTCAGGCAAAACCTGTTTCTACATTCCCTCCTGTTAAGCAGGACTTTGCGTTTGTTGCTCCTTCTTCTTTGACTGCTCACGATTTAAAGGAAGCTATTGTTAAAGCTTCTGGTGATTTGCTTGAGTCTGTAGAGTTGTTCGATGTTTATGAAGGCGAACAACTTGGAGAAGGGCTAAGATCTCTTGCTTATTCTGTAACATTTAGGGCTGCTGATAGAACGCTTTCTAGCGATGATATGGAAGCGGTTCGAGAGGCTATTACAAAGTCTGCTCAAAAATTGCATGCAACATTGCGAGTATAAGTTCGAGTATAAGTTACAGAGTCGCGTTTTTTAAATTGATACGGCTGAATGATTAGTATTATCTGGTTGTTCAGCCGTATTTTTTAGTAAATAAAATAGTATTTATGGCTTTGTTAAAATGTATATATTCATGAATATATTTATGTATTCATGTATATTAGATTGGAGTGCTCTTTAGAAAGGTATTGCCAATTATGGTTGAGTCTAATAGGAAGTCAAATAATTTTAGTGGCGATGATGCGCTTAATCATAGTTATGTGAATGAAGATAATAATTTTGACGATGCTTTTGATGTTAATGACGATTTTGGTTCTATTGAATCCGCTGGAAAGCAGCGTCCTACGACTAAAGCTGCACGTTTAAATGCGATTGAACAGGCGCTTTTAAGTGAGGTTATTACTTCACAGTCTCAGCTTGCTAAAGTTTTGGCCCGTCATGGTTTTGAGGTTACTCAAGCAACTTTGAGTAGAGATTTGGATGAAATAAATGCGGTTAAAATTCGTCTTACAGACGGCAGAATTGCTTATGTTCTAGGAGATGGAACTGGTAATCGTCACGCAATGGATACTGTTAGGATTGATCAACAGGTTGCTAGGACTCTTTCTGGTCTTATTACAGAAGTTGGATTTGCTAATAATATTGTTGTGATTCACACTCCTTCGGGCGCTGCTCAATATGTTGCAAGTGTTATTGATAGGCAGCCTTTAAAAGGTATTTTAGGTTCGGTTGCTGGCGATGATACAGTGCTTATGGTTTGTGTTTCTAACGAAGAAGCAGAAGATAGAGCTAATTGGATGCTTTCAGTTGCATCTAGGTGATTTTGTATATAGTTTATTCATTTTATAGTTATATTTGTGTCTAATATGCATCGATGGATGTTGAATTTATAATACTTGCTGCAAAGACCACAGCGTTGTGGTTTTTGCACTTTGTTATAGTACAATCAATTGCATAAGTATTATTCCTATTGTCTTATTTTTTTAAATATTATTTTTCAAAATATGATAAAAGCGTTGTATTTCTAAGCGTGTTGAGATTTTATCTATGGTTGTATAATATACTATATATTGTTTATTTATTCAATATATGACCTTGGGAGGTCACTATGACTAGTAAGAAACGTATTGTATTGGCGTATTCGGGTGGCCTTGATACATCTGTAGCTATTCCGTACCTTAAAGAACAAACAGGTCAAGACGTTGTAGCTGTGTCACTAAACGTTGGTCAAGGTGGAGAAGCGCTCGAAGTCATTAAAAATCGCGCTTTGGCTTGTGGTGCTGTTGAATCGTATGTAGTTGATGCTCGTGAAGAATTTGCGGATAACTATTGCATGCTCGCATTAAAAGCAAATGCAATGTACGAAGACGTGTATCCTTTAGTTTCTGCGCTTTCTAGGCCGCTTATTACTCGTCACTTGGTTCACGCAGCGCACGAATTCGACGCAGATACGATCGCACATGGTTGCACTGGCAAAGGAAACGATCAGGTTCGTTTTGAAGTTGCAATTCAGTCTTTGGATCCAGATTTAAAGGCAATTAGCCCAATTCGCGATTTGTCGCTTACTCGAGATGTTGAAATCGCTTTTGCAAACGAGCACAAGCTTCCGATTACTCAAAGCAAGAAAAGCCCATATTCTATAGACCAAAATGTTTGGGGAAGGGCTATTGAAACAGGCTTCTTGGAAGATCCGTGGAATGCTCCAACCGAAGAATGCTACTCTTACACAAAGAATCCTTTGGAAGCTACAACTCCAGACGAAGTTACAATCACGTTTGAAAAAGGTATTCCAGTTGCAATTGACGGTCATAGCGTAACTCCATTGCAAGCAATCGAAGAAATGAACAAGAGAGCTGGGGCACAAGGAATCGGCAGAATCGACATTATTGAAGATCGTCTAGTTGGCATTAAGTCTCGCGAATTGTACGAAGTTCCAGGCGCGCAAGCTTTGATTACGGCTCATCAAGAGCTTGAGAATTGCTGCTTAGAGCGTGAACAGCATAGGCTTAAGCGTGCTCTTGATAAAAAGTGGGCGGAATTTGTGTATGACGGCCAGTGGTTCTCGCCAGTTGTGCGTTCTTTGAACGCGTTCATAAACGAAACGCAAGAGCATGTTTCTGGCGATATTCGCATGACTTTATACGCTGGAAAGGCTGTTGTAACAGGCAGAAAGTCGGATGAGTCTTTGTATGACTTTAACTTGGCTACTTACGATTCTTCCGATACTTTCGACCAGCGCGCTTCCAACGGATTTATTGAAATCTACGGATTGTCTAGCAAGGTTGCAGCGGCTCGAGATATGCGCGTTGCAAAGAACAACTAACAAGAGGAAAGCAGAAAGAAGAATATAACTATGCACGATGCAAATGCCGATGCAAATGTCAACGCAAACCATCCAATAGCCTTGTGGGGCGGACGTTTTAGCTCAGGACCTTCCGCAGAGCTTGCAAAGCTTAGCAAATCAACTCAATTTGATTGGCGATTAGCGGATGATGATATTGCAGGATCTCGCGCTCATGCGCATGCATTGCATCGTGCAGGTTTATTGACAAATCAAGAATACGAGGATCTTCAAAAAGCTCTAGACGAGTTGCAAAATCGCGTGGATAATGGCACTTTTACGCCAATTGAAGAAGACGAGGATGAGGCAACTGCATTAGAGCGCGGTTTGCTTGATATTGCAGGAAGCGAACTTGGAGGAAAGCTTAGGGCTGGTCGCTCTAGAAACGACCAAATCGCAGCTTTAATACGCATGTTTTTGCGCAGACACTCGCGCATTTTGGCTGCTCTCGTGCTAGATGTTTGTAATGCTTTAGTTGCTCAATCTTTAGCTGCAAAAGATTCTGTAATGCCTGGTCGTACTCACATGCAGCATGCTCAACCTATTTTGCTTGCACACCAGCTAATGGCTCATGTTTGGCCGCTTTTGCGAGATGTAAATCGCCTTGCGGACTGGGATTCGCGCGCAAACGAAA
The DNA here is from genome assembly GCF_048545055.1 of Gardnerella lacydonensis. Taxonomy (NCBI): domain Bacteria; kingdom Bacillati; phylum Actinomycetota; class Actinomycetes; order Bifidobacteriales; family Bifidobacteriaceae; genus Gardnerella; species Gardnerella lacydonensis. The sequence continues at coordinate 190,715 of NZ_JBKQXT010000003.1, forward strand.
GCCCGTATGGGGCAGGGGCATTGGCTGGCAACACTCTTGGACTAGATCCCGAAGAAGTTTCTAAAGAACTTGGTTTTTCTGCTGTTTGCGCGAATTCTATTGATGCTACAGCAAGTAGAGATATTGTTGCGGAGTTTTCATTTATTGCAGCCATGATTGGCGTTGATATTTCTCGCTTAAGCGAAGAGATTATTATATGGAATACTCAAGAATTTGCGTTCGTAACTTTAGACGATGCTTATTCTACTGGATCTTCTATTATGCCTCAAAAGAAGAATCCAGATATTGCGGAGCTTGCTAGAGGAAAAGCAGGACGATTAATCGGAGATTTAACTGGATTAATGGCCACTCTTAAAGGTCTTCCTACTGCTTATGCAAGAGATTTGCAAGAAGATAAAGAGGCAGTTTTTGACCAAATTGACACTCTAGAAGTTCTGCTTCCAGCATTCGCAGGGATGGTTAGAACAATGCAATTTAATATTGCTAGGTTGCGTGAACAGTCTGCTACTGGTTTTGCCTTAGCTACAGATATTGCAGAATGGCTTGTAAAACAAGGTGTTCCATTTAGAAATGCGCATAAGTTATCAGGATTATGCGTAAAACGTGCTGAAGAACTTGGAGGGGATTTAGACGTTTTAAGTGATGATGATTTTGCTAATATTCTGAATGATTTTGTAGATCGAGACGATATTGAGAATCTTAAACTTGTTCTTTCTAGTGATGGATCAGTAGCTTCTAGATGTGGAAAAGGTGGAACGGCTTTTGTTCGCGTAAAAGAACAAATTACCCAGGCTCAGCTTGCTATTGATGAGTATAAGAAATTTTCTGAATCTGTAAGTGATGGAACTGCTTATAAGAGTGTCGCCCTGTGCTGCCAAAATTGAAAGGCTTGGATTGCGCTTTTAGCGCCCGATGCCTAGGTAAGTTTTGGCAATAATAAGGAGATACGAATGGCTCAGGTCAGGAATTACAAGGAAGCTGGATTTGCTTCCTTGTTTGAAGAGCTAAAGTGGCGTGGATTAATTTCACAATCTACTGATGAGCAGCAGCTTGCTCAAGCGCTTGACGGAGAACCATTAACGTATTATTGCGGTTACGATCCTACTGCTGCTTCATTGCATATTGGTAATCTTGTTCAGCTTATTAATATGCGTCACTTGCAAGCTGCAGGTCATCATCCTATTGCGTTAGTTGGTGGTGCTACTGGTTTGATTGGTGATCCTCGTCAAAGTGGAGAACGCACGCTTAATTCTAAAGATATTGTGGCTGGTTGGGCAGAGCGCTTACGCAAGCAGATTGGCAGAATTTTGCCTCTTGATGGAGAGAATCCTGTTCGTTTTGTTAGCAATTACGACTGGGTTTCTAAGATGTCTGCTATTGACTTTTTGCGTGATGTTGGTAAGAATTTCCGTGTTGGCACAATGCTTTCTAAGGATATTGTGGCTCGCCGCTTAAACTCCGACGAAGGCATTTCTTTTGCTGAGTTCAGCTATCAGGTTTTGCAAGGAAACGATTTCTTGTACTTGTTTGATAATTACAATGTTACTTTGCAACTTGGCGGTTCGGATCAGTGGGGTAATTTGACTTCTGGCATGGACTTGATTCGTAAGGTTCGCGGAGCTTCTGTGCACGTGTTTACAAGCCCGATTATTACGGATAATCAAGGTCGTAAGTTTGGCAAGTCGGAGGGTAACGCAATGTGGCTTGATCCTACAATGCTTAGCCCTTATCGCTTCTATCAATTCTGGTTTAATCAGCCAGACGATGAAGTTGTTAAGCTTCTTAAAGCTTTTACGTTCTTGCCTAAGAGTGAGATTGAGCGATTGGAAAAGCAAATTCAAGAAGACCCAGGAAGTCGTGAAGCTCAGCGTGTTCTCGCTTGGGAAGTTACAAGCTTTGTTCATGGTGAAGATGTTACGAATCAGGCTATTGCTGCTTCTTCGGCATTGTTTGGTAAGGGTGATTTAGACGCTATTGATGAGCAAACTCTTGAAGCTGCCTTGGATGGTGTTAAGGTTAAGGCGCAGGATGGTAGTTTAGAATTTGCTAAAGCAAATAGTGGTGATCGCGTTGTTGAGGCTGCTGTTGCTGCTGGATTGTTCCGCACAATTTCTGAAGCTCGTCGTGCTATTGAAGCCGGTGGTTTGTACGTTAACAATAATCGAGTAGACAGTGTCGATGACATTTTGAATGATAATTCATTCTTACATGGTCGTTTTGCTTTGATTCGTAGGGGCAAGAAGGCTATTGGCGCTGTTGAGCGTGATTAGTTTTTTAAGCGTGTTTGATTTGTTTTTAATATTAGATTTTTAGTATAATTTTATATTTTTAGAATTTGAAAGGTATGCCAATAATGGGCGAAGAACGCGGATCGCGTAGTGGTAAGTCGTTTGGTAATCGTGGCCATTTTAGCCGTCAAAATGGCGGTAAAAATGGTGGGAACGGCGAGCATCGTGGCGGATTCCATAAGGGTGGATTCCACAAAGATGGTGGCAGAAAGTTTAATCACCGTGATGGCGAACGTAGATTTGAGCACAATGATCGCAGATATGATGATCATAAGAACGGTCGTCGTGACGATTTTGAGCGTGATTCTGGTAGTTCAGAAGGTTTAAGACGCAATGGATTCCACAAAGGTGGATTCAATAAGAGCGGTTTTAAGAAGGATAACGATCGTAGGTTTAACCATCGTGATAATGATCATAGGTTCAACCGTGATGATCGTGATAACCGCAGTGATCGCAGATTCGATAGAAAAGATAATCACGAAACTCGCAGAAATCGTGGTTTTGATGTCAAGTCGGAAGAAAATGGCAATCCAAGGTACAAGAAGTTTGATCGTGATAATCGTGGCGAGCGCAATGATCGCCGCTTTGAAGATAATCGCGGTGGCTTCCACAAGGGTGATTTTAAGAAGAATGATTCTAGAAAGCGCGATTCAAAGTCGTCTTTCCGCTTTGAAAATGGTCCTCGTAGAAACTCGGATGGAACTGTTTCTTACCCATCTCAAAACCCTTATACTGATAGGCGTCCAGGCGAACCTAAGATGCCTAAGGGCTTAGAGTATTCCATGCTTTCTAAAGAATCTCGTGAGCGTTTGCGCGGTCTTTCTAAGGAACATTCTGAAAATATTGGTTTGCATATTCTCGCAGCTTATGCTTTGCAAGAAGAAGATCCAGAGCTTGCATTGGAACATGCAAAGTGGGCTGCAAAGCAGGCATCGCGTATTGATTTTTCGCGCGAAACATTAGGATTTATTGCATACCGTCAGGGTGATTACAAGCTTGCTGCGCGCGAGTTTAGAACAGCTATGCGAATGAATGGCTACATGGATTATCTTCCATTTATTGCCGATTGTGAGCGCGGTATGGGCAACCTTGATAAGGCTTTGGAAATCTGCATGTCGGATGAAGCTAGAAGGGTTACTGGCGAAGTCAAGGCAGAAATGTTCCTTGTGTACGCAGGTGTTTTGGCAGATACAAACCATTCAGATAAGGCTATTGAGCTTGTTCACGCAATGGGTAGGTCTAAGGGTTTGCCTGGCGAGTATAGAATGCGTGCAGTTCAGGCGGAACAGTACTTCCTAGAGGAGGCTGGGCGAAGTGATGAGGCTATTGAGCTTGACTCTTTGCTTGATCGCTTAGAAGAGCAATACGCAGATATTGAAGACGAAGAAAATCCAGAAGATGTTGTGATTGACTACGATTTGGAACATCTTAATGACGCGATTATGGACGAAGTTGGCATTAGTGAAGATGATGCGCAATTTGCTCCAGATGATGACTCGGATGATTCAGACGATTCGGATGATTCAGATGACGATTCGGGCGAAGATTCGGATGATTCAGACGATGATTCACAAATCGCAGACAATACTGAAACTATAGAGATGAGTGCAGTTAAGTCTGAAGAGGAATAGTACAACCATATTTTCTAAGCCCGGCTTCTGTATTATGAGAGTATAGTAAGCCGGGCGTTTGCTACTTCGATATTTTTAAAATCATGCGGGGATATTCTATGCAACTTGATGAACGAACGAATTTTTCAAATAGTAAATCTGCGTTAAGCAAGAATTTTCGCTTAGCTTTGCTTGACTTAGACGGCGTAGTGTATAGAGGCGGAAAATCCGTTGAATATGCTGCTGAATCAATTGAAAATGCTCAAAAAAATGGCATGTTTATTGAATATACGACTAATAATTCTTCTCGTTTTCAAGAAGTTGTAGCAAGTCAACTAGAAAGTTTCGGCTTAAAAGTAGAGCCGTGGCAGATTATAACTTCTTCTGTTGTTGCAGCAAGAATGGTTGCTCGCTACGTTCCGAGAAATTCTAATGTTTTAGTGCTTGGAGCCGATCATCTCATACAAGAGGTTCGTAGTGCTGGTCTTAATCCAGTAAAGTCTTGTAAAGACAATCCAAAAGCTGTTATCCAAGGCTGGTATCCGCAAATGACTTGGCAAGAAATGGCACAAGTCGCTTTCGCCGTAGAGCATGGAGCTAAGTATTTTGTTACTAATCGCGATTTAACAATTCCACGTGAATTTGGTATAGCTCCTGGATGCGGTTCTATGATTCAAGCTGTAGTAAATGCAACTGGAGTTGAGCCTATTGCTTCTGCTGGAAAACCCGAGTGCGCAATGTATGACGAAGCGAGATTGTTGGTTGCTGCAAATGCAAATCACAATGATGAAGATGTTAAAGAATATGCAGAAAAAGATGAGTTTGGGAATCCTGTAATAAGTATTTCGCGCTCGCTAGCCGTAGGAGACCGATTGGATACAGACATCGAAGCAGGTACCAGAGGGGGATATGAGTCTCTTCTAGTGCTTACTGGTGTCACCAATACGCGCATGTTGCTTGAGGCTCCAAAACACTTGCGACCAAGCTTTGTTTCTAAGGATTTAAGAGGACTAAACGAGGCTCATGAGTCTCCAAAGCGTGTTGACGACGTTACATTTGTATGCGGAACTTCTAGAGCACAAATTGTTTGTAATTCTATTGAAGTAAACAATCCTAGTGATTGCAACGCTTTACGTGCTGCTTGTGCGCTCACTTGGAGCTTAATAGACGGTGGAAAATCACTTGAAGACTACATTCTTCCAGAGTTTTCTTTATAAATATATGAGTTTGCGTATGTGTGTATGAGGATTTTTCAATGTCTGACGGAGATGATTTAGTTCAGCGATTAGATTGTGAACTTGTAAATCGCGGATTAGTGAAAAGTAGAACTACAGCTCAGCGTTTAATTAAGTCTGGGTTAGTAAAAGTAGATAATCGAATTGTTTATAAATCATCATTTTTAGTGGAAAAAGCGCAAGAAATAAGTTTTGATGAATCAAAAAAAGAAAATTCTTGTCTTAAATATGTTTCTAGAGGAGCACTCAAATTAGAAGGTGCGTTCTCTTTATTTGAAGATTTAGGATTAAAAGTTTATTCAAATACTAAAGCGCTAGATATTGGTGCTTCAACTGGCGGTTTTTGCGATTATTTGTTGCAAAATGGCGTTAATCGCGTTATTGCTTTAGACGTCGGACACGGTCAATTGCACCCAAAGATAGCAAGCGATCCGCGCGTTATCGAAATGAGTGGCGTAAATATTAGAAATGTTTACGCGCAAGATTTGCCTTACAAGCCTAATCTTATAGTCTCAGATGTTTCTTTTATATCTCTTACTTTTGTTATTCCAGTAATCGCGCGTATTGCGCAAAACAACGCGAATATTGTTCTTCTTGTAAAACCACAATTTGAAGTTGGTAAAGGAAATCTTGGAAAAGGCGGAATTGTAACAGATAAAGACCTAAGACTTAAAGCATTAGAAAATATTAAAGAATGCGCTAAAAATAGTGGTTTAAAAGTTGTTGCAACTCATGAATCTCCTATAGAAGGAACTCATGGAAATATTGAATATCTTCTTTATGCGCGATTTAATGGTTAAAAATAATTATTTGATAAATATTTTTTACATAAGCAGTACAATGCGCAATATGTAGTGCAACAATTACAATATTTATTGTTATTTGCAAAACCACAAAGGGGCTGTGTTATGCCAGAACTTTTAGTAGATGATGATGCTTCTTATGCTCGTCGCGCTCTGGTAGTTACGCATGCGCGTCTTGATAGTCACAGTGCCGTTGTAAATCAAGTTACCACGCAGCTTAGTAGTGCTGGTTTTCATGTAGATGTGTTTCATAGTGCTGCCGTATCTGATTTTGCGCAAAAAACAGCACATGTTATTGATGAAAACACAGAGATTGTTGTTGTGCTTGGTGGAGATGGCACAATGCTTCAAGCTGCAGAATTGGTGCATTGCACTCCTGTTCCAATCATAGGTATAAATCTTGGTCATGTTGGATTTTTGGCGGAATTTGAAAGCTTCCAAATAGATGAGGCTATTAGAAGAATTGCTCAAAAAGATTACTTTTTAGAGCATAGAATGGAAGCTCATGTAGACGTTTGGCTTCCTGGAGCGAGTGAGCCTTTAAGTGATTGGGCTCTTAACGATATTACTTTAGATAGGGCAGATCGCGGTAGAATGGTGGAGCTTTCGATTCGCGTTGATAATGTTGAAATGTCGTCTTTTGGCTGCGATGGTGTTATTGTTTCTACTCCTACTGGATCCACAGCTTACGCATTTTCGGCAGGAGGTCCAATCATGTGGCCAAATGTTGAGGCTTTGCAACTGGTTCCTTTGGCTGCACACGCGCTTTTTTCTAGACCATTGATTATCGGAGCAGGTTCAACTTTTACTATTGATATTTTGGAAGATTCAGCTTCTGGTGGTTGGATTTGTTGTGATGGTAGGCGTCAAAGGGCTTTACCGCAAGGATCTAGGATTCAAATTCGTCAGTCCAAAGATGAGCTGTTTTTAGCGCGTCTTTCTGGTGTTCCATTTACGCAAAGATTAGTTACTAAGTTTGATTTGCCTGTAGTTGGTTGGCGCGAAAATCGTCGTAAAAAGTCTTCCAAACCTAAGGAATATGAGGCTAATCTGCATAATGAAACTGATAGGAATTATGAAGATGTTCCAAATGTCTCAAATAACTACCATAACCCTAATAGCTTAAACTCGTAGGGGGCATCCTTGCTTGAAGAATTAGAAATTCGTAATTTAGGACCAATCTCTCACGCGGTTATTACTCCCTCATATGGAATGACTGCTATTACTGGAGAAACAGGGGCTGGAAAATCTATGCTTCTAAGCGCTATAAGACTTATATCTGGAGGAAAAGCTGATTCTTCTAGAATTACATCTTTTGCGTCAGAATCATGGGCGCAAGGCGTTTTTTCTGTTCCAAAGTCAGGAATTGTTTCTAATTTTTTGCAAGAATCTGGGATAGATGTTGAAGAATCTGAAGGCGATGATTCTAAAATAGATGTTTATGTATCTCGTACTGTTCCAAAATCTGGTAGGTCTAGGGCTGTAGTATCTGGTTGTTCTGTTCCTAAGACTTTGCTGGATAAAATTTGTTCGCAAACAATAACAATTCATGGGCAAAGTGATCAGTTGCGTATAGCAACAAGTGCAAAACAGCGTGAGTTCTTGGACTCAATTTCTTGTGATTCAAAAGAATTACAAGAATATTCTGTGGCATTTAAAGAATGGCAGGATGCTGTTGAATCTTATAACAGGCTTATAAATCAAGAATCTTCTTCTAGGCAGCGTGCAGATTATTTGCGAGAATCGCTAGAAAAAATTCGCCAAATCGATCCAAAACGGAATGAAGATGAAGAGCTTAAAGCTAAAAGAGACCGCATAGAAAACGCTGCTCAAATCGTTGGAGCTATTAGCGAAGCAATTTCTTCGTTAGACGCAAGTCAAATTGACTACGGCGCAATAGATTCCGTTGACGCATTACATTTGGTTGACAATGCATCTAAGGCAATTCGCTCAATTCGAGTTGACGGAGATTATAGTGCGATTGCAAATCAACTTGACGATATTTCTTCCCAAATTTCCGACATTGTTATGCAGCTCGCTCAGCAATTAGATGTTGATGAGAGTCAGGAAGATTTAGACGCTATTAACAATCGTATTCACGATTTAAGCGATTTAACTCGCAGATGGGGTCCACAGATTGACGATGTTTTAGAGTGGGCTAAAAAGGCGCAATTTGAGCTTGAAGATTTGGATGATTCACCTGAGGCTATTGATCGCGCTAAAAAAGCTTGTGATAAGTATTATTCTAATGCCAAAAATTTAGCAGATAAACTTTATGATTTGCGCAAAAGTGCAGCAGAAAAGTTTAGTTTTGAAGTTAGTAAAGAGCTTGAATCTTTGGCTATGCAAGATGCTCAGCTTTTAATCAAAGTTAATAGGCGTAAAGTAGATGAAACTGGAGTAGTTGACTTAGATTCTCATGGTTTAGACAATGTTGAGTTTCTTTTTAAGCCTTTCCCGTCGTCTGATTATTTGCCAATGGGTAGCAGTGCTTCAGGTGGAGAGTTAAGTAGACTTATGTTAGCTATGGAGTTGGTTGCGGCAAAATTCAATAACAGCGACTCTCATTCTATGACTTTTATTTTCGACGAGGTTGATGCGGGAGTTGGAGGAGTTGCAGCAGTGGAATTAGGCAAACGCTTAGCTCAACTTGCTAAAAGTTCTCAGGTGATTGTTGTAACGCATTTGGCTCAAGTTGCTTCTTTTGCTGATGTTCAATTTGTGGTTAGAAAAAGTTTTAGTGATTCATCGGTTTCTGGCGATTCTTCTAATGATTTTGACTCTTCATTAGTCGTAGATACTACTGTTACTAAGTTGGATGATTCACAGCGTGAGCAGGAAATAGCTAGAATGCTTTCTGGAAGTCAGTCGCAAGCTTCTTTAGAGCATGCTAGAGAATTGTTAAAAACAAGCAAAATCTAATCTAAAATCTGAATCTAATTCAAAGTAATTTTTATAAAACAGGATTAATATCAGGATTAATAATATGAGCGAAAATGTGTTAGTTGATAATTCAAATTGTGCAGCAATTTTTGATTTTGATGGTACTTTGCTTGACTCTTTACATGTTTGGGATGATATAGACGAAAAGAGTTTTGCTAAACGCGGTATTAAAGTGCCTGCTGATTTTGCTGATTCCACTGCAACAATGACTCCTCGAGAAGTGGCTGATTATGTTATCGCACGTTTTGGGTTTACGGATTCTCCCGAAGATTTAATGCAGGAATGGAATGATATGGCTAATGAAGCTTATTCTAATCAACTGCTTCTTAGAAAAGGCGCTAAAAATTACGTTGATTATTTGCATAAAACAGGTGCAAAATTAGTTCTTATGACTACTCTTTCTAAATCTTTATGCGAAGCATCTTTAAAGCGAACAGAATTATGGCAATATTTTGATTTGATGATTTTTGGTGAAGATTTACAATCAGATGGGAAAAATAGTCCTCAAACTTATTTAGATTTGTCCAATAGAATAGGTGTAAAACCAGAGTATTGCACTGTTTTTGAGGATTCAGCTATAGCTTTAAAGTCGGCTCGTTTGGCTGGAATGAAAACTTGTGGGGTAGCGGATTTAGATAATAGTGATTTAAATCCAGAATTTAATAATTGTTGCACAGTTTTTTGTGATTTTGATTTCGCTCCAAAAGTGTTATGCAAAAAACTAAGTGAAAATCAAAATTAAGTTGAGGTTTCACATACCCCGGGTTTTGTCGCGTGCAAATATGCACACGGATGACCATCCATCTCGATTTGACGTTACCGCCAAACTCTAGCAGTCTACCCGAAGACTTAGGCGAGCAGCCCTTAAACACCTTCTGCTTGACCTTGCTCCCAATGAGGCTTGCCATGCGGCTAACTGTTACCAGAAGCCCGGTGGTCTCTTACACCGCCGTTTCACCCTTACCTAAACAAAAGTTTAGGCGGTCTATTCTCTGTTGCGCTATCTCTCAGGTTGCCCTGGGCGGACGTTATCCGCCATTGTGCTCTACGGAGCCCGGAAGTTCCTCAGCTACTCCGAATGAACATTGCAGCCGCGGTCATCGTGAAACCTCAACCTTCCCAATTATAGCAGACGTCTTAATTTTGCGCATATTTTGCGACTCGCTAGAAAATGGCGGCTTTTAGCGGATATAATGGATGTATCAGCGGCGCTGGTGCCGTTGACGTGTACACAAACCGATTTATATCGGATTACTTAAGGAGGTTCGCATGGAAATCGTCATCACCGGACGTCATACGCAGATTAAGCAAAGATTCCGTGACGTTGTGGAAAGCAAGATGAATCGTGTGACCGCCATTGCTCCAGATGCGCAGCGCATTCAGATTGTGCTTAACACTGAGGGCAATCCAAGGCAGGCAGATACTGCAAAGAGAGTTGAAATTACTGTAGTTGCAGGAAGTACGGTTATTCGCGCAGAGGCATCTAGTACTGACCAATACAGTGCATTGGATATGGCTCTCGATAAGTTGACGCTTCGTTTGCGTCGTACTCGCGATCGTCGTAAGGACCATCGTCGTGGATATGAGCAAATGGTTCCAGTTGATTTGGGTGTTGTAGAGCCAGAAGTTGAAACAACTGTTGAAGAAGTTGTTCAAGTTGATGGAACAAATAGTGCAGATGCTGCAGTTGCTTCCGACTTGGGTCCTGGTGAATCAGTAGAGGTGAGTGTTGGAGATACTCCTATTGTGATTCGTCGTAAGCTCCACATTGCCGAGCCAATGAGCATTGACGAAGCGTTGTATGAAATGGAACTTATTGGTCATGATTTCTTCCTGTTCGTAAATAAGGAAACAATGAGACCTTCGGTTGTGTATCGTAGGCATGGATGGAGTTATGGTGTGTTTGAAATTGATACTCCAGAAAACGTTTCTAAAAAGAAGTAATAAAACAGTAAAGAAACAATAGAAGAATAAGGGTAAATAAAGTAAATAAAATAACTCATATGAGTTTAATGCCCGTCTAGTAATTAGCTAGGCGGGCATTTTATGCGTTGTTTTGGACTCGCTAGCTGCAAAAATCGTAGCCGTCGCGTAATATAGGCACAGTTTACGTCTATATTGGCTAGCCGAATAATAGACACGACCTAAGGGAGCTAAACGTGGTAGATATCGTCGATAAAGCCTTGCGCATGGGTGAAGGCCGTCAATTGAAGCGCCTTGAGAATGTTGCAAAGGCTGTGAATGCGCTAGAAGATGAGATTTCTGCGCTTTCCGATGAAGAGCTTAAAGGGCAAACGGCAAAATTCAAGCAGAAGTTAGACAATGGTGCAAAACTTGATGATTTAATGCCAGAAGCATTTGCTACAGTAAGAGAGGTTTCAAGGCGTACTCTTGGTCAGCGTCATTTTGACGTTCAGCTCATGGGTGGTGCAGCATTGCATTGGGGCAATATTGCAGAAATGAAGACTGGTGAAGGTAAAACACTTGTTGCAACATTGCCTAGCTATTTAAATGCTTTGGAAGGTAAAGGCGTTCATGTTGTTACCGTTAACGACTATCTTGCTAGCTATCAGAGCGAGCTTATGGGGCGTATTTACAGGTTCCTCGGTATGAGTGTTGGATGCATTATTACGGATCAGCAGCCTCCAGAGCGTAGGAAGCAATACAACGCAGATATTACTTATGGAACTAATAACGAGTTTGGTTTCGACTATTTGCGTGACAACATGGCTTGGGAAAAGAGTGATCTTGTTCAGCGTGGTCACCATTACGCAATAGTCGATGAGGTTGATTCCATTCTTATCGATGAGGCTCGTACGCCACTTATTATCTCGGGACCTGCCGAAGGTGATGTTACGCGTTGGTATCGTGAGTTTGCAAAGCTTGTTCTAAAGCTTGATCGCGATGTTGACTACAAGATTGATGAGAAGCGTAAGACTGCTGGTATTTTAGATTCAGGTATTGCAAAGATTGAAGATTACTTAGGTATAGAGAATCTTTATGAGCCAAGTAACACTGCTTTAATTGGATACTTGAATAATGCTTTGAAAGCTAAGGAATTATTCCTTCTTGATCGCGATTACGTTGTTACTAATGGCGAAGTTCTTATTGTTGACGAGCATACTGGTCGAGTTCTTCCAGGTCGTCGTTACAGCGATGGTTTGCATCAAGCGATTGAAGCCAAGGAGAATGTCGAAGTAAAGGCGGAAAATCAGACTTTCGCGACTATTACTTTGCAAAACTACTTCCGTATGTACGACAAGCTTTCTGGTATGACTGGTACTGCAGAAACGGAAGCTGCCGAGTTTATGGGAACATATAAGCTTGGTGTTCTTCCAATTCCTTCTAATCGTCCAGTTATTCGTATGGATAAGGATGATTTAATCTTCCGTACTAAGAAGGAAAAGCTTGCTGCTATTGTTCGAGATGTTGCTCAGCGTCATGCAAAGGGTCAGCCTGTTTTGCTTGGTACGGCATCTGTTGAATCCTCTGAGATTGTTTCTTCGCTTTTGGATGTTGCTCGTATACCTCATCAGGTGTTGAATGCTAAGCAGAATGCTAAGGAAGCAGCTGTTGTTGCTGTTGCTGGTCGTAAGGGTGCTGTGACTGTTGCTACAAACATGGCAGGTCGTGGTACAGATATTATGCTTGGTGGAAACGTTGAGTTCCTTGCAGATGCAAAGCTTAAGGCAGAAGGTTATTCTCCAGACGATACTCCAGAAGAGTATGAGAAGCGTTGGCCAGGAGTTTTGGCAGAAGTCAAAGAGCAAGTTAAAGACGAACATGAAGAGGTTAAGAAGCTTGGTGGCTTGTATGTTCTCGGCACTGAGCGTCACGAATCTCGTCGTATTGACAATCAGCTTAGAGGTCGTTCTGGTCGTCAGGGAGATCCTGGTGAATCTCGTTTCTACTTGAGTTTGGAAGACGATTTAATGCGTTTGTTCAACACTCAGCTTGTTGCGCGCGTTATGGCTAAAGGTTTGCCAGAAGGTGAGCCGATTGAATCCAAGTATGTTTCTAATGGCGTTCGTACGGCTCAAAAGACTGTTGAGGCTCGTAACTTTGAAATGCGTAAGAACGTTTTGAAGTACGATGATGTTATGAATAAGCAGCGTACTGTTATTTATTCAGAACGTCAGATTGTTCTTAAAGGTGAAGATATTCATGAAGATATCTTGAAGTTTATTAAAGATACTGCCGATAGCTATGTTCGCGGAGCTATGAACGGTTCTGATAAGCCAAAGAACTGGGATTGGGAAGGTCTTAAAGACGCTGTTAATGCTGTTATGCCAATTATTTTGGATTGGGATCAGCTTCGCCTGCAAATTGAGTCTCTTAAGGGAGAAAAAGCTGTTGAAGCTTTGCGAGACACTATAGTAGATGGCGTTACTACTATTTACGCTGTGTTTGAAGAAAGAATGGGTTCTGATAACTTGCGCCAGTTTGAGCGTAGAGTTGTTCTTGCTGTTCTTGATCGCAAGTGGCGTGAACATCTTTATGAGATGGATTATTTGAAGGATGGTATTGGTTTGCGCGGTATGGGTCAGCGTGACCCTCTGGTTGAATATCAGCGCGAAGGATTCCAGATGTATAACTCAATGATTGAGGCAATTAAGGAAGAGTCTATTCAGCTTCTGTTCCGTATGAATCTCGAGCAGATTGTTGCGGAAACTGAAAACCAAGATGATTCTTATGTTGATGCCGATATTGAGCAAGCAGAACAAGAAGAAGACGAGCATTCTGGAATCGTTGGTCCTGCTCCTATGAGCCATGCTGATGGTGAAGTGCCATTGAGTAAGCGTCCAAAGGTTGAAGAGTGGAAGACTCCTTGGGCTGATGGTCGTACGTTCCCAGGAACGAACAAGAATGATGAGTGCCCATGTGGCTCTGGCAGAAAGTACAAGTTATGCCATGGTCAGAATGAGGATCAGAATAATTTTGGTTTAAACGAAGATTAAATTTTAAGTTGTAATCTTTGAAGAATGAGGCTGGTGCTTTAACATCAGCCTCATTCTTTTGTATAAATGCACTTAAACTCGTGCGCCTTTTCCGTAGTCGTTGTAGTCTTCACTAGAAGTATAATTTTTCTTTCTACTCATAAGTAAGCCTGCAGATCCAACAAGAAACAGAAAAGCGCTTATAGTACCTGAGTATGCTGCGAAATAGGGCACTAAGACGCTAAGAATTACGCCCAAAATGCCCAGAATAAGAATAGTCCATAAAACTATGAGGGTAATAGAAATATTCTTAAAATGTGGGTTTGGTGGAACAAAATCGTCTCCGTAAGAATCCATTGTTTCATCAACATCTAACCAACTGGTCTTAACGTTATCTCTTGGACCAGCATTATTGTATGACGCTATTTTAGTAAGTGGTTTTGTCGCCTGACTAATACGTTTTTTAAAGATTTTCGCACTTTTAGATTTCTCTATTTCTTTAAAATCTTCTGCATGATCTCTAATAAAATCAGACCAATTCTCATTAAAAGAATTATCGCCAAAAGAATCATCATTATTGTTGTTTGAGTTTTTGTCCTCAGGGTGAGGGGAGTTGGTATTCTTAGAAGGAGTCATAAATTATACTGTAGCAAGTCTGCTTGATTGCGTAATGATTCGCTTTTAGTAACTCTTGCTAGAAGGGGTTTTTTAGAATGTTGTATTGGTTCTTCGTAAAGGGGTTTGGATTTATTGCGCGTTTACGGATTAATCCTACTGCTCAAGGCGTTAACAACATTCCTAAAAAAGGTGGGGCTATTATTGCCGCAAATCATCTTGCTGTGATTGACGATGCACTTTTGCCTCTCACATGCCCTAGGATGATTCATTTTATGGGTAAAGCCGAGTATTTTGAAGGCAAAGGATTAAAGGGTCGCTTTAAAAAATGGTGGTTTACGTCCGTTGGTGTATTCCCAGTAGATCGTTCTGGAGGTTCTAAATCACTTGGGGCATTGAATCATGCTCGTGAGATATTAGAAAATGGACAGCTTTTTGGAATTCATATTGAAGGAACTAGAAGTCCTGACGGAAGATTATATAAGGGACATACTGGTGCAGCTCGCTTAGCTTTAGAAACAGGATGCCCGATTGTTCCAGTTGCGATTATTGGTACTAGGGAATTGCAAAGGCATGGTCAGGTTATGCCTGCAAAGGGCTATACAAAGGCTATTTATGGCGAGCCTATTGAAGTTGAAAAAATGAATCCAGAAGATATTACGCACGATATTCTTCGTGAGCTTACCGATAGAGTAACCAAGACAATTCAAAAAATGAGCGGTCAAGAATATGTTGACGAATATGCTCAAACCGTTAAAAAGCGTATTATGGCAGAATCAGTGAAATAAGCTGATAAATTGTTTGTTGTAGATTATTTGAGTAAAATATTTTGATTCAAATAATCTACAACATAACTCACAACATTTCATACAATGTGTGTGTAGCATTACCTGCGTTATTTGTATAAATCAAATAACGGTTAATGTAACAACTGTTGGGTTTCCGCTTTCATCAAGAACACGAACTTGTGTACCAGGAGCTACAGACTGGAATCTTACCGTGTGCATAAAGTCTCCAAGCGGAGCGGAAACATTTACTTTTAGTCCTAGGGCTTCAAGAGCTTTTCGAGCGTCGTTAGCATTTTTATTGCGAACATCCGGCATAGTAACAGTTCTTGGACCTTTAGAAACAACGACATTGAGTTTATCTCCCCAATGAAGTTGGGCTCCTTTTTCTACAGATGTGCTAATAATTTTGCCTTTTTCAACGGTATCATTGAACTCTTCACTGTATGTTGGAACAAGTTTTGCGTCGTTAAATGCTTTATCCGCATCTTCTTTTGTTCGGTTAACAACATCTGGCATAGAAACAGGCATAGGACCTTTAGACAATACAACAGTAATGTTCTTATTGTGATTCATTTGCATTCCTGGTGTTGGAGAAATTTCTACAACACAGCCTTTAGGAACATCTAATGAATAAACGTCGTTGCTTTCTTTGTGATTAATAGAAGTAAAACCAGCCTTGCGTAAAGCTTTTATAGGATTCTTACCAGTTGTTGATGTTGGATCGATAATATCTTCAGGAATTGTAGATTGTCGTATTCCTTTTGACACAATAACATGAACTTTATTATTTCCGTGTTTAGATACATGACCGCCACTGAAATCAGGATTAGTGGAAATAATGTTTCCAGAAGGTATATTATCGCTAAATTCTTTTTGAACAGAATAAGGAATATTGGATATTTTAAGAGTTTGCTCGTAATCAAACCATGGAATATTTGTGATTTTGCAAGCTTCTTGTGTTTTGCATGACTGCGTATTTGGTTTCGGCAAAGACCAGTAGCTTCCAGGTCCTAGATAATACCAGTAAGAACCAAATGCGATTGCTGCTGCAATAACTGCCGCGCTGCTAACAGCTATAATAACAACTTTATTGTGTAATTTTTTATGATTAGAGTTTTGACTTTTACTGTCAGCGCTTAAATCATTCTTATTAAATTGAGGCGCACGCATAGCAATAGTTAACATATTGCTATCATTAAAATCTTCAAGTTGATTCACACTGTTTGAAGAATTTTGACTATTGGAATAGTTAAAATCAGTGTTACTGTTTTTTTGAACTATTGTCATAGTTGCATCAATATCAGCTGTTTTGTCAATATCAGTTGTTTTGTCAATGTCTTTAGTTTTAGACAATACCTCATTTCCAATATTGTTAGGATTAGAACTACTCTGATTTACATTCTCTTTATTAACTTTATCAGCATTATTTGCATCGCTCGCATTAGGAGGAAGAGGTATGTTAGAGTAATTTCTTTTATCGAATTTATCTGAATCAGACATTCTATTTTCAGTTTTGATTGCGTCTAAAGTCGTATTTAAAAGTTGATCTTCATTATCGTAATTTGGATTAAACTTATATTGCCAATCTTCTTTAGGCATATTAGCACAAATTTGTCTAAGCATACTAAGTGCTTTAGAAGCGTCACTCGGTCTTTTTTCCATTTCTCGAGCAGTAATAGATGCAAGAAAATCAGCTATAGAAGAGTTGATATCGCTACAAATTGTTTTTACAGATGGAGTGTCTTCATGAACATGCTTAAAAACAAGCGTAACAGGATTATCTGCGCTAAATGGAACACGCCCAGCAAGCATTTCCCAAGCCATCATTCCAGCAGAGTATAAGTCTCCTTGAGGAGTGGCAAGATTCTTTTCAATCATTTCTGGGGCTAGGTATGCGGCGGTTCCAAGAAGAAGACCAGTAGAAGAAAGTGTAGCTTGCGATATAGCACGAGCAAGACCAAAATCAGTTATTTGCACGTGACCGCGGTCGTTAATAAGAATATTTTCTGGTTTAATATCTCTGTGTACAACACCAGCAAGGTGTGCGGATGCAAGACCATCTAAAGTTTCCGCGAGAACTCGAAGAGTGTCTTTTAGGCTAAATGTGCCATATTTGTTCATTTCGTATCTAAGATTTACTCCATGAACATATTCCATCACCAAGTAGTCAAGTCCTTCAAATTCGCCAGTATCGTAAACCTGAACAATATGAGGATTCGCTATTGCAGCAGCAGATGTAGCTTCACGCCTAAATCTTGCAATAAATTGCTCTCTATGTATTCCTTGAGCTAGTTGAGTATGCATGATTTTAAGCGCAACTGGGCGATTAAGACGCTCATCTTGCGCTTGATAAACGGTAGCCATGCCGCCTTCTGCTATCTTCCGCATTATGCGATAGCGATTCTCAATACACATTCCTGGTTGCGCTTGAACTTCACTCATGTAGTAAATCCCTTATACGCGTATTAAACCAACTACCTAAAAGTGTACAGGCAATACAGTATCCACTAAATATTTAGTATATCAGTGATTTTACTGCCATTCTCTAGGAATGAATTTGCTAGAAACCTCGTTCAATATGGATTTTCCAAATTCAGATAATGTACTGTTATCTATTTTTTCTTGCGATTCAACCCAAAGATTGTGAATGCGCTTTTTAGACTTACTTATAGCACCACTCTGATTGAAAATGTTAATAATCCTATTAACATCATCTTCATTGCGATTATTAGAGTTATAAGCATCTATCAAAAATAGACGATCTTCGCTTGAAGAAAGATCTAGAGCATCAGCCAAAAGGACAGTGCGTTTACCTTCTCGAATATCGCCTCCAATAGGCTTTCCAGTGTGAGCAGAATCTGAAACAATATCAATAAGATCATCTGCAATCTGAAAAGCAATTCCCAATGGTTCGCCAATATCATTCGCCAACTTAATAGCGTAATTTTTATTAAGTCCAGCAGATAAAAATCCGAGCACAAGTGGAGCTATAGTTGTGTAACTTGCAGTTTTCCAACGAAAAACATTTATTGAGGATTCTGCTAGTTTCTTTGGATTTTTAAGGCTCATCATTTCTATGGAAAGATCTAAAACTTGACCAATACCAACGTTTCTTTGCATATTTGCAAACTCGCCTAAAACTTCTTGAGGATTGCGCAAATTAGTACATGCTTTTCTAGTTATGTCAAAGCTTTGAGTTGCTAAAATATCTCCAAGCATTAATCCAAGTCCAATGCCGATATGCTTGCTATTGCATGCTTTGCTCAATGCGCAATATGCGCTTGGTCTTCCTCGTCTTAAAGCCGATTCGTCGATTATATCGTCATGTACAAGTGCTGCAGTTTGAAAGACTTCTAAAGCACATGCAACATCCAGCATTGCGCAATATGCAGTGTCTTTAGAGCAGTTACCGCGTACTGCATCGAAAGCTTCTAAAGCTAAGTAAGCTCTGAGTCTTTTGCCGCCTTCACTAGAAGAAATTGCTTGTTTCACTACATCTTTAAGTGTTTTATCACAACTAGAAATAAGGTTTTTACAAGCTAAAGAATTAAATTGGTCATAAATTAATTCGCTTATACGCGTCTCTATACATGACTTTTGCGAATCTAAACTCATATTAAGAGTTATCCACATGCCTTAGACATTACAAAATGAGTATTTTTCTAGTATTTTCTAGGATTTTATAGCCTTTAACCACATTGCGTTATTTTTATTGCACTAATTTGTTTCTGCTGCAAAACTCTTATTACCAAGTTAAAAACAGTATAAAAACACAACAAAATAAGGAGGAATTATGCAAATAAAAAGTGAATTGGAAAACAAGCAAGTTTTTGAAGATAATGATCATGAATATTCAACTTTGAAAGAATTAACAAATTTATATGCTGCAGGTATGTTTTGCGGAATATCTGAAGAGTACTTTGCTATGACTTGTGTTGCTGGAAATAGTATAGAAAAAGTGAATATCAGTAATGTTCCAAAAGAATGTATGACAGTTTTAGATATTCCTAAAGATTATATTAACAAACATCATAATTATGAAGATTATTGGATTAAATGTCTTAGAGATTTAACGCCAGATCTTTTTGAAAAATACATAGGCATAGATTATATGAGCAAAAATTTGAATGTTAAAAAAGAGGAAGCTGTATTTTCAAGTTATGATATTTTTGTTACACAATCTATACGAAACTGGCATAACATGGTTTCTAAAAAAGACGGCAATATTGTGGGTTATGACTTAATAATGTTGCCGATTGCAATGCTAAATAACATTAATGTTCGAGATACTCTTCTTGTGTCTTTACTAGACAGTAAAGGCGAGTATTACAACATAAATGATCTGCTCGTGCTAGCTTTAGCTCCACGAGAAAAAGAAAGATCTAAGGAATTAAGAGATTTTCTAGAAGAAAAATTTAACGAAGAATATGAGTTGCCTGATATTTGTAAAGCGCTAGACGTTGTTAACTTGCTAAAAGCTATGACTTATGTTGTAGATAATAATCCTAAATTAAAAGTACAAGTTTACGCATTAATGTCTTATATAAGCTGGTGGTTTAAGCTAGGAGATGTTGAAAGATACGTTTCAATGGCGCTAGAAATCGATCCTGATTGTTCTATGGCTATGATTGTGGATAATGCATACAAAAGTCATGTTGAGCCAGCATGGTGTAGAAAATTCGCCACGCCGCAAGTAGGGAAGCAGAAAAAATCGTCCTTAGAAGATGATTTACTTCTTAAGTAAAAGTTGCCCTTGCCATAACTATGCCTTTGTGGTATAGTGAGATGCCTTTAAAGGGCATAGCAAGGTATGGTGAATGCCTTAATATGGCGGATTACTTTGCGCATAGCAGGGAATCTACAGGAGGAAAAGTTTGGCGAGCGAAGATACATCTATTGTCGATTCCAAGATGGGCAAGGAAGAAAATCAGGAATTTAAAATGTCAGAAGATGTTGATGATCAAGATGTAGATGTTGACGTTGATGCAGACATGGATCCAGATGAAGAACATATGGATTTAGAAGATTTTGATGAAATCCATGATGATCTTGATGTAGACGATGTTGACAATTTAGATGACGTTGACGATATGAATAATCTGGATGACATTCCAGATGATGAAGATTCCGAAGATTCTGACGATAATAAAGAAGAAGCGCCACAAGTTCCACAAGCAAAAGGTGCTTTTATTGTTCGAGATGATGATGACGACGATAATCTTACGCCTTCTGGAAATCCTAAGCGTCGAGTAATCGCCACTGGTGCTACAGCGGATCCTGTTAAGGATTATTTAAAGCAGATTGGTCGCGTGAGCCTGCTTAACGCAGAGCAGGAAGTTGATTTGTCAGAGCGTATTGAGGCTGGTTTGTATGCTCAGCATTTGCTTGATACGCAAATTGACCAAATGGAGTTTAAGCGTAAGCGTGAGCTTAAGTGGGCTGCAGCAGACGGTAAGAAAGCTAAAGATCATCTTCTTGAAGCAAACTTGCGTCTTGTGGTTTCTCTTGCAAAGCGTTATACAGGTAGAGGCATGCTTTTCCTTGATTTGATTCAGGAAGGTAATCTTGGTTTAATTCGCGCAGTAGAAAAGTTCGATTGGAAGAAGGGCTTTAAGTTCTCAACTTATGCTACTTGGTGGATTCGCCAGGCTATTACTCGTGCTATGGCAGATCAGGCTCGTACTATTCGAGTTCCAGTGCATATGGTTGAAGTTATTAATAAACTTTCTAGAGTTCAGCGCCAGATGCTTCAAGATTTGGGTCGCGAACCTACGCCAGATGAGCTTGCACGCGAGCTTGATATGCCTGTTGAAAAGGTGCAAGAAGTACAGAAGTATGGTCGTGAGCCAATTTCTTTGCACACTCCTTTGGGCGAAGATGGTGATTCTGAGTTTGGCGATTTGATTGAAGATACTGACGCAATCGCTCCATCGGACGCTGTAGCATTCTCGCTTCTTCAGGAACAATTTAGACAAGTTCTTGAAACTTTGTCTCCTAGGGAAGCTGGCGTTATTAAAATGCGCTACGGTTTGGAAGATGGTCAGCCAAAGACTTTAGACGATATTGGTCGAGTCTATGGTGTTACTCGTGAGCGTATTCGTCAGATTGAGTCTAAGACAATGTCTAAGTTGCGTCATCCTTCCAGATCGCAAACTTTGCGTGACTTCTTAGATCAGTGATTTTAGAATAATTAACAAGTAAAGTGTCGTATTGTTGCTTTGTTTAGCAGGGATGCGACACTTATTGCTTAGTGGTTGCTTAATATTCGTGTTGTACAAGGGGTAGAAGTGGTCTCTAATAAAGATCGAGAACAGTATGATGCCGACAGTTTGACTGTGCTTGAAGGCTTGGATGCTGTACGAAAGCGCCCAGGCATGTATATTGGCACCACTGATAGTCAAGGTTTAATGCATTGCCTTTGGGAAATCATTGATAATGCTGTTGATGAGGCTTTGGCTGGGGCTTGTGACCATATTATTGTCACTCTTCACGATGATGGTTCTATTGAAGTTGCAGATAATGGACGTGGTATTCCAGTAGATGTAGAGCCTAAAACAAAACTTACAGGTGTTGAAGTTGTTTTAACTAAGCTTCACGCTGGAGCTAAATTTGGTAACGCTTCGTACAATGCTGCAGGTGGCTTGCATGGCGTTGGATCTTCTGTTGTAAACGCTTTAAGCTTGCGCTTGGATGTTGAAGTTGATCGTGATGGTAAAACGCATCACATGGCTTTCCATCAGGGGCATCCTGGAGTTTATAGTGACGCAGATCCAGCAAATCCGTCTCCAGCTTCTCCGTTTAAGCGCACTCGCAAGAACAAGCCTACTGAGCTTGAGGTTATTGGTACTGTTTCTCCAAAAACTACAGGTACTCGAGTCCGCTATTGGGCTGATCCTGAGATTTTTAACTCAACAGCTCGCTTTAGTTATGAACAGTTAATTGATCGAGTTCGTCAAACTAGTTTTTTGGTTCCAGGCTTGCGCATTACTGTTATTGACGAGCACGTGCCAGAAGGCGAATTTAGCGATATTCAAGAGATTGATGTTAGCGCTAGTGATGATGCGAATGCTAATACTAGTGATTTAACAGATGATTTGGCTTTTAATGATGGATCGCAAGCAACCGTAGATAATGAATCTAATGAGCTAAATCAATCTGAATATGAATCAGAAGAATCTGAATCTGATGGCGAATCAGAAGAAACCACTGCGCAATCTGTTGCAAATAGTGAGTCTTCTAGAGAATTGCAAAATAAGCATCATCCTAGAGTGGTTGAATTTTTGCATAACGGCGGAGTAAAAGATTTCGTTGATTTTCTTTCAAAGGGTCAAGCAGTCTCAGATATTTGGCGTATTTCTGGCGAAGATACGTATGTAGAGGAGACACAAGCTGTTGATTCTGCTGGAGATTTACATGCTCAGCAAGTGACGCGTAAATGTGGCGTTGACATTGCGATGCGTTGGGTAAACGGATACGATTCAACGATTATTAGTTTCGTAAACGTTGTTGAAACTCCTGGCGGAGGCATGCACGTAGACGGATTCTTGCAAGGATTGACTAAGCAGATTCGTAAAGCTGTTGAAGATAATGCTCGCAAGCTAAAAGTAAATCTTAAAGATTCAAACACTAAGATTGAGCGAGACGATATTCTAGCTGGAATGGTTGCTGTTGTAACAGTTCGCATTGCTGAACCTCAATTCCAAGGTCAAACTAAAGATGTTCTTGGAACTGCTCAAGTTAAGCCAATCGTTACTAAAATGACGGACGCTCAATTTGGGGAGATGATTAGCGGGTCTAAGCGAGGGTTCAAAGAGCAATCTGCCAGAGTTTTAGAGAAAATTGTTTCCGAAATGCATGCGCGTATTCAAGCGCGTAAAACTAAGGAAGTTACTCGTAGAAAGAATGCACTTGAGTCTGCTTCAATGCCACCAAAGCTTTCTGATTGCCAGCCTGGAAATGACGATGTTGCAGAACTTTTCATCGTCGAGGGTGATTCTGCACTTGGTACGGCAAAAGCTGCTCGAAATTCTGCTTTCCAGGCACTTTTGCCAATACGCGGTAAGATTTTGAACGTGCAAAAAGCAAGTCTTGCGCAAATGTTATCCAACAAAGAGTGCGCTGCAATTATTCAAGTTGTTGGAGCAGGATCGGGCGCAAGTTTTGATATTTCGCAAGCGCGTTATAACAAGATTGTTATGATGACAGATGCTGATGTTGACGGCGCGCACATCCGTATTTTGTTGCTAACGCTGTTCTATCGTTATATGCGTCCGCTTATTGAGCACGGGCATGTTTATGCTGCTGTGCCGCCTCTTCACAGAATTGCGCTCGCTGGAAAGCGCAAAGGTGAGTACATTTACACTTACTCAGACGACGAATTGGCTGGAAAGCTTGATGATTTGCAAGCTAAGGGCATTGATTTTAACAGCGATATTCAGCGCTACAAGGGCTTGGGTGAGATGGATGCGGATCAGCTTGCAGACACCACTATGGACCCTAGAACGCGAATGCTAAGAAGGATTCGTATGGAAGATGCTCAGCAGGCGAGCGAAGTATTTGATTTGCTGATGGGCGATGACGTTCCTCCGCGCAAGCAGTTTATTGTTGATAATGCAGACGACTTTGATCGCTCCAAAATCGATACCTGATTTTGTTTTACTTGTGCGTTAAGTTACTTAATATTTGTAATTTTCTTCGCATTGCATGATGTGTATGACAAATTTTGAATTGTAATTACATTATGACATTTAGTTAAGTTATAATGATTTTATGATATAATTGCGAATACAGGTTTGCTTCAATAGTGGAAGTGAGTCTGGGATTTTGCATTTACTGATTTTCTTAAAATTTGTTTTATAAGAGGGAAAAATGAACAAGAAAACTGTGATTTTATTATCGACGACGATGATGAGTATTGCTACAGCCGCTTGCGCTTTTTGCATTGCTCAAACTGCGAATGCTGCTGATACTTACGTGGATTCTGGCACTTCCACTGCAAAAGTTACTACCCCCCCCCCAATTGAAAATACTTCTTCTCAAGAAATCAATTCTTCTGAGACAAATGGCATAAAGTCTTCTGATCCTTCTGATTCTTCTGATAAAGATAATATAAAACCTGAAACGAATTCGAAACCAAATTCTAATACAAAAACTGAATCCAAGCTTGAAACTAAGAGTAGCGTAAAGTCTGATGCAAAGTCTGATGTCAAGCTTGATACAAAGACTAATGTAAACACTGTCGTTAAGACTACCGCTAAATCTAATGTAGATTCTGTTGAAAATACTGATACAAAAGCTGAATCAAACATTGATTCAAAGTCTAAAGTTAATGAAAACTCAGTTTCTCCAACAATTTTTAATCAAGCGCTTTTTGCTAGTAGTAAGCCAGATCCTAATAAGACAAATCCTCAAATACAAACAACTGAGCTTAAGGTTAGTCTTTGTTGGGAAACCATGAACAAGGATAATAAAAATGAATTTATTAAGAGCAATAGCGATTTTGGTCAATTGAATTTTGAGAGTTGGTTTGGACCAAACTCAGACAGAATTGGAAAAGACGTGAAAGACGCGTTTTCAAAGATACAGTTTCAGATCAAAGACAAATCTGATAATGACAAAATAGTGGCAACGACTGTCGGTACTTATAATCCTGATACTGCTACGAGCGCAACAAAAAGCTTGGGTAGCTATGATTCAACTCATACATATGAAGTATCCGTAGTAAATAGCACCATTCCAAGCCCGTATTATGTGACGTACAACAGTGTTGTTACAGACGAATCTGCTGCCTTTGATTCTGGAGCGACGTCTTTTACTTGGACGCCATCTAAAGATAAGAATAAGCAACAGCAGAACAAATATTTTCGCCTGAATGTCCTGGAAATCGTCTATGCCAAAGATGAATCGGTGGCAGACAAATGTTTCTCATACGAGCAACCAAAGAAGGATGATGTGAGCTATCGCTCCGATGGTAACTGGAATTTTACATACACTGACGATAATATTTTTGCGCGCCTTCGTGTAAAAGATAATAAAATTCAGTTTCCAACGGATGAAAATGGTAAACCTAAGGTTCCTGTTAAAGCAGGTTTTAAGTTTGTTGGTTGGCAGTTCTATGTTGCTAAAAAAACAAACGGTAGGCCATATACGTCAGGTGATCGTATGTGGGACGACGACAAACAGATAATAAACAGTACAACGGTTGCGTACTCACCATTAAATGCGCAGACTACTATCTACCCATATTTGTTTGCTCTGCTCAGGGACAACAAAGGCGTCAATACGTTTGGCAGTAAGCTCGGCACGCAATATTGCTTGACGAATCACACCTTTGTGGTATTTCCAAAGTGGGAGGCCTCGGGTTATAAAGTTACCTTTATGAATGGCGACGCCCAGCTTGCAGAAGTAAAAGTGCAAGAGAACAAGTCGATCGATGGAGACGAATGGACAAGTGAGTCCATGCCGGCTGATCCGACGCAAGCTGATAAAGACTTTGCAGGTTGGAACACTCAGAAAGATGGTCAAGGCGACGCCTTCACTAAAGACTCGGTTGTAAAGAGCGATATGACAGTGTATGCGCAATTTAAGGATAAGGTTAAGCCTGCGCCTGCACCTACGCCGTCTCCGTCTCCGACTCCTGCACCGACTCCTATTCCAGAGCCAACTCCAGAGCCAGAATCGGAGCCTACGCATAATCCTAAGCCGACTCCTATGCCTGAGACGGATGTGACTCCTGAACCTGAGCCAATACCAGTTCCTGACGTTCCTGATGTTCCTTATGTTCCTGATGATTCGTGGATTCCTGTTCCTGAGATTGTTCCTGAGAATCCAGAGTATTCTGTTGTTGAGCAGCCTGTGTTGAATCCTGTTCATTCTTCGGATAAGCCGGTGGGGCATTCTGTTGAGCAGCGTTTTAAGGCTGTTGATGCTGGTGAGGCTTATAATGCTAAGGCTCCTGCTAAGCATTTGCCTGATACTGGTGTTTCACTGGTTATGTCTATAAGTGCTTTGTTTGTGTCTTTGTTTGCTGGTTTTGGTTTGTCTATGTTCAAGTCTCGCAGCAAGCATTAAATATGTGTGTAGTAGGTTGATTTTATGTAAGAATCTAGTTATGTTGTGTTGATATTGTGATTCAAGAATTCCCCCTGTTGTGTAACTTGTATGGTTGTTTGCAGGGGGAATTTGATTTTATTGTGTTTTTGTTTTTTTTTTGTTGTGTTTTATTTACTAGCAAACATATTTTTCGCATATTGGCGAATGTCATCTGGATTTATCATATTGTATTTTTCTTTTATTTTTGTGAAGTATTCGCCGATTATGTTTTTGCTGATTATTTTATTTGATGAATCATTAGTTTTTAGATTGCCGCGAGTAAGTATCCAAGGCTCCTCATGATGCGTGAATCGTTCAAGTTCTTTACCACTGTAGCAGCAAAGATTATCGATAACACTATCACATACTGCTCTTTCGGTGGCAGATAGTGTAGTTGTTAATTCCGCTGTAAGTCGTGTGATATCGCTTTTTTGAGCGTATCTGTAATCAGCTAATTTTTCTGATGTTTTAATTCCTGATATTTCTGTTGTTGGTGAATCTATTGGAGTAAAAGTGTAGTCTTTATAACGCAAATAGACGTCTTTATACACAGGTCCATGAACCCATGCTTGACAATCATCGGTAAATATAAACGATTTATAAAAAGCGAAATGAAAACCCTGAATGTAGTATAAGGATTTTTGCAAGGCTAGGGGAGTTATATCCTCACACTTTATAAGCAAGTATTGTATTACATTGTTTATTTTGTCACTCGACTTATTACTATTAAAGTTAATATTTGCAGAATTATTTTGTGATTCGTTTATTAGTTTTTGAGTTGCCTTGTAGCTTTTTCCGTAGCTAAGCGCGGATTTCAAATTATCCTTATTGCTGATTAATAATTGCAAGTAATATTTCGGATCATTATAAATGCGTAGCAAAATATCAGAATATTGTTTTGAAGGAATGTTTCCATCTGCAAATCTAGAAAACGTTTGTTCACCCCAACCGAGCAGTAGTGATAGTGGACGCTTACCTATTGAGTATTTAGCAGGGATTTTCTTGATTTCGTCAAGTGGAATAATATTGTTTTCTTTACGATACTCGTCATACAATGCTCGAAGATTCGCGTCAATAATTTCGGGTACATATACGGCAGAGCCGCATTCTTTGCAGTGTGCTTCTGTGCCAGTGTAGGAATATTGTTTTCCTTTGATAGATGCAGTCATTGGAACGGATTTTGTTGAGTACTCAACGTCATTCCTGCATTCTTCGCAAAATGTCTTATCTGTATTCATTTATTGAAGCTCATTTCTAAAGTTTATTATTATAATTTACGATTTGTTTTATGATACAAAAAAATAGATGTGTTGATCAAGAAAAAATGCATCTATTGATGCATAAATAATTTCATAAGTATTCTAGAATAAAATCTATTAGCCTTATTATTTTATTTGATTTGTTTTTATATTTTAAGATTATCTTCAAGAAAATGTAAATTGAAAACTTTTATTTAGTTTAAATAAGATGTTGAATCATTTGGTTACTTACAGTATTGCTTATGCTGTTGAATATTGTATCATTTTTATTGTTGCTAATTTTTGTCTTTCCGAGTAATACATGTATTTGCAGTAGGAGTGTTGCATGACTGATTTAGATGCTATTTCTGATCTATCTACAACAGATTGTGCTCTTTGCAAGGAATATAATATTCCCGATGCTGATACGCTTGCTGCGTTTGAAGAAGCTGAGCAACTGAAATATAATCCTAATGCGAAAATTTATAACTCGTTTGATGAATTTATATGTGAATATGATTAATCTTCTTCTTGCAATTATTTATCTAGCATTTATCAGTTTGGGTTTGCCTGATGCTCTTTTGGGATCTGCTTGGCCGACTATGAGCCACGATATTGGCGCGCAAATTTCTTGGGCTGGCGGAATATCAATGGTTATTTCTGCAGGAACTATTGCTTCTGCTCTACTGAGTGACAGGATGACTAAGCGTTTTGGTGCAGGCAAAGTTACGTTCGTATCTGTTGCTTTAACTGCATTGGCATTGTTGGGTTTTTCGTTTGCGCCGAATTATATTGTGCTTATTTTGTTAGCAATCCCGTATGGTCTAGGTGCTGGAGGGGTAGACGCTGCTCTTAACAATTATGTTGCTTTGCACTACGAAAGCTGTCATATGAGCTGGCTTCACTGCATGTGGGGTATTGGAGCTTCAGCTGGACCTTACGTTATGGGTTTTGCTCTTTCTCACGGATTTGGATGGTCTGCAGGATATCAGTATATTGCGATTGTTCAAGTGATATTAACTGTAATATTGTTTATAAGTTTGCCATTGTGGAATAATCGTAAAGCGCATGAATTAAGTAAATCTATTCAGATATCTAAAGAATATTCTAAAACGCTATCTTTTGCGGAAGTTTTGCGCATTCCTGGAGCTAAAAATATTCTTATAATGTTCTTCTGCTACTGTGCTATTGAACAGACTGCAGGATTATGGGCTAGTAGTTACATGGTTTTGTATGGGTCAGTTAGCCACGTTGTTGCAGCGGGATGGGCAAGTTTATTTTATGTTGGTATTACAGCAGGACGATTTATAAGCGGATTTTTGACAATGCGTTTTAATGACGAAACCATGATTCGTCTTGGGCAACTAGTGATGATTCTAGGTATTCTTGTGTTGTTATTGCCATTGCCAAATCATATAGCATTAGTTGCAGGATTCGTGATTATTGGTTTAGGGTGTGCTCCTATTTATCCATGCGTTATTCACTCTACACCGCATTATTTTGGAGCTGATAAATCGCAAGCGATTGTTGGCATGCAAATGGCTAGCGCGTATATTGGATCAATGTTGATGCCTGCAATCTTTGGATTTATTGGTCAAAACGTGTCTATGTCTTTGCTTCCAACATATTTGATTATTTTGCTATCTATAATGTCGTTTATGCATATGCAATTGCTTCGGACTTGCAAAAGTTGAGTATGAGAATATTTTCGTGTGATTGTTTGCTTAATGGTTGTTTGTTTAAGATTTATTAAGATTATTGTGAGTTTGATTACATTTTGTTGCGATTGGAATTGCTATTGCAATTGTGAGTTATAGAATATCTGAAGATTCAATGCTGTTAAATGCCTGTATTATACTTGTTTTGGTGTTGATTCCGTTATTTTGGTAATTATTCTAGAAAATTTGGTTTTGCAGGAGGAAAAATGGGTAAGAGAACCAACATAATTTTGACTACCACTATGATGGGTATTGCTACGGCGGCGTGTGCTTTTTGCGTTGCTCAAAGTGCAAATGCTGTTGAAGCATCAGTGAATGATGGCGCTAATTCAACTGTAAATTCTTCTAACACAAACTCTTATGCTGTAAGTTCTAATAAAACCAGCATGGGGGGGGGGTGCTTCCGATAGCACTTCCGTAAAATCCTCTGAAAGTATCAACTTCTCCAATTCTACTGAATCTGCAAAACCTGCCGAAACCACAAAATCTACTAAATCTTCTAAATCTTCTAAAGCTTCTGAATCTGTAACTGATGCTGAAAATTCTGAAAATGCTATACTTACTCAAACTCTTGTTGATGTAAGCAATACTAATCTTCAAACAAATAATCTTGAAGATAGAAGCGTAACTGCATCTGAAGAATCCAGGGCAGCTTCAACTGATTCAACTACTACAAATGATGAATCTTTAACTTGGACACGTGATGACTTTAATATCACCCCTGACGGCAAACAGATTGGGTACAGGAAAGATATTACTGTTACTGATCATGATGGAAAACCAGCTGGTACAGAAAATGTTATTGTTCCAGGACTTAATGCAAAAGGCCTTGCAAAGCTTAAGAAAAATCCGCATTTAGTTATTCCTGAAGGCATTGAAGTTATTCATGAAAACGCTTTTACTGGAAGTTCAACACAAGTTGGAAGTGAGCATAAACACATTGATGGCGAAACTTATATTGAAGGTGTAACGCTTCCGCAGTCCCTTAAGATCGTAGAATATGGAGCGTTCGGCTGGAATAAAATTAAGGGAACCCTTGTTATTCCTAAAGGAGTTATCTCAATACATAATGGCGCTTTTTTAGCTAATGAAATTCAAAAAGTTGTGTTTGAAGGTGTGATTGATGGTAAGGGAAAAGAGCACGATACAGACTCTAAGCCGTATTATCTTTCTGGAATTGGTACTGTTGCCTTCCAGGGTAATAAAATTACTGAAATTGATGTAAAAGATAATTTGGCTAAGTATCAATTATTCCCATCTAATAATCCACAGAAGGGTGATTCTGTATTTGATAATCAGAATCCTGGAACTTTCAATATTGAAGTAGGAGATGAATATAAAAGTCCTATTAAAATTACGAAAGAAGGTGTCAATCAGAGCATTGGTGTAGTGGAAGGATTCAAAGAAGATGGTACTCCAGTACAGATTGAACATTCATCTTACTTTAAGAAGAATAAAGAAGGCAAATATATAGCAGTAAAATCTGGCAAGCTTGAAGGTCAGTGCCTGTTTTATGATATTATCAACAAACAATTTAGGATAATTGGTATTTCGCACTTTACCTACAACATTGTTCCTAAACCTAAGATCTACAAAGTTACTTTTGTTAATGATAGCAATAAAAATTATGCTTCTGTGCAAGTTAAGGAAAACAAAAGCATAAGTGAAAATAGTGTTGTCGATCAGAAGATGCCTAAGAATCCTTCTAAGAAAGGTTACACTTTTAAAGAGTGGAATGCAGATTCTACAGGTAAGGATAAAAGCAAAATATTTACTGAAAAAACTACAGTAAAGGGTGATATAACAGTCTATGCTATTTATGATTTAAATGCGACTGTTATGAATGTTGCTCCAACTCTTACATTGCAGGATAAGACTATTACCGTTGGTGATTCTCTTGATTTAAATAGTCTTGTTGTCTCTGCTACAGATCCTGAAGATGGAGACCTAAAAAATGAGGTTAAGATTACTAATAATGGTGGTTTTGATAATACAAAGCCTGGCGTTTATGAAGTGACATTTACTTTATCTGATAAAGGGAAGGCAAGTGTAACTAAGACTGCTACTGTTACAGTTGTTAAGAAACCAACTCCAACTCCTACTCCTACTCCTACTCCTACTCCTACTCCAACTCCTGATCCTGAGCCGACGCCTGTTCCAGAGCCAGAACCGAAGCCTGAACCTACGCCTGAGCCGGATGTGATGCCTGAACCTGAGCCAATACCAGTTCCTGATGTGCCTGATGTTCCTGGTGGTTCGTGGATTCCTGTTCCTGAGATTGTTCCTGAGAATCCAGAGTATTCTGTTGTTGAGCAGCCTGTGTTGAATCCTGTTCATTCTTCGGATAAGCCAGTGGAGTATTCTGTTGTTGAGCAGCCTGTGTTGAATCCTGTTCATTCTTCGGATAAGCCATTGGAGCATTCTGTTGAGCAGCGTTTTAAAGCTGTTGATGCTGGTGAAGCTTATAATGCTAAGGCTCCTGCTAAGCATTTGCCTGATACTGGTGTTTCACTGGTTATGTCTATAAGTGCTTTGTTTGTGTCTTTGTTTGCTGGCTTTGGTTTGTCTATGTTCAAGTCTCGCGGCAAGCATTAAACGCAAATATCGCATATAATCGCGTATAAGAATTAAAAAATATTGGAATAAGGCTTCTGAGTAAATGTTTTATAACATAAAGTCAGAAGCCTTATTTTATATGCGATTTTTGATGTAAACTGTATTAAAGGTTTGTTTTAAGAATTATTACTTTGTAGTCAGTGTTCTATTGTGCTTTATCTTAAAAAGGAGGGTTTATGATTGGTAATAAGCAAGAAGTCTTTGACAAAGATAAGCTTGATTTTGCAATATTTTGTATTGAAAATGTTGCTAAGAAGCTTAATCAAAACCCTCGAGATACGTATGATGCTTTGACTAAGAAAAGTAATATTCTTATGTCTTATATTGTTCCATCTTATGATGTTTTGCATACTCAAGGCAAAGAGTATATTACAAATGACATTATTTCCTTTATGCGCGAAAAAGGTGTAAAAGTATGATTGTTTATCACGGTTCTTTTATGCCTGTGGAATTTCCAGATGTATTACATTCGCGTAACAATGTTGATTTTGGCGCAGGATTTTACGTTACATCAATACGCAGTCAGGCTGATAATTGGGCGAAGAAATTTATTAGCAAAGACAAAGATGCTTTCGTTTCTTCTTATAATTTTGACGATGATGCGCTTAGTGAATTATCTATTCTTAAGTTTGATTCATATTCTGAAGAATGGCTTAATTTCATACTTAATGCTCGTTCTGGAAATGATACGAGTAGTTTTGACGTGGTAATTGGCGGTGTTGCGAACGATAAAGTTTATAACACTCTTGAATTGTTTTTTGATAATTTAATTACTAAAACTGAAGCTTTGGGTAGGCTAAAGTATGAGAAGCCCAATAACCAAATTTGTTTTAGAAGTCAAAAAGCTATTGATTTGTGTCTTACATACATAAAAAGCGAGTGTGTAAATAGTAAGTTTTTAGGGGAGTGATGGATTTTGAAGGCGAATCCTATTTTGTTACAAAAGAAGTATGCTAGGGTTGTAAGTTTGCTAGCTGAGCGTGCTGGGTTGAGTTATGAGCAGGCGCTTGACGTGTTTTACCATTCCGTCACTTATGATTTGATGCGTAATGGTATTTCTGATATGCATTGCATGAGCGACGGATATTTAGTTCAAGATTTGCTTGATGAGATGCATAATTCTAAAATGTGTGTTAATGCATGACTTTTGTAATAAATTAAACGATTGCGTTATATATCATGCTTGCATTAGTATTTCGACTATAAAGCGTACAATGTGTATACGTTTTTACATTATCTCGTTATCTATTTTTTAAGAGGGCAAATGAATAAGAGAACTGGTCTTATGCTGACTACCACTATGATGGGTATTGCTACGGCTGCTTGTGCTTTTTGCGTATCACAGGCTGCGAATGCTTCTGAATCTTCTACTGTTGATTCTGCCAATGTTACACAAAATTTAGGTGCTGTAAGTTTTAATTCCGCCGATGGGGGGGGGGTATCTAAATAGCGCTTCTGTAAAACCTACAGAATCCACAGAACTTAAAAAGACATCGGATACTTCGAAACTGCCAAAACTCGCGCAAAATAGTAAGTATTCTGAACCTAATAGTGAAAAGATTCATAAGACCGTACTTACTGCGTCTACTGGAAATATTCTTAAAAACAATTCACTTACTGGCAATTCAAAGCCGCAAAATGTTGCTAAATCTGTTGGTAAATATAGAAGTGTTAATGATGAAACGCCTGTATTTGACACTGCTGACAACTACAAAAAGACTAGTGAGGATGATGACCAAATTAAGTATACTTATGTGAATAATTCTCAAAAAATCACGAATCCATTTCCAGATATAATTTCAGATAACGATATTGAAAAAGCATTTAAAAATAAAGAAGTTTCTGTAGAAAAAATTTATTTTAAGCCTGCTGCAACTTCAGATAATCCTAATCCCAAAAGTGAGCTTATAAAAAATAGATTCTTAAAGAATGTTGATGGGGAATATATTGTTTACAAAGTATACAAAAATTTTCCAGATGACAATAGTGCACAGATTTATTCAAATTATGGAATATCTATAAAAGGTTCCATTGCAAAAGATGGGAGTATTTATGCTGGTTCTAAATCAACGATTACAATTTCCTATGAGCCTTTTACCTTTGAACTTAATGGTTATAAAATTGCTGAGAATTCTAAAAAGTCTATTGATATCAAATGTATTGATTCTTCCTTTAAGAATTACTTGTATCTAAAGCTCACATACAAGTATAAGTTTAATTCGGAAAGATTTAATTTTTTACACAATTATTGTCACCAGGATACCTGTGATAATTATTCATTGTTTTTTAATAGGTATTTTTCTGCAGCAGATGCGCAGTTCCACTTTGTAGATGATTTGCAATATAGAGCTAAGAATCCAAATGGGGTAGATAAGTACGGTAAGTTAAAGCAACGAGGAAATTCTGACACTCATCCATCTTTAACTGATGAAGACAAAAAGAAGGGTACTCTAATATCGTCAGTTCCATTTTACGAAATTGCAGGATTGACGGATATTTCTGGTACTTCTGCTGTAATAACTGATAAAGCAGCCTTCTATCGAACAGATAGTGGTGACGGTAAGACATCTATTTTGTCTTTTGATAAAGATCCAGATATAAAATATGCGAAGCGTCCTACACTTGCTGATCTTACTGGTAAGAATATTCCAGGATACGTGTATTGGGATAATGACATTGATAAGCCTCAGAACAAGAATCATGAGTTTGTGAACGATAATGCTACTAAGGAAGATCCTGGTAATCACTATCTTTCCTTTGCTTATGAAATGAAGGATGGCAAGCCTGTTAAGCGTCTTACACGTAAACACTATTATGTTACTTTTAGAGCAATTCCTACGCAGTTGGTTGTTAAATATAAGAAGTCTGATGGAACATTCGAATCAAATGCAAAGTACGAGCTTTTAGATTCTGGTAATGCGAAAATTGGCAATGAATTTGCTGCTACAAGTGGTGATGTTACTACAAGCAACAAAGAAGCTTTAGTTACTATGATGAAATCGTCTAGTACTACTTTTCTTAAAGGTTTTACTGGTTACTTATCTAATGGTGCTGTGTATTTGATTCCAGGAAACTATACTGTAAAACCTACAGCTCAAGCGCCTGAAGGGTACGAGTGGGTTGTAGATTCAAATAAGCAGGATACCAAAACTAGTGCAGATATTAATATTGGACTTCAAACTGGAAATACTACTGCTCTGCAATTTATTACTTTTGTATTGAAGAAGAAGCCAACTCCTCCTATTCCTGCACCATCTCCAACTCCTGAACCAACACCAACGCCGACGCCTGTTCCAGAGACAGAATCGAAGCCTGATCCTAAGCCAGAGCCTATGCCTGAGCCAGATGTGACTCCTGAACCTGAGCCAATACCAGTTCCTGATGTTCCTGATGTTCCTGATGATTCGTGGATTCCTCTTCCTGAGATTGTTCCTGAGAATCCAGAGTATTCTGTTGTTGAGCAGACTGTGTTGAATCCTGTTCATTCTTCGGATAAGCCGGTGGAGTATTCTGTTGAGCAGCGTTTTAAGACTGTTGATGCTGGTGAGGCTTATAGTGCTAAGGCTCCTGCTAAGCATTTGCCTGATACTGGTGTTTCAGCAACTTCAACATTTGTGATTTCAATCGTATCCCTTTTCGTTGGTTTTTCTAGTTTGCTTGCTGGAATAACTAAACGCAAAAATTAGTATTGTATTTATGAATGTTTTGAGCGAATGCTGATAATTTCCCTCTGATGTTTTATATATCAGGGGGAAATTCGTTGCTATCGTCTTATCTGCTTTCAAACAAATATTGTGTGCGTCTACTTATATTTAATGTTTATCTTTATTGTATAATCAAAAGTGTTTATAAGTTTTGTGGATTTAAGCTTTGCTTAATGGTTGTTTGTACAATTTGTGTAATTTTATGAGTTTTTAGTGAAGAGGCGAAAATGAATAAAAAAACTGCAATCGTGTTGTCAACGACGATGATGAGTATTGCTACTGCGGCTTGCGCTTTTTGCATGGCTCAAACTGCGAATGCGTCTGAAAATAATTCTGCATCAGATGTGAAGCAGAATGTCACTAGTGTTGATTTTTCTAATGGGGGGGGGCTTTCCTTGGTGATTTAGCAAAGTCACAAAGATCCGTAAAATCACAAGAAAATGTGCAGAATGATATATCTGCAAAGTCGCGCGATTTGGCGCAGTCACATGCTTCTAAACAGTCACAAGAAATTATTAGAAAACAGAAGTCTGATTCTGAAGATCATGAATCTAACTTTGATAATGCGGAACCTTCCAGTAGTGAAACTAGGTTGACATCTTCCTCTGACTATAGTGGTTCTGTTGTCGATAACAAATCTGATAAAAGAAGTGATCTTACTGATGCGGATAAACCAAAAAACGATGAAGTAAGTACACAAAGATCAGTTAAAGCAGCAAAATATGATAGGGCGGCAGCAGAGTCGCCTGCTAATGTCGATAAGCAAAGCGAAGTTAAACCTAATAAAGATGGCATATACGATTTTAGTAATGACAAGAATGTAATTAATCCGTTCCCGAATGTTATTACGCCTGCTGAAGTCAAAGAGCTGCAGGATAAAACAACATCTGTTAGGCCTCTGTCCTCTATTCAAAAGATTTTTTATACACCCTATGGCAAGAAGTTTTCTGTAGAGAATGGTCAAGCATCTGGCGATACTAAAAGCATTAATGAGACTATCAATACATATAATGGCAGGCTTGGAAGAATTGATACATTCATATTTTTCCCGCGGGTTGATAAAGAAAGTGTATATACTGCCGATGGTCAATTTTATCCA
This sequence comes from Gardnerella lacydonensis, assembly GCF_048545055.1. Lineage (NCBI taxonomy): Bacteria > Bacillati > Actinomycetota > Actinomycetes > Bifidobacteriales > Bifidobacteriaceae > Gardnerella > Gardnerella lacydonensis. The sequence continues at coordinate 227,400 of NZ_JBKQXT010000003.1, forward strand.
TACAGATCATCCCGCGAGCTAAAAAATCCAGATGGATCAGCAGATTTTGACTTTAATAAAGCTCCCGACAATAAGATCTCATACAGGCTCGAGGTAAATGGGAAGCTTATTGGATCCAATTTGGCTGATAAGACAAATATCACAGTATATATGAGAAAGAACCAAACGTTTATTCATGTTGTTATGGAGGGTGACAACACTCATGAAGCTATTTTTGGCTATGAAGGATTTAATCATGAAGATTCATCTGGAATTTTTGGATATGTCGCCTTTTTACCTGAATGTGGCGCGCAATTTCACTTTGTAGATGATTTGCAATATCGCAAGGCAGCAAACATTAAAGGGAATGATGAGCTTCCACAACGTAGTTCTGGTGAAGCTGATAGGTTCTCTACTAAACCGTTTACCAAGTTGGATTTATCCGATTTGTCTGACGCGAAAAATATTTCCGAAGTTAGGTTTGGTAATAATCAGGTTGTCAGAAATATGTATACGCCTCTTCTAAGCTACGAAGGCGATCCCAAGAAAGATTCTATTAAGCGCCCAACTATGGAAGAGCTTAAAAACGCTAACATCCCTGGTTATCTTTATTACAGTAACGATATTGATACTCCTAATGGAGGCAAATTTACAAAGAATAATACTGATAATTTTGGCAACTATGATTACGGTATCGCGCGCGATAAGGATGATAACCAGTTAACAATCAAACATTATTATGTGACATTTAGACCGATTCCTACTCAGCTTGTTGTGCAATACAAAGATTTGCAAAACAAGATTGAGAGTGGTAAGCAATTTGCACTTTACGTTGGCGATAAGCAAATTGCGGGTGATTTAAAGTCATCTGAGTCTAGCGCAGCTCCAGAGTTAAACGCATTACAATCAATGATAACAAATAAAAATACGGCTTTGCTTAGTGAAGCTGCTGGTTATCTTTCCAATGGTTTTGCTTATTTGTCTCCTGGAAACTACATCGTAAAGTCTGCTGCTGAAGCGCCTACAAACTATGAGTGGGTTGTTGAACCAGAAAATTCAGCAGATATTAATAGTGCTCCAATTGATGCAAAATTTAATATTGCGGTTCATAAGGATAACTCAATTTCTACTCAAAAAGTTGTTACTTTTGTGTTGAGAAGAAAGATTGCTACCGTCAAATTTATAAATGATGATGACAAGAAACCGTATGCTACTGTGAAAGTTCAGCAAGGTCTCTCTATTAGTGGTGATGGTTTAACTGATCAGTCTATGCCTGATAATCCTACTAAAGCTGGTTTTACTTTTAATGGTTGGTATCAGGGTGAAAATGGAACTGGGGATGCGTTTACTGGTGATACTGTTGTAGCTAATAGTGATATGACTGTATATGCGTCGTATGTAAAAGAAACCTCTCCTACTCCTACACCTGAACCAACTCCGACTCCTACTCCTACTCCTACACCAACCCCGACTCCTGATCCTGAGACGAAGCCTGTTCCAGAGCCAGAATCGAAACCGACGCCTGAGAAGACTCCTGAGCTGGATGTGACTCCTGAACCTGAGCCAATACCAGTTCCTGATGTTCCTTATGTGCCTGATGATTCGTGGATTCCTCTTCCTGAGATTGTTCCTGAGAATCCAGAGTATTCTGTTGTTGGGCAGCCTGTGTTGGATCCTGTTCATTCTTCGGATAAGTCGGTTGAGTATTCTGTTGAGCAGCGTTTTAAGGCTGTTGATGCTGGTGAGGCTTATAGTGCTAAGGCTCCTGCTAAGCATTTGCCTGATACTGGTGTTTCACTGGTTATGTCTATAAGTACTTTGTTTGTGTCTTTGTTTGCTGGTTTTGGTTTGTCTATGTTCAAGTCTCGCCGCAAGCATTAAATATGTGTGTAGTAGGTTGATTTTATGTAAGAATCTAGTCATGTTGTGTTGATATTGTGATTCAAGAATTCCCCCTGTTGTGTAACTCGTATGGTTGTTTGCAGGGGGAATTTGATTTTATTGTGTTTTTGCTGATTATTTTATTTGATGAATCATTAGTTTTTAGATTTCCGCGAGTAAGTATCCAAGGCTCCTCATGATGCGTGAATCGTTCAAGTTCTTTACCGCTGTAGCAACAAAATCGCAACTATAGCAGTAAAGATGATTACCCAATATGCGCAATTGGGGAAACTAACTCGGTTCCTGAAGCGTCTCTTCGCATATCGGGCTTAGGTAGCTCTACGTTCGCTCCACGTTGTGTAGTCGCGTAAAGCGGATAGTTTCCAACGTATGCTGCCAAAATCGTGTTTTGCCCCTTAAGGAATCGCTGTGATCGCACGCCTCCTGTGCCGCGACCCTTTGTAGGGTACATTTCTAGCGGCGTAATCTTTGCAGCTCCGTTTTCTGTTCCAGCAAGCGCGTCGCTATCTCCAGCAAGAGTGAATACTACGCTTCCAGAAGCAGAAAATAGACCATTTTCGCCCTCTTCGTAATTCCATTCAACATCATTTTTAGCAACTACAGCAAAAGCAGAAACAGTGCATCCTTCGTTAAGCCTAATTCCTGCCATTCCTGCAGAGCTTCGCCCCTGCGCTCGCACTTGTTTTGCGTCGAATGTAAGTAGGGAAGAATCGCTGCTTATAAACACAAGCCTATCTTCATCATTAGCAAGTGCTGCATTAATTACTGAATCGTTGTCTTTTAAGTCAATAATGCTCCAAGAATCCATTGTTGTTGGTGATTCAAAATTCCATCGTTTTACAACGCCATTCTTTGTTCCGATTGCAAGAGGAGTTTTAGAATCAGAATCGCTCAACGCAATAGCAGCTACGACTTTTTCTCCTCTAATTGGGTCTGTGCTTTGAGTAGAAGTTAATAATTCGCTTGCTTTAACGCCATTAGAAAGCGATTCTAGAACGTCTTCGTTTCCTTGATTTAAGTGTGGCAAATCTGCAACATGCGCTATTACTAATCGCCCTGCGGATGTTATTAAAGCGTATGTTGCTCGCGTAGTAGTAGTAAACATGCTTAAGCATGGAGTGTCAAAAATATTTGAAGAATGTGCCTGCCATCTATTAAATGTTTCAACATTAGTTCTTGCTATAAGCCCAGATGTGCTTAAAGCTACGGCACACGGTTCGTCGCTTAATTGCAAAGCTGCTGAGGTTGCGTCAGTATCTCCAGACTTACGAGCGGCGCTTGCTGCTGCTGCAACATCTGCCTGGGCATTTGTCAATTGATTTGCTGCAATAACTGCGTCCATGGCTGAATCAGAATTAACTTCTTTACTGTTTTTAGTGCAAACAGGTGTAAAGCTGCCATCTTCTTGCTCGTCTAAAAGAATAGTTCTGCGCGGAGTATCCCACTGCTTTACAGCGTAATCCATTTCTGCAATCACAACTTTGTCTAGCTGATTCGCTGAGCTTAGAATATCGTTAAGTTCATCTATTTTTTGCAATAAATCGTTTTTTTCGCCTTCTAGCTCTATTCGACTCATTTTCGTAAGTCTTCTGAGCCTTAAGTCAAGAATGTATTGCGCTTGAATTTCGTCTAAATCAAATACGCTAATAAGCTTTGATTTTGCGGTTTCTGCATCTTCGGAAGACCTAATTACTTGAATTACTTCGTCAATGTCCAGCATTGCAAGAAGCAATCCTTCTACAAGGTGCAGTCTCTCTTTGGCTTTGTTTAGTCTAAATTCGCTGCGCCTTCTAATAACGGTTCTTCTGTGCAAAATCCACACGTCTAGAAGCTCTCGAAGACCCATTGTGTGAGGTCTTCCATCAACTAGTGCAACGTTGTTAATCGTAAAGCTTTCTTGCAGCGGAGTGTGCTTAAAAAGCTGTGCAAGAACAGCGTTTGGGTCGAATCCTGTTTTTATTTCTATTACGATTCGCGTTCCGTTATGTCTATCTGTTAAGTCGATTGCTCCAGATATTCCATCTAGTTTGCGTGCTTTTATGCCTTGAGATATGCGTTCGAGCACACGCTCTGGTCCGACCATAAATGGTAATTCGGTAACAATAATCGCCTTTTTGCGCGCTGTAACGTTTTCAATATGCGTTTTCGATCTAGTTGTAAAAGCGCCTCTTCCAGTTTCGTATGCTTCGCGAATCCCATTGCGACCGATAATTATGCCGCCGCCAGGCCAGTCTGGTCCTGGAACTATTTGCATTAAATCGTCTAGGGTAGCATTTGGATGCTTCATAACGTATTTTGCTGCAGCTACAACTTCTCCAAGATTGTGAGTGGCCATGTTTGTAGCCATTCCAACTGCGATTCCAGAAGCTCCGTTTACGAGCAAGTTTGGTATAGCAGAAGGCAGAACAGTTGGCTCTTTTAGCTTATTGTCGTAGTTTGGAGCAAAGTCAACAGTATCTTCATTTATGTCTGCATTCATTCCAAGCGCTGCTGGAGCTAGTCGCGCTTCTGTGTACCTGGATGCTGCAGGACCGTCATCTAAGGAACCAAAGTTTCCATGACCATCAACCAAGGGGAGTCTAAGTGAGAACGGCTGAGCCAAACGCACCATTGCTTCGTAAATCGCGGAATCTCCATGCGGATGCAGCTTTCCCATCACTTCGCCTACAACGCGAGCAGACTTCATGTACGCGTGCTCTGGGGTAAGGTTCATGTTTCCCATTTGATACACGATTCGGCGCTGTACGGGCTTCATTCCGTCTCTTGCATCTGGCAATGCGCGTGCGTAAATCACAGAGTATGCGTATTCCAGGAAAGATTTGCTCATCTCTTCGTTAAGCGGCGTTTCAACAATGTTTTCCTTAACCTTTCTAGGGTCGAAGGTTTGTTTTGCTGATTTGCTGCGTGAAGGCATGACTTTGAACTCCTTGAAGTGATTTACAAGCCTTTATAATACCAATTTATGTGCACAAAAGTTTGGTAAATGCTTATTTTATGACTATTTTACTTATAGTCTGTTATGCATTATTCATGATTTCGTATAGTTTGTGTTTTGACTACAATGTTGCTTATGAGTATTGAGATTCCGCCTGTGGATGATTTGCTGAATTTTGTTGATGATTCGTGTAACTCAGATCTTCGTTTGTCTGCGATTCTTCCAGCAGTCAGCTCTTCGATTGATGCTTCGATTAGTACAGCTGTTTATAATGATCCTGATACTGCGCGCATTAGTTTTGGATTTCCGAAGTCGCAGAGTGCTGTTGTTGTGCTTGTAGACGGACTTGGCTATTGGAATCTTGCCATCAGAAAAGGTCATGCTCCATATTTGCGCTATCTTCTTAACGATTGCGCAAATCAGCGTCCAATAAAGACTTGTATTCCGAGTACTACGGTTGCAGCAATGGCAACTTTTGGCACAGGAACATGCCCTGGTCTTACTGCAATGACGGGATACACGCAAAAAAATCCTAAAACGGGTGCATTATCCCAATTAATCCAATTTAGGGATGCTCCAGATCCATTAGATTTGCAACGCCAGCCTACAATATTTGAGTCGCTTTCTAATTTAGGTGTTAGAGCGAATCATATAAGTCTTTCAAAATTTGAGGATTCTCCTCTAAGTCAAGCAGCTTTTAGGGGAGCTAAATTCATAAGTGGATCAACTCCTAGAGCAAGAATTATGAATGCTGCCAATAGTACTAAAACGCCTGGTTTAACATATTTGTACCTTAGAGATATTGATAAAGTTGGTCATAATTACGGTTGGAAATCTGAGAATTGGGTTTCAGTTTTTGAGCAGATAGACGCGCAACTGAGTCTTTTAAAAAAGAATTGTCAAAAAGGCACTTTGATTGTTATTACTGCAGACCATGGAATGATTGAATCAAATCCAGATTTGAAAATAGATATTGCAAAAGATAGTCGTCTTACTAAAGGAGTTAAGCTTGTTGGGGGAGAGCCTAGGTCTGTTATGCTTTACGCGGAAGATGGCGAAAATCCAGATGACATTGCGTTAAGATGGTCTAACGTTTTGCAAGATAAAGCGCGTGTTAGAACTAAAGAGCAAGCTGTTAAAGATGGTGTTTTTGGGAAAGTCAGCCCGTTAGCATTAAGCGTCATAGGTGATGTTCTTGTTCAAGCAAAGTCATCTGTAACTATAGTGGATTCCAGGATAGAAACAGAAAAAGCCATGAACTTACCAAGCGTTCATGGCTCTATGAGTCACATGGAAATGGATATTCCATGCTTAGTTGATATAGCTTGATTTATGATAAATTAAGCCTCTCCAAAAAGAATCTCATCCCAACTAGGAACAGCAGCTCTCGTGCTCTTCTTAGCCCTAGTATGCTCGTTCATATGCTGTTTTGGTTCAGTCTTTGGAGTTTTTATAGCAACTGTTTTATCTGCTTGAACATGCGCATCTTCAGAATCTGATCCAAAAGTGTTGGATTTAGAATTTGCATATTTGCTTTTTGCAGAAGCAGAATTGGAAGAATCGACTACCGCATTTTCACTAGAATTATCTTGTGAAATGTTTGCGCTCGCATTTTCGCTACTATCTTCATTTTCTGAATTTTCTTTAGACTTATAGATTCCAGAATTAGAAGAAGAGTTTGCAATATTTGCAATATTTGCAGCAGTTTCTGCGGCTTCTATGTTTTTTACGTTTGCAGAAGACTGTTCTGTATTATCTGGATTGTTAGATGGAGTAGAGTTTGATACCAAATCGCTTAGAATCGGATTTTCTGTATAACCATCTAAAGAATTATTCGTATTGTTGCTGTTTTGTTCTTTTTGTGCAGCCTCTGTTTGAATAGCAACATTTGCAAGATTAACGCTATTCCTTGATTCCCACTGACTCACAGCACGTTCTATTCTTGCAGAACGAATCGAATTTCCTGGAAGCTCATCATTTGCGAATGGGAAGTTTATGCTTACTGTGTCTCTATAAGCTCCTCCAAATTGTGATTTTTTAGAAGAAGAATCATTGTTCATGACTTCTTCGCCAAGCAACAATCTAGATGAAGGGTTTGCGCACGTAACAGAGTTGTCGTGCATATTCCAAGTCCACTCTGCTTTTATTGTTCGAGTAGCAGTGTTGAACTCTGCTGTTATAAGCCATGGTTCAAGTCCGCGTCTTGTGGCACGCCATTTTACAGTTTCCATTCCAATGTGTGCTTTTGCGAGAGTTCGTTCGATCAAATCTGAAATAGTTCTCATATTGCTTTGTTTTGGAGCTGGAACTGTTAAGAATTGCTCAATAGCATACTGTTTTTCTGTTTCAACGCCACTAGAGAATCTTTTAACTTGAGATTCGCTTACGTTATATCGCTTTGCAACATGTTCTGGATCGACGCCAGCACGTATCAGTGCTTGTATCTGAGATATAGGTAGTGTTGCCGTGGTAGCAGTTGGCGAATCATCAGATTTACCAATAGAATTAACTGTGTTTTGATTATCGCCATCAACATTTGTTAGTTTTTTTGATTCGGCAATCGCGTGCTCCAGCGTGTCGTCAACATGAATTTTTAACGGCGTGTTTTCAAAAATAAAAATTAAATCGCCATTATTATCCACATGATCGAAACTCGCCTCTTTTGGCGGATTTTCAAGCATTGTGCACCACTTTCCTCGCTTTTAACGCTACTTATAACATACTTTAGTCCATAGTCTGCCTTCTTTGCCATTTTCTATGAATAAAAAAGCGAGTATTCTATGCGGGGTAGCTTTCATGTATGCTATGCGCGTAGGTAGCTTTTATTAGATAGCTAAAAGTATAAAAGTAGATTTAGTAAGTAGTTTTAAAAACGAAAGGACCATAATGGCACAGGATTATGATTCTCCTCGTAGCAAAGACGAAGACGAGGAGTCATTGGAAGCGTTGAGTAAGGGTTCACAAAGCTCTTCTAACGATATAGACGATGATGAGAATGCTATTGCAGAAGATTACGAGTTGCCAGGTGCAGATTTAAGTAATGAAGACGCGTCTGTTACAGTAATACCAATGCAGGGTGATGAATTTATTTGCTCAGAGTGTTTCCTCGTAAAGCATCGTAGTCAGCTTGCGCAAATGTCTCAAGACGGTCAGCCAGTTTGCAAGGAGTGCGCAGCCTAATGTCTTATGACGAGACCTACACTGGTCCAGAACAGGTAGAAGTTCTTATCAAGTATTTAGATAATTTAGACAATACTGATAGTAATCAGCCTGCTATGGAACATATTTCTTACGCTCATGCTGGAGATGCTGGGGCGGATTTGCGAACTACGCAAGATGTGACTTTGCGCCCGTTTGAACGTGCTCTGGTTCCAACTGGTGTTGCTATAGCTTTGCCAGCTGGATACGTTGCTCTAGTTCATCCGCGTTCTGGTCTCGCTGTAAAACAAGGTGTTACAGTTCTTAATGCGCCAGGAACCGTTGATGCTGGGTATCGCGGTGAAATTAAGGTCCCGTTGATAAATATGGATCCGAACAATACTGTGCAGTTCCATCGTGGAGATCGTATAGCTCAACTAGTTATTCAGCGTTATGTTGAAGCTAATTTTATTGAGGCAAATCAGCTTCCAGGATCAGATAGATCTACAAAAGGATTTGGATCTACTGGAGTGCAATAAATTATATAAATCCGGCCAGAGCTAAGTTTATTAGACTGAGTCGGATTTATTGTATTTAATATTAAGTTTATTGTATTTAATATTAGACATGTAGATTATTGTATGATTTAGCTTGTTTTACAATGTAGGATAGTAACTATAAATCGGGAGGTGATATTCGATGGGTGAAAATCAAGACGACATTAAGGGAGCTAACATGCTCGGATGTGAAATTAGCGAAGATATGCGAGACCCATTGTGCCCAATATTGCGAATGTGTAAGTGGCATCATCCCGATGAGAATATGGAGATATTACACAAAGCTTATGCTAGAGCCGTAAAACAGCATACTGGTCAAAGGCGTAAATCAGGCGAACCATATATTATTCATCCTCTTGCTGTTGCTCAGATTTTAGCTGACCTAGGAATGGGTCCTATAGTTGTTGCTGCAGGATTATTGCACGATACTGTTGAAGATACGGATTACACGCTAGAAGAGTGTAGGGCTGATTTTGGTGATACTGTTGCAGGATTAGTTGACGGTGTTACAAAAATATCAAAAATGGAATATGGAGAAAGCGCTCAGGCAGAAACAATCAGAAAAATGGTTGTTGCAATGAGCCGAGATGTGCGAGTGTTGGTTGTAAAACTTGCAGATCGTTTGCATAACGCTCGTACATGGAGATACGTTAAGCCATCTAGCTCACATAAAAAGGCTCGTGAAACTCTAGATGTTTACGCTCCTCTTGCAAATCGACTCGGCATGAACGCAATTAAAACAGAGCTTGAAGAGCTAAGCTTTAAAGTTTTATATCCAAAAATTTATAACGAAATAGTAGTTTTAGTTGCTCGTAGAGCTGGTCAGCGTGAAGTTTATTTGCGTCAAATTCTAGAAGAAATCAATGAAGATTTAAACCAGCAACATGTAAAAGCTTCTGTTAAGGGGCGTCCAAAAGATTATTTCTCAATCTATCAAAAGATGATTGTTCGCGGTCATGATTTTGAAAATATTTACGATCTTGTAGGTGTGCGAATAATCGTTGATTCTATTCGAGACTGTTATGCTGCATTAGGTGCAGTGCATGCGCGCTGGAGCCCTGTTCCTGGACGTTTTAAGGACTATATAGCAACGCCTAAGCTAAATATGTATCAAAGCTTGCACACTACTGTTGTAGGTCCTGGTGGAAAGCCTGTGGAGATTCAGATTCGCACATGGGACATGCATAGGCGTGCTGAATTTGGTATTGCTGCTCACTGGAAGTATAAGGCAAACGGACAAGCTGGTCGCGCTTTAAGCAAGCCAGATAAAGGTGATGTTAAGCGTGAGCAAGAAGAAAACAAAGAGCTTAGCGAATTAGATAATTTAAAGTGGATTCAGCAGCTTGCAGATTGGACCAGTGAAACGCCAGATTCTGACGAATTCTTGGGTTCCTTAAAGCAAGATCTTGGAGCTTCGGAAGTCTACGTGTTTACTCCAAAGGGAAGTATTGTTGCTCTTCCGCAAGATGCAACTCCAGTTGACTTTGCTTATTCTGTGCATACCGAGGTTGGTCACAGAATGATGGGCGCTCGTGTAAATGGAAAGCTTGTGCCACTTGACACTAAGCTTAACAATGGCGATACTGTAGAAGTTCTTACATCAAAGTCTGATACTGCTGGTCCTTCAAGAGATTGGCTCAGCTTTGTAAAAAGCCCTAGAGCTAGAAATAAGATTCGTCAATGGTTTAGCAAGGAACGTCGTTCGGAGGCGATTGAAGAGGGTAAAGACGAGCTTACGCGAGCTATGCGTAAACGTAACTTGCCTTTATCTACTTTACTCACTCCGCAAGCGTTAATAGGTGTTGCTGAAGAGCTTAATATAACTGCTAACGTAGAAGCTGTTTATGCTGCAATTGGCGAAGGTCAAGTTTCCACTCAAAACGTTATCTCTCGTCTTGTTAAAGATGCTGGTAGTGAAGAAGTAGCTGAAGAAGCTCAAGAAGAAGCACTTCCGCTTAGGAGAGTGGAGCGTAATCGCAAGTCTAATGGTGTTCTTGGTGTCTCCGTAAAGGGCGTTGGAGATGTGTGGGTTAAACTTGCTCGCTGCTGCATGCCTGTTCCTGGAGATGACATTGTTGGTTTTATAACTAGAAATCAGGGTGTTTCTGTTCATAGAACGGATTGCCAGAATATGATTGATTTGCAAAAGTCACAGTCGGAGCGTGTTATCCCTGTTCAATGGACTAGCGATAAAGGCTTGTTCCTTGTTAAAGTTCAAGTAGAAGCTTTGGATCGTCAGCATTTGCTTTCGGATGTTACGCGAGTTCTTTCGGATCATGGTGTAAACATTCTTTCGGGAACGATTGCTACTGGAGATGACCGCGTTGCTACAAGTCAATTTACGTTTGAAATGGCAGATCCTCAGCATTTGAACACTCTTCTTGCTGCGATTCGTAAGATTGATGGCGTTTTTGACGTTTATAGAATTACGGGCGCAAAAGATAGTGCAGAACCGCGACTCAGAAAAATGGAACGCGACTAAACAATAAAACCTAAACAATAAAACTTCCAGTCAAATAATGTTTTGGCTGGAAGTTTTATTATTGTAATTTTTATATTATTTATGCTTTATTTTAGTTAATGTTATTACTTAATAACCTCAATAGATATAATTCCAACTGGCTCTAGTGGGGCATCAGACCTATCTGTTGGAACAGATTCGAGCTTATCTACAACAGCCTTAGATTCGTCATCCACGACTTCTCCAAAAATAGTGTGATGACCATCAAGCCAAGGAGTTGGCACGGTAGTTATAAAGAACTGAGATCCATTCGTGCCATGTAAGCGTCCGTCTCGTCCGCGCTGTTTTCCAGCATTTGCCATTGCAAGAAGATACGGTTTATCAAACTTTAAAGATGAGTCAATCTCATCGTCAAATTCGTAGCCAGGACCACCCATTCCGTTTCCAAGAGGGCATCCGCCTTGAATCATAAAGTCTTTGATAATACGATGGAATGTCAAACCGTCATAGAATGGTTCGTTGGATTTTTCTCCCGTAAAAGGATTCATCCACTCTTTTGAACCAGTCGCCAAGTCAACGAAATTTTTTACTGTAATAGGCGCTTTATCGTCAAAAAGATTAATCTTTATATCGCCTTCGGACGTATGCATATTGATAAGTGTCATAATGCGATTTTCCCATATGTTAAAGACTGTTCAAAATTGTTGCAAATAAAACTGTTGCAAATAAAAATAAGGCGAGCTTGAGCAGGATTAATCTTGCACTAACTCGCCTTATTTTCGTAATATCAAAACTTTAGAAACATAGATACTCTACGCTTTGGCGCTTTGATATAACGTTGAACCAGCTTCCTGGAACTTTTTACTCATCTCTTTCATACCCTCGGCAATAGCCTGACTGCGGGCTTCTTCAACAAGTTGTTCTTGTTGAGCTGCGCCACCGAAACGCTTGCGAATATTCTGAGAAATAGCCATTGAGCAGAATTTTGGTCCACACATGGAACAGAAGTGAGCCATTTTTGCTGGCTCTGCTGGAAGCGTTTCGTCATGGAAAGCAATAGCGGTATCTGGATCGTAGCTTAAATTAAACTGATCCAGCCAGCGAAACTCGAAACGAGCCTTGCTTATAGCGTTATCTCGATCCATGGCATGCGGATGATGCTTAGCAAGATCCGCAGCGTGACAAGCAATTTTATAAGCAATAACACCTTGCTTAACGTCGTCCTTATTAGGAAGTCCTAAATGCTCTTTAGGAGTGACGTAGCAAAGCATTGCTGTGCCATAACGAGCGATTTCAACGCCGCCGATAGCGGAAGTAATGTGATCATATCCTGGTGCAGTATCGGTTGTTAAAGGACCAAGAGTATAGAATGGAGCATTCTGGCAAATTGCTTTCTCCATTTCAATATTCATACGGACAGTGTCGAATGGTACGTGTCCTGGGCCTTCAATCATAACCTGAACATCGTGTTGCCAAGCAATCTTAGTAAGCTCTCCAAGAGTCATAAGCTCGGAAAGCTGAGCAGCATCGTTAGCATCAGCTAAGCTTCCTGGACGCAAGCCGTCACCCAAAGAGAACGCAACATCGTACTTGGCGAAAATCTCGCATAATTCTTCGAAGTGAGTGTAAAGGAAGCTTTCTTGATGGTGTTGCAAGCACCATTCAGCCATAATGGAACCGCCTCGAGAAACAATACCGGTTACGCGGTTTGCAGTAAGAGGCACGTATCGAAGAAGTACGCCTGCGTGAATAGTCATGTAGTCAACGCCTTGCTCGCACTGTTCAATAACAGTGTCGCGGAACAATTCCCAGCTGAGCTTAGAAGCGTCATCCTCAACCTTTTCCAAAGCCTGATACATTGGCACAGTGCCAATCGGAACAGGGGAGTTACGCAAAATCCATTCTCGAGTTGTGTGAATATCGTTACCTGTGGAAAGATCCATAACGGTATCCGCGCCCCATTTAGTAGCCCAGGTAAGCTTTTCTACTTCTTCGTCAATAGAAGATGTGACAGCAGAATTACCCATGTTTGCGTTGAGCTTAGTTAAGAAGCGAGAACCAATAATCATAGGTTCTGCTTCAGGATGGTTGATATTGCAAGGAATAACAGCGCGACCAGCTGCAACTTCAGAACGAACAAGTTCCACATCGCAGTTTTCACGAGTTGCAACATATTGCATTTCTGGAGTTACAATATTATGCCTTGCATACCACATCTGTGTAATAGGATGATCTGCAGCCTTCATCGGCTTATGAGTGCGACCACGCCATTCTTTAGAAGCTTTTCCTCGCTTAATAGCTCGCTTACCGTCATCTTGAAGATTTCGACTACGACCTTCATATTCAACAACATCATTGCGATCTCTAATCCAATCAAGACGAAGAGGAGCCAAGCCCTCTTTAGGATCGCACTTAGGACCTTCTGTGTTGTAATCCTTAAATGGTGGGTTAGGGCCAACGCCTGGAGTATCAGAAAGCTTAATTTCTGTATATGGCACTTCCAAATCGTAAGAACCATATTCATATTCAAAGTGAACTGGAGTAGTTTTACGAATATGAGCTTTGTCTCTTTGAGTACATCCGCGAGAAGCGATATCAACGCGCTGCTGCTTTGCTAATTTTGCAGCGTCTTTTGCTTCTTTAGCATTAATGAATTTTGGTGTATCGCTAACTTTCTCGTCAGCTTTTTCCTGCACTATAACGCGTTTTGCATAACCGTGCTTTTGATTGCCGCGAATGTGTGTAAAGCGTTCCACGAATTCACTCATTGTGGATTCTGGTGTTTCGCTTACGTACAATGCTTCAGATACAAACAATCCTGCAGCCTTACTGCGAGCAATCATTTCAACATCTTCTAAAGATGTTCTTCCTCCAACAAGTACTGGAAAATCGCTTGCTGAGCAAATAGTATTAATCTTTGCTTCATCTAAAATAGTGTGATTTGGTTCTAATTCGTAAGTTGGAGTAGTGTTTTCGCAACCATCTTCTGGATTATGCATTGCTGTTACACAAATATAATCAATGCAGCCATCAGGAAGTTCATTAATAACCTTAACAAGACTTTCTGTTTCAACAGATAAGCCGATTATTGCGTCTTCTCCTAAAAGTGCTCGTGCTTCTTTTGGTTCCATGTCGCTTTGTGCAAGATGAACTCCATCGACTTTAATTCCTTGATTTCTTGCCTGCCAGACAACGTCAACTCTTCCGTCTATTACGAAAGTTACTGAATCACATTTATCGTTATCTTCTATGATTTGTGCAATATCTCGTGCGATTGATGTGATTTCTTTTGCGCTTTCATCCGCACAATTAAGCCTTATAAATGTTGATCCTGCACGTAAAGAGTCGTCAACTACATCCGTGAGTGCGCGATTCTTGCATAGTTTAGGATCTGCAATAAAGCATGTGTTTAGGTTGAACTGGTCACGCATTGATGCGTATGGATAGTTTGAGGTCATACTTAATCGTTGCTCCCTACGTTGTATTAACTAACAGGTTCGAAGGGTCAGGTTTTTCGCCTATCTCAGCCTTCTTTAAAAAGAAAGCACCCCTGCAAAATGTTGTGACTCAGACATTTTACATTATTCGGTAGTTTTTTAGTAAATCGTAGGCATGTTGAGTGGTTGACCATTTGATAAATATAAAATCCTAGAAGCGATTAATAGTTTTTAATGCATGCTATTCGCTACTAGGATTTTATTTGTGACTTTTATTATCGAATATTATCGACGTTCATGATGGTTGATTTTATTGGATATTAAATCTCCAACAGTCTGTACTACTTGCACGAGCAGAATGCAGAAAATAACAGCAACACTCATAACATCATATTGGTAGCGCTGATATCCGTAGCGAATTGCAATATCTCCTAGGCCGCCTGCGCCAACGGTTCCAGCCATTGCAGAGAATCCAAAAAGTGTAATGAAAGTCAATGCTGCTCCACGAATTAATGAAGGCAAGCTTTCAAAAAGCAATACTTTGAATACTATTTGCGTATTGCTTGCACCAAAACTTTGTGCAGCTTCTATAAGACTTCCATCAACTTCTGCGAGAGATTGTTCAACAATTCGTGCTACGAATGGTGCAGCTGTTAGAACAAGAGGAACAATAGCACCAGAAACGCCCAAAGACGTTCCAACAATAAGCCTAGTGAGTGGAATTATTGCAACGAGTAGGATTATAAACGGTATTGAGCGAACAATATTTACAATCCAACCTAAAACCGCATTCAAACATGAATTAGGGCGTATTCCTTGTTTTGCGCTTGTTATAAGAAGAACTCCTATTGGTAATCCTATTACGTATGCGAATAGTGTAGATATTGAAGTCATAGATATTGTATCTCTTGTGCCTTCAATGAGTAGTTCTCCATATTCGTCTATAAATTGTGAAATATTTTCTTGCATTTTTATTTCACCCCATTATTTGTTGCGCTATTAGTGGTTATTCCATTTTCGGAATTACTATTATTGGATTTAGTTCCCCTATGGTTTTCAACATGTTCGTCTGCAATAAGCGTTTTTAAAATATTGCTTTGAGGATTTTTGAAAAGTGTTGAAGTGTCACCGATTTCTACGATTTTTCCGCCGTCAATCATAGCAACCCTATCGCAAATATTTCTTGCTACTGCTAACGAGTGAGTAATAATAACCAGTGTTACGTTAAGATCTCGGTTGATTCTTCTAAGCAAGTCAAGTATTTGTGCTGTAGTTGTTGAATCCAAGGCGCTTGTTGCTTCGTCACAAAGCATTATAGAAGGATTATTAGCAAGTGCTCTCGCTATTGCAACTCTTTGCTGTTGTCCGCCAGAAAGCTGAACGGGGTAGCGGTTTGCTAAATCTTTTAATCCAACTAAATCAAGTAAATACTTTGCGCGTTCTTCTCTTTTTTCTTTAGGAGTGTTGTTTATTTCCAAAGGAAAAGTCACATTTTGTAATACAGTTCTTTGTTGGAAAAGACTAAAGTTTTGGAAAATCATTCCAATATTCGATCTTATTTTAGACAAATCTCTATTTTTTGCGTCCGTAATATCTTTTCCGTCTATTATCACTCTTCCAGATGTTGGACGTTCTAACAAGTTCATGCATCTGACTAATGATGATTTTCCAGCTCCAGAAGATCCCAAAATACCAAACACTTCGCCTGATTCAATAGTTAAATTAATATCGTTAAGTGCTTCATGCGATTGCTTACCACTTGAGTAAGTTTTATAAAGATGCTTAATTTGAATCATATTATCTCTCACTGATTTTGAAAAACAAGCATGAGGCATGCGCCTCTATGCTTTTGTGAGTCACATGTCTCATACTTGTTTATGGCTAGAACACTGTAATCATCTTAGAAAACTGGCAAAACAGCGCCATTGTAGTTTTTCTTTATAAAATCACGGACCGTATCTGTTTTTAACGCTTTTACAAGAGCCTTGATTTTAGCAAGCTTTTCGGATCCCTTCTTAACAGCAATAATGTTTTCGTAGGTTTTAGCAGCTACGCCTCCAACTTTTTCGCTTGTAAGAGGATCTTTAGTTGGGTTAAATCCAGCTTGAATAGCGTAGTTTCCGTTTAGAGCAGCTAAATCAACGTCTTTAACAACTGTTGGAACCAAAGCGGCGTCTATTTCCTTAAACTTTAGATTCTTTGGATTAGAAACAATATCTTTCTTTGTTGCGTTAACATCCTTTGGGTTCTTTAGCTTAAGAAGACCTGCGTCTTGCAAAAGAAGAAGTGCGCGAGCTTCGTTGGTTGGGTCGCTAGGAACCGCAACTGTTGCTCCATCTTTTAAGTCCTTAATTGTCTTAGTCTTTCCTGGGTAAAGTCCAAATGGCTCAAAGTGGATTCCAGCAATAGAAATAATATGCGTTCCTCTTTCTTTATTGAAGTTATCTAAGTATGGCAAATGCTGATGGTAGTTTGCGTCTGCTTCGCCTTCTTCTACAGCAGTATTTGGTTGCACGTAGTCAGTAAATTCTTTAACAACCAACTTATAACCCTGCTTTTGCAAAATCGGCTTAACTACTTTGTTCAAAATATCGCTGTGAGGAGTTGGGGAAGCTGCAACCTTAATCACTTTATCGTCCTTGGTTGCTCCATTTGCAGAAGATCCGCATGCGCTTAGAGACAGTCCTAAAATTGCAGTTAGTGCGGTAAAAGCGGCAATAATCTTTGTGTTCTTTTTTGTGATTTTCATATTTTTCCCCTTGTCCTTTAATGTGTTAATAATTTTTCGTTTCTTAGCAACGGAATATCAATATATGCGATTTTGTAGCCTCTTCGCTACCTATTTTCTATTTGTATAATTTATGACGAGTTAGTAATACTAATGAAATCAGGCAGATAGGTGACAATTAATTTTTTATATTTGCTATTGATTTTTTGTTTTTCGTGATTTTTTTATGATTGGCGTTTTGCGATTTCTCTGTTTAGTGGACGCTTTTATTGCAATATGACTTATGCAATGCGCCTTATGTAACATGGCTTATAATAAAAACATGACTTCTTTGCGTTTAGCTTTAGCTCAAATTGACACTTGCGTTGGAAACATAAGCAAAAATACGGATGAAATATTGCGATTTTGCAAAGATGCAAGTAGTGGTAACGCCGATATTGTTGTGTTTCCAGAAATGACACTAACAGGGTATCCAATCGAAGACCTTGCTTTGCGTGCGACATTTAGAAAAGCAGCTAACGAAGCTGCCTATAGTCTTGCTGAAAGCTTGAAAGATAGCAGATTAGGTGACTTATACGTTGTAGTTGGAACAGTCGGTGTAGACGATGAGTTAGGTAAGCCAAGAAATCGCTTGCTTGTTATTCATGACGGAAAAGTGGAGTTTGTTTATGACAAGCATTTCTTGCCAAATTATGGCGTTTTTGACGAATTTAGAATTTTTTCTTCTGGAAATGATTGCGGAATTCTAAACGTTAAAGGCACAAAATTAGGATTTGCTATTTGCGAAGATATTTGGCAAGATGGCGGCCCGGTTGCGCGTCTTTCTAAAGAGGGGATTGATGTTTTAGTAACAATCAACGGTTCTCCGTACGAAGAAGGCAAAACGGATATCCGCTTAAAGCTTGCGCAAAAGCGTGCAAAAGAGGTTAATGCTCCTCTTGTTTACGTAAATCAAGTTGGTGCTCAAGATGATCTTGTTTTTGATGGCGGCAGTTTTGTAGTAAACGCAGACGGGTCTTTGATCGAGCGTTCTAAAATGTTTGATCAAGACTTAAGTTTTGTTGATTTTGATACAGATTTAGATGCACAAAAGTGCTCAACAATTGCTCAAAAATTAGACCCAGACGAAGAAGTTTATTGTGCATGTGTATTGGGACTTAGAGATTATATGCGTAAAAACGGCTTTAAGGGGGTTTGCTTAGGACTTTCTGGCGGAATCGACTCTGCGCTAGTTGCAACTATGGCAGCAGATGCTTGCGGTGGGCAAAACGTTTGGGGAATTTCAATGCCAAGCATGTATTCTTCGCTTGGTTCTAAAGACGATGCTTGCGATTTAGCGCAGCGACTTGGAGCGCATTACGATGTTCAGCCTATTGAGCCACTTTTTAAGTCGTTCCAAAATCAGCTTGATTTGCAAGGCATTGCTGCAGAAAATTTGCAAGCACGAGTTAGAGGTGTGATTGTTATGGCGTACTCTAATTCAAAAGGTTTGCTGGCTTTAGCTACTGGCAATAAGTCGGAGCTTGCATGCGGTTATTCTACGATTTATGGAGATGCGGTAGGAGGGTATGCTCCTATTAAAGATTTGTTTAAGACTCGTGTTTGGGCGCTTTCTAAATGGCGAAATCGTGCTGCTAAAAATGGCGTAGGTCTTGGAATGTTGCCTATTGCAGGAAGTGAAGATTTTCCTAAAGACAATAATCCTAAAGAAAAGGCTCCAAAAGATGGAATTCTTATACCTGTAAACTCGATTATTAAGCCTCCAAGCGCAGAGCTAAGACCAGGGCAAAAGGATTCTGATTCTTTGCCAGAATACGATTTGCTAGATAAAGTGTTGGAAGCTCATATTGAACTTGCTCACGGTCGCGCAGATTTGCTTGCAGACGGTTTTGATGAGCGCACAGTTGATACAGTTATTAGGCTTGTAGACCGCGCAGAATGGAAGCGTAGGCAGTATCCGTTAGGTCCAAAAGTTAGTGCGATTGCGTTTGGAAGAGATAGGCGAATTCCAGTAACAACCGCGTTTAGAGAGTAGACGAAATCTTGGATACGTCTTGGGAAAAGTCGCAAGCATCCGTTGATTAACTACATATTGCATATACGCTAGTTTGAGTATTCAAACTAGCGTATTTTACTAAAAATAAGCTAAAAAACAGTAAAATGTGAGGTAACTCACGTTAAAAATGCCAAAAATCGACGTGTACTGTTTGAACGTTGCTCTAACATAGTAGAGAAGGCGACGTGAAGAAGCGTCGTGGATACGAAAGGAGTCAAATATGGCATCAGTGGATGCATCCGTTCTCAGCGAAGAGGATCTTCGTGCAAAAGCGTGGGATGGTTTTACAAGCGGCAATTGGGAAAAAGATATTGACGTTCGTGACTTTATCCTAAAGAATTACACCCCATACGAGGGTGATGAGACGTTCTTGGCAGACGCTACCGAAAAAACGAAGCATATGTGGAAGTACCTCGACGACAACTACTTGGCAGTTGAGCGCGAGCGCCGTGTATACGACGTTGAAACCCATATTCCAGCAGGTATCGACGCAATGCCAGCAGGCTACATTGAAAGCCCAGAAGTAGATAACGTAATCGTTGGTTTGCAAACTGACGAACCTTGCAAGCGTGCTATGATGCCAAATGGTGGTTGGCGAATGGTTGAGCAGGCCATTAAGGAAGCTGGCAAGGAAGTAGATCCAGAAATTAAGAAGATTTTCACCGTTTATCGCAAGACTCATAACGATGGCGTGTTTGGTGTTTACACCAAGAATATTAAGATTGCTCGTCACAACAAGATTTTGACTGGTTTGCCAGATGCTTATGGCCGTGGTCGTATTATCGGTGATTATCGTCGTGTGGCTCTTTACGGCGTAAACATGCTTATTGAGTTCAAGAAGCGCGATAAGGATTCGATTCCATACCGCAACGACTTTACTGAGACCGAGATTGAGCATTGGATTCGCTTCCGCGAAGAGCATGATGAACAAATCAAGGCTTTGAAGCAGCTTATTAACTTGGGTAACGAGTACGGCTTGGATTTGAGCCGCCCAGCTCAAACCGCTAAGGAAGCTGTTCAGTGGACTTACATGGGCTATCTTGCTTCTGTTAAGAGCCAGGATGGCGCTGCAATGAGCTTCGGCCGTGTTTCCGCATTCTTCGATTGCTACTTTGAGCGTGATTTGAAGGCTGGCTTAATCAACGAAACCGATGCTCAGGAAATCATTGATGCTTTGGTTATGAAGCTTCGTATTGTGCGCTTCTTGCGTACTAAGGATTACGACGCAATCTTCTCTGGAGATCCATACTGGGCAACTTGGTCCGATGCTGGCTTCAGCGATGATGGTCGCACCTTTGTTACTAAGACTTCGTTCCGTTTGCTCAACACTTTGACTCTTGAGCATCTTGGGCCAGGTCCTGAACCAAACATCACTATTTTCTGGGATCCAAAGCTTCCAGAAGCCTACAAGCGTTTCTGCGCACAAATCTCTATCGATACTTCTGCAATTCAGTACGAGTCCGATAAAGATATTCGTGAGCACTGGGGCGATGACGCTGCTATTGCTTGCTGCGTTTCCCCAATGCGCGTTGGTAAGCAAATGCAGTTCTTCGCTGCTCGTGTTAACTCCGCAAAGGCTTTGCTCTACGCTATCAACGGTGGCCGCGATGAAATGACTGGCATGCAGGTTATTGATAAGGGTGTTATTGACCCAATCAAGCCAGAAGCTGATGGAACTCTTGACTACGAGAAGGTTAAGGCCAATTACGAGAAGGCTTTGGAATGGCTTTCCGAAACCTACATTGAGGCTTTGAACATCATCCACTACATGCATGATAAGTACGCGTACGAGTCCATTGAGATGGCTTTGCACGATAGGGAAGTCTATCGTACACTCGGCTGCGGTATGTCTGGCTTGTCTATTGCTGCAGATTCCTTGGCTGCTTTGAAGTACGCGAAGGTTTACCCAATCTACAACAAGGATGCTAAGACCACTGAAGGTCATGAGTACGAGTACATCGAAGGCGCAGACGACGACTTAATCGTTGGCTACAAGACGGTTGGCGAGTTCCCAATCTATGGTAACGATGACGATCGTGCTGATGACTTGGCAAAGTGGGTTGTAAGCACTGTTATGGGTCAGGTAAAGCGTTTGCCTGTGTACCGTAATGCTGTTCCAACTCAGTCCATCTTGACTATTACTTCTAACGTTGAGTACGGCAAGAACACTGGTTCCTTCCCATCTGGACACAAGAAGGGTACTCCTTACGCACCAGGTGCAAACCCAGAAAATGGTATGGATTCTCACGGTATGCTTCCATCCATGTTCTCCGTTGGCAAGATTGACTATGACGATGCTCTCGATGGTATTTCTTTGACCAACACCATTACTCCAGATGGTTTGGGAAGAGATGAAGACGAGCGTATAACGAATTTGGTTGGTATTTTGGACGCTGGCAACGGTCACGGCTTGTACCACGCAAACATCAACGTTTTGCGCAAGGAACAGCTTGAAGACGCTGTTGAGCACCCAGAAAAGTATCCACACCTTACGGTTCGAGTTTCTGGCTACGCAGTGAACTTCGTAAAGCTCACTAAGGAGCAGCAGCTCGACGTTATTTCTCGTACATTCCACCAGGGTTCGGTTACTGACTGAGTCTGATTGATTTATGAGGTGCCGCCGGGAGTGAGCAGGTTTTGCTCCTGGCGGCTTTTAAAATAAACGTAGTTTTTAAAATCGAATAAATTAAACCAAAGACGGTTATAGGAGGGCATATAGATGGTTGAAAACACAGCATTTCGTACCACGACTCAGCACATGTTAAAGGAGTCAAAAGAGTATGCCCGACAAACTTTAATGGGTGGTCTTTCTGGTTTTGAATCTCCAATTGGATTAGACAGAAAAGACCGCTTAGTTGCTCTTAAAACTGGCGATATTGGGTTCGTACATTCGTGGGATATTAACACTTCTGTTGATGGCCCTGGCACTCGCATGACAGTGTTTATGAGTGGCTGCCCACTTCGCTGCCAATATTGCCAAAATCCTGATACTTGGAAAATGCGCGACGGCAAGCCAGTCTACTTAGATGCAATGATTAAAAAAGTTGACCGTTATCAAAGTCTTTTTAAGGCAACAGGCGGCGGAATCACGTTTTCTGGCGGCGAATCCATGATGCAACCAGCTTTTGTATCTAGAGTCTTTCGTGCAGCAAAAGAGATGGGCGTGCATACTTGCTTAGATACTTCTGGCTTTTTGAATCGCAATTATACGGACGAAATGATTGACGATATTGATCTTTGCTTGCTAGACGTTAAATCTGGTATTGAAGAAACGTATAAAAAAGTAACTGGCGGCTTGCTTCAGCCAACTATTGACTTTGGTCAGCGCTTGGCGAAGGCTGGTAAGAAGATTTGGGTGCGTTTTGTGCTAGTTCCAGGTCTTACAGATAGTGAAGAAAACGTTGAAAAAGTTGCCGAGATTTGCGATTCGTTTGGTGATGCTGTTGAGCATATTGACGTGCTTGGATTCCATCAGCTGGGCCGCCCAAAGTGGCATGAGCTTAGGATTCCGTACCCTCTTGAGAATCAAAAAGGACCTTCTAGGGCGCTTAAAGAGCGAGTTGTAAACCAGTTCAAAGACCACGGTTTTGTTGTGTACTAGACTGCGTTTAGATTGCACCAAAGTTGTAATTGTAATTTAGGAAAATTTTGCGTATTGTATTGTTTTTTTTTTAAAGGATTTTGTATAATTATACAAATAACCTTTTTTAGAGAAAGGATACGCAATGAAGCGCAGAATAGGTTGTTGGATTGCATTAGCTTTTGCATTAGCGTTAGCTATTTTTGCACGGTGTAACGATCAGTTTGGCTTTGGTACAGCGCTTATTATTTTAATTGTTTTGCCGATAATTTTGTTGCCGATAAATATCGTTGCAGCTTTCGATAAGAAACTTCTTATCGAAGTGCCGATAATATCTATTGCTATAACTATTGCTACAGAACTTGCCACTTTTCCAATAAAAGATTTAGGTTTACATACCATCTACGTTATCCCAACGATTTTGGTTTCGGCGGTTGCGTTTACTCTTACTAGATTCCTTAAAACTAAACTTGTTAAGAGCATAACTCAATAAGATCAAACAATAAAACAGATTGATTATTTATTTGATTTTTATTTTTGAATAGTCGTAGTTGTGTGCGAAAGTTGAAGCCGTGTTAAAAGATGCATAATCTATAACACGGCTTAAATATATCTTGCGCAATGTTTTGCAAAATAATATTCAAGCAGATACAAAATAAAATGCTGCGTAAGATGCAAAAAGCGTAAGAATTTGGCTAAAGCGTGTAATCGGGAGGCGTTCTTGAATAAGGAACCAAAGCTCTTAAAAGAGCCTAGAGAAGGAGTTCCAGAAGTCATTGATACGCTTGAAGCATATAAAGAATATTGTAATTTGTTAGCATCAGGGTCGGGGTCTTTGGCTGCAGACGCAGAGCGCGCATCTGGTTTTAGATATGGTCACGAAGATTGGCTGATTCAGTTCAAACGCAAAGGTGCAGGAATTGGATTGCTGGACCCAATAGCTTTAGGAAAACTTGGCGTTGATTGGCATGAATTTAATGAGGCAGTAGGGGATGCGCCTTGGATTATTCACGATTCTATGCAAGATTTGCCAGGATTTTTCGATATTGGTTTGCGTCCGCGTGCTTTATTTGATACAGAAATCGCAGCTAAATTGCTTGGTAGAAAGCGATTTGGATTAAGCTCTGTAACTGAATATTATTTGGGGTTGACTCTTGCAAAAGAACATTCTGCAGCGGATTGGTCATATAGACCTCTTCCTAGAGATTGGCGAAATTACGCTGCTTTAGACGTTGAATTGCTAATCGAATTAGAAGAAGTAATGAGCGGCGAGTTAAAAAAGCAAGGCAAGCTTTTATGGGCAAATCAAGAGTTTGCACACTTATTAAGTAAAGGTGCGCAAAAGAAGGCTCCTCACCCAAATCCTTGGCTTAGAATATCTCATATAAGCGTTCTTATGCACGATAAAATCGGCTTAATGATTGCAAAAGAGCTTTGGCAAAAACGAGATGAGCTTGCTCGTCAATACGATATTGCGCCAACTCTATTGCTTTCGGATGCTGCGATTATTGAAGCAGGAAAGCGAAAACCAAGTAATTCTAGGGAGTTTCGCTCAATTCGCATTCTTAACGAACGCGTTAGGATTCACACGGGCAGCGAGCAAGACAAGATGTTTGAACGCTATGCTCCGATTCAGCGCAAAATCAAGCCAAATGTGTGGAAAGCTGTTATAGAAGACGCGATTAGCCGCGCTAAAAGTGGAGAAGTTGCTATTGTTTCTAAGCTTGATGATTCAAGTAGTAAATATGGCAATTACAACGATTCTGAAGATTCTGTAGATTCTGGCGATTCTGCGGATGCTGGCGATTCTGTTGATTCTAGCGACGCACAAGAATCGCAAGCAGCTCCACGATCTATGAAGTATTGGCGTGATCATCATCCCAAAAGATATGAGCGCTTACAAAATGTAAAGCAATCTTTAATTAAGATTGCGGAAGATACTCACACTCCTTCGGAAGTTATTATTAAGCCGCAAATCATACGTAATCTTTGCTGGCAGGATGATGTTGAGCATATTAATGTTAAAGAGTTCTTAGATGAGCAAGGCGCAAGAATGTGGCAAAGTGATTTAATTGCTGAGTCCGTAACTCGCGCTATTATGTAACGGTTGTGCCATATGGCAGAAGCTAGAAAACGTAATTTCAGGAGCATGAAGCGTGAAAATCAGCGTCAGGAATCTTGAGCCAACTAAGGTTAAGCTCACCATTACCGCAGATCTCGAAGATTTTGAGCCATTTATGGATCAGGCTCGTAAAGAGATCGCAAAGCAAATCAATGTGCCAGGTTTCCGTAAGGGACACGTGCCAGGCAAGATTGTAGATCAGCGAGTTGGCTTCGGAGCTGTTGCCGGTGAAGCTGTAAATTCTGCTGTTCCAGAGCTTTATTCTAAGGCTTTGGAAGAAAAGAAGATTCGCCCAATGGATCAGCCAGAATTTGATGTTCAGGAAGTCCCAGAATCTGCTAAAGACGAACTTAAGCTTAAGTTTGTTGCAACTGTTGAGCGTCGCCCAGAGTTCAAGCTTAACAAGTTTAAGGGTGTAGAAATCGAAGTAGAAAAGCCAGAAGTTACAGACGATGATGTTAATGCTCGTCTTGAGGCTTTGCGTCAGCGCTTCGGTACTCTTGTTGGTGTTGATCGCCCAGCTAAGAAGGGTGATTTTGCTAACATTGATTTGGAAGCTCGAATCGACGATGAGGTTGCTGATTCTCAGAATGGCGTTAGCTATGAGCTTGGTTCCAACACCATGCTTGATGGTTTGGATGAGGCTTTGGAAGGTCTTTCCGCTGGCGAAGAGACCACTTTTGAAGGCACTCTTGAGGCTGGAAAGAACCAGGGTAAAAAAGCTCAGGTTAAGGTGAAGGTTAACTCTGTTAAGACTCAGGAATTGCCAGAGCTTAATGATGACTTCGCTCAGGAAGCTTCTGAGTTTGATACTTTTGAAGAGCTTAAAGCTGATGTTCGTAAGTCTTGCGAGCAGGCAAATGAGGGTCGTCAGGCTACTATGGCTCGAGATGCCTTTATTGCTAAGCTTCAGGAAGAGGTTGAGATTCCTGTACCAAAGGGTGTTAAAGAAAAGGCTGTTGCTGAACATCTTAAGGGTATGACTCCAGATCCTGAAAAGGCTACTAAAGAGCAGAAGGAAGAAGCTGAGAAAGCTGCAGAAAAGGAGCTTCGTGACCAAATGGTTCTCGACGCTTTGGCAGAAAGCCTCGATGTTTCTGTTTCTCAAGCAGATGTTACCAACTTCTTGGTTTCTGTTGCTCAGCAGTATGGTATGGATCCAAGCCAGTTTATTAACGCTATTGTTCGCAATGGTCAGCTTGGTTCCGCTGTTCAGGAAGTTGCTCGTTCTAAGGGCTTGCTTGCTGGTATGCGTGCTGTAAAGTTCGTTGCTGGCGGAGAAGCTCTTGATTTGAGTGCTTTCTTGTCGGAAGATGAAGAGCCAGAAGATGAAAGCGTTAAAGCTGCTTCCGCTGCTGCTGCAGTAGCTGATGAGCTTACCTCTGAAAAGTAGTTAGAGTCTTCTAAATTAGAATCTTCTAATAATCTTGTTATTTAAGACCTAGTGGGGTGTAACTCTGCTGGGTCTTACTTATATCTAATTAAATAATTACGATTATTATAGGAAAATCTTAAGAATTGCGAGACGTTATGGATAATAGTGCTAAAACTAAGCATGAAGCTTGTTGCAGATTTGGCAAATTCGGCAAATCTTGCAAATTATTTAGTTTTGCAATTCGAGTAGTGCGTTTTGTTGCAGCTTCTATTGTTCTTGGCATTCTTATAGGCTTAGGTGCAACAATTCTTACGTTTATTCTTTATGCAGTACAATATATTGCCTTTGGCTCAATTGAATCTGCTAAAAACACTGTATTTTCAGCTCTTCCTTGGTATCGCTACGTGTTGTCTTGCACAATTGCGATGACTGTTGCTGCACTAGCTTGGTATTTTTTGCGAAAAAGAGAAAATCCTCCTCGAATCGTTACTATTCCACAAGCCGTTAGTGGCAGTAGAATGCCAATTTTTTCTACTATTGCACATGTTTTATTGCAAATCGGCATTGTTGGCTCTGGAATTTCAATCGGCAGGGAAGTAGCTCCTAGAGAATTAGCTGCAATGATTGCTCAGCGTTGCAGCAGTATTTTTCATATGTCTGTTAAGACTCAGCGTATACTAGTTGCGTCTGCTGCAGGCGCTGGCTTGGCTGCAGTGTACCATGCGCCTTTAGCTGGCACCGTGCTTTCTTTAGGTTTGCTTAGTAAAACTCAAGGTTTTGGTTTTTATGCGTGGCTAAATCGCGAAAATGGCTCGCTAATAGATAATGCAGCTAAAAATATTGCGCGCTCGGAGCGTTTGCATTGCTTGCCTTTTGCTCTTGTTATGAATTATGTTGCTGCGTTTGTTGTTGAATTTTTATTGCATCATTCTAGATACTACAATATTTCGCAATTTTCTTGCGTGATTTCTTGGCAAATTTGCGTTTTAACTGTTGTTGTTGGTGCAGTGTGCGGCTTAGTTGGTTACGTTTTTCGTTTTGGTATTATTTGGTGTAGAACTCATGCTTTGCGTGGCGTACAAATGCTGTGTTTTATGCCTGTAGCTGGCTTAGTTATTGGTGTTGCGGCTTGTTGGTTTCCGCATATTATGGGGAATGGTAGGTCGCTTTCTCAGCTTGCTTTTTCTGTAGCTAGTTTTCCGTATTTGGCAGAAAGTTCGCATATTGTGACTATTTTGTTGCTTCTTGCGCTAATTAAAATGCTTATGACTGTGCTTGTTTTGCGCTACGGTGCTTCTGGAGGTGTGCTGCAGCCGAGTATTTCAACGGGTGCTTGCTTTGGTGTGATTTTATACGCTATTTTTTCAACGTTTGGTATTTTGCAAGTTTTTGAGATTTCGCAAGTTTCTGCAATTTCTGTATCTATTATTGGCGCTGTTTCTTTACTTGCGTCTTCTAGAAAAGCTCCGATTATGGCGTGGCTTTTAGTTGCTGAATTAGTAAATGCGCCGTTTGCATTACTTTTTCTTATGCTATTTGCTGCAATTGTGTCCAATTGCGTAGCTAATTGTGTTGAGCGATTTATTTCGCATTTTTTGCGGTCACGCGCACACGATAGTCTAGATATATTCAAAATGTTTGTAAGGAGATAAGGTGACTGAGCTGTTTACGGCTTCTCCCGTTATGCAAGAAGGGGAGCCACAAAATCCAATGGATTCGATTTTTAATCAACTTTTAAAGGATCGTATTATTTGGCTTGGTTCTGAAGTCAAGGATGAAAATGCTAATATCATCTGTGCACAGATGCTTATGCTAGCTGCGCAAGATCCTAAAAAAGATATTTGGCTTTATATAAATTCGCCTGGAGGGTCTATTACGGCAGGAATGGCGATTTATGATACTATGCAGCTTATTGAGCCAGATGTGGCTACTATTGCTGTGGGAATGGCTGCTTCTATGGGTCAGTTCTTACTGAGTTCTGGTACTCCTGGTAAGCGTTTTATTACATCTCATGCACGTGTTCTTATGCATCAGCCTTCTGGCGGTGTTGGTGGTACTGCAACTGACGTGCGTATTAATGCTGAGTTAATTATGGATATGAAGAAAACCCTTTCTGAGCTTACTGCACAGCAGACTGGCCATACAGTTGAAGAAATTTACCGTGACAATGAGTATGATCATTGGTTTACTGCGCAGCAGGCTTTGGAGTATGGTTTCGTGGATAAGATTGTCACCACTCCAGCTTCTATGCGTGGGGAGGAGTGATTTTATATGGCAAGTGAAGAAGCAAAGTTTGTTGCACGCGCCCAGCGTTTGGGTGGATTTGGTCAGACCAGTGGTGTGTTTACGAATCGTTATGTTTTGCCTCAATTTGGCGAGCAGACTCCTTATGGTATGAAAACTCAAGATCCTTACACTAAGCTTTTTGAAGATCGTATTATTTTCATGGGTGTACAAGTTGATGACACTTCTGCTGATGACATTATGGCTCAGCTCTTGGTTCTAGAAAGCATGGATCCAAACAGGGATGTAATGATGTACATTAACTCTCCAGGCGGTTCTATGACGGCTATGACGGCAATTTACGACACTATGCAGTATATTAAGCCAGATGTTCAGACGGTGTGTTTGGGGCAAGCTGCTTCGGCTGCTGCGATTTTGCTTGCAGCTGGTGCTGCTGGTAAGCGTATGATTCTGCCAAATGCTCGTGTTCTTATTCATCAGCCTGCTATGGGTCAGGATTTTGGTAAGGCTACTGAGATAGAGCTTCAGGCTAAGGAAATGTTGCGTTTGCGTGAATGGTTGGAATCCACTCTTGCAAAGCATACTGGTCAGGATATTGAGCGTATTCGTAAAGATATTGAGGTGGATACGATTCTTACGGCTCCTCAGGCTAAAGAATACGGTATGGTAGATGAAGTTCTTGAACATAGGTCTTAAGTAGTTTTTACTTTTTAGATTTTTATGTTTTAGCTGCAACCCTTGGCGACACGCCAAGGGTTGTGTTTTTGTGAATATGGTTGTATATTAGTCAAGTTGCCGAAAACAAGGGAACGATTTCCTAAGGCTTCGGAAACATGCGCCAGTAGCCCAACGGATTAGAGCATCTGACTACGGATCAGAAGGTTGCAGGTTCGAATCCTGTCTGGCGCACAGGTGGCGCGGTGATTTTCACCGCGTTTTTTTTATTCTGTTTTCCGTTTAACGCATACTAAATCATATTAGGTATAAAAAAACGAGGAACAAATCCAACATTGGGAGCGTTCCTCGTTTGCTTGTAAGTCTTACGCTTATCGTTTAAACCTACTCAGTAACTGCCTTCTTGAGCAAAGAACCAGCGGAGATTCTAACACCGTAAGATGCAGGAATCTTAATGGTTTCGCCAGTGCGTGGGTTGCGGCCAGTGCGCTCAGCGCGCTTCACACGCTCAGCGGAGAACAGACCAGTGAGCTTCAAGCCTTCACCAGACTGCAAAGCCTCAACGAACACATCCTGGAATGCGTTGACAGCGGCCTCGGCCTGTGCCTTGGTAAGGTTGGACTTCTGAGCGATCTTCGAAACGAGATCAGACTTGTTGTATGCCATACAAGCATCCTTTGTGTTAGGGGCCTTCTCTTCCAAAGACCACTTTCACTCATAGATATTAATACATTTTCCCTACAAATGCGCGGTTTTTCGCCGTTTTTCCGAGATTTTTTTACGATTTTTTAGATTTTTTGCTTGATAAAATACTTTAAAATCGTAGAAATGCCTTATATAGGATTATTTATACTATTATCAACTAAATAATCTTATATAAATAAGAGAGTTTGTTTTCAAGATTTTAAGTAGACCATACTAAGCTGTCTAGCTTTTTAAGCATATGTTACATGGTCTAAACTAATCCGCGGTTACTAAGACTTTTCATAGCAAAAGCGCCTATTGGTATTCTTAGCCAGTAGAACATGAGTCTGTAAAGTAGGGTAGCAGATAATGCGATAGTTGGATGAATTCCAACTGAGGTAAAAGCAAAAGTAAGTGAAGCTTCAACAGCTCCCAATCCACCTGGTGTAGGAACAGCGGAACCAGCAGTATTGGCAACTAGGAACAGTAGCACTGTTTCCCAAGGGTTTGCATAGTAGCCGAAAGCAAGAAGAGCTACCCAATATCCCAGTCCTGTTGCAAAAACAAGAATAAGACCGCCTACAGTGCCTTTAATGAGCTGTTTAGGGCTACTTATTAGCTCTTTAATCTGTTTACCATAATCTGAAAGAATAGGAAGATATCTTTTACGTATAAATTTTCGAATAGGTGTAATAATCATAAAAGTGCATATGATTAGCGTTACTATTCCTATTACTGTTATGAGCATGTGTGTAGGAATCATTCCAGAAAGCACATTTTTACCAGTAAAAATGCCTACGCAGAACATAACTAAAGCTGTAACAAGTGCTTGTAAAAGCCAAACTGCACTTGTAATGGCTGTGGCTTGAGCAGCCGAATACCCATTCTTTTTTATAATTTGCATGTTCACAAAGGCTGGTCCTACGCCAGCTGGCATGGAAACAGCTGTAAACCCAGAAGCAGCTTGTGATGTAAACAGAACGCCAGCAGAAGGGCGCGAATCGTCCATAAAAGATCCAACTGTAATCGCAGAACCTACCCAAGCTAGCAAGCTGAACGCAAAGCATAATAGAACCATTAATGTATCCGCGCGTTTAAGAGCAGATACAATTTCTTGAGGATGCCACTGTGTTGCAATAGCAGCCAGAGCTGCAACAATAAGAATTAGCGTAACGAAGAATCTAATATTAAAACGGGCTAATCGCACTGTATCATAATCTTCGTCATCTGTGTGCTCACATACCTTTTCACCTAGCTTAGTTTTAAGTTCTTCAAACAATTTCTTATTCCAAGACGTTAATGCTCTAGTTGATGAAGGAATAGCAGCTTTTTGCATAAAAGGCATTATTTGAGCTAGTTTATCTGCGCCCCAAGTATTCATAGCAGCTTCTATAGCGCTACTTGTATCAATGCATGTTGCGATTATTGATAAAAGTTGTACTTTGTCTAAAGCAACATTGGTGTCGTCGCTAGCCACATCGCCATTTTGCCATCCTGCAATAACTGGAGTTCCATCTTCTAGCCTTGCAAGTGTTTCTGGGCTTATTCTTCTATGTGTTATTCCTCGATTGTTTGCAATATCGAGGTAGCGCATAAGTCTTTCCGCATCTTTAATTGTAAGTGTGTTTAAATTGCATGGTACAAGTACATTATCGGTATGGAATACCATTATTGAAGATTTTCCACAATCTGTTACTCCATAAACGTTTGCTGTAGCTAAGTGCAAGCTCCTAAGAACAAGAAGCATTGAAAGATGATGATGTATGGAGTGTCTTGCAGAACGATCTCGTCTGACGGGTATATCTATTAGCTTAATCCATTGCCATAGCTGATTTAGATATCCTGGCAAGTGAACCTGATTATCTAGAACCGAAATCACGTATCTTGTTCCATGAATATCAATCGCATCGTATAGCCTTGAATTTTCAATCAGATCGTCATCAAGGTTAGATTTCAGAACACCAGTATGGTCTGTAGTTAGTGTACGTCTGTTTAATTGAACAAGATGAGTAATTCCAATATTTTCTAATGCGTCAACTATATCTTTTCCCCAAGCACCTTTGCTGCGAGTGCCTTTAATAAATCTGATTATTGTACCTATAGCACGACCAATACACCAAGATGTTAAAACACCTGTTAGTGAATGCCATGATGTGACTATTAGTATAGGTGAAGCAATTATTAATGCTTGCCAAGATATTCTTACGACTTTACTATCTCGTCTAGGTCCACTAACGGTTAAAAAAGCAACTATTACCGCGTATATGTCTGGCAATAATTCAGTACCGTGACTGCTGGAAATTGAGTTAAATGATGTAAATAGTGGAGCATTATTTAAAGCAGTGAGAAGATAAGAAATATACCATACGAGAGGATATGTTAATAGCAAGGTTAGTGTAGATATCGTTGTGTCAATCCAACGTCTTGCGTTAATCATAGAAATTACTACGCTAGCTACTATGGCGATTGTAATTGCTTGCTGGAAAAGAGAAGATGGTAATCCAGTTACAATCCACACAATAATTTTTCCAGCATTTTTTGCATCGTGCTCTACGCCTGCGGTTGTGCCAGAAAAACACATTGTAAACAGTACAACCGCAGTTCCTAGTGCAATAGATATAATCGCGTAAATCAAGTCAGCCCAGTTACGAACTAATTTAGGCTTCGTGTCATTAATAACCAAATTTTCTTCTACTTGCGATTGCATAACCACACCGTTTATTTATTGAATAAAATTATCGAATAAAATCAACCAGCCTAGATGCAATACCAGTATAAGATTCTGGTGTAAGAGCTTTCAACCTATTTGCTGTTTCTGTATCAAAGTTTCTAGAAGATATAAACTCTTCAACATCTTGTCTAGAAATACTATGACCGCGCATTAATTCTTTAACTTGCTCATATGGGCGTTCCATTCCTTCTACGCCAGCAATTTCTTGAGCTCTCATAGCAGTTTGGATTGGTTCTCCAAGAACTTCCCAATTGCTGTTAAGCTCTTCGCTCATCATTTGCGTGTTTGGATGAATCGACTTTAAGCCGCCAAGAAGATTGTTTAAAGCAAGAAGAGCATAGCCGAATGCGGAACCAACGTTTCGTTGAGTAGTTGAATCTGTTAAGTCTCGCTGCCAACGGCTCTCGGTAAGAGTTGCGCAAAGAGTGTCGAAAAGTGCGCAAGAAATCTCAAGATTTGCTTCCGCGTTTTCGAATCGAATAGGATTCACTTTGTGAGGCATTGTGGAAGATCCTGTAGCTCCTTTAACTGGAACTTGTACAAAAACTCCGCGAGAAATGTACATCCACACGTCTACAGCAAGATTGTGAAGAATATGATTAATGTGACTTACTGTGCTATAAAGCTCTGCTTGCCAATCGTGGCTTTCGATTTGCGTTGTAAGAGGATTGAAGCAAAGACCCATTCTATTTTCTACAAATTCTTTAGAAACGCTAAGCCAATCGACATTAGGGAAAGCTGCAAGGTGAGCGCCAAAAGTTCCGGTAGCACCGTTTATTTTTCCAAGATATTCTTGGCAGCTAAGGTGTTTTAGCTGGCGATTTAGCCTGTAAACAAACACTGCAAGCTCTTTACCTAAAGTTGTAGGAGTGGCAGGCTGACCGTGAGTGAGCGATAGCATTGGCATATCTCTATACTCTTGTGCTTTTTGAGTTAAGTAATCAACAATAGCTTTCAAATTTGGCGTGTATACGTTTTCAACCGCATTTTTTACGCACCTCGCTATAGAAAGATTATTTATATCTTCACTCGTGCATGCAAAATGAACTAATGTTTTAAGATTGCTAAGCTGGGTTTTATGCCCTAATACTTGCTCTGCTTTGTCTAACTCGTCGTCAATGTAGTATTCAACAGCTTTAACGTCGTGATGTGTTATAGCTTCGTGAGCTGCATGGCGTTTTATTCCTTCTGCTCCAAAATTTTCTGGAATTGCACGCAAATAATCGCATTCTTCATCTGTTAAAGGATTTACGCCGTCTACAATGGTTTTGAATCCGTTTCCCTTGTATCCGTTTGCTAAAAGGATCATCCATTCAACCTCTACGCGCATGCGCTCGCGGTTTAAGGCTGGTTCGCTTAGAAATTCTACAAGATCAACAGTTTGATTGTGGTATCTTCCGTCTAGCGGAGTCAAAGCAATAGCAGGGCAAATATCAGTAAGCTTCATACTTTAAAGGTTACAGCATGGCATGAAACTACTAGGTGTTTTGAGCGGTTATTAGTTAATGGCGCATAGTTAATGGCTCATAATTCCTTGCCATAGTGTTGTTTCTTCTAATTCGTCACCTAGTGTTTTTCTAAAATGCTCTTCTTGCATTCGTATCTCTTTAGATCCAAGTTGATGAGAGTCTTCATAAGCTGCTTTATGATAATTCAAATCATGTGTGAGCGTTCCTTCTTCTGGTACATTTTTTACTAAGATTCCATCTTTTTCAAAAAGTTTTTCATTCTTATAACTTTTAGTTCTGTATTGTTTATTGTTTTTCTTACTATTTTCTTTATTTTTGTTTTGCGATTTTATTCCATTTACAACAAGTGAATTGGATATTGCATTATGAGCTGTTTTAGGGGCGATTGTGCCATTGTGGGCAGTAGCGCTTTTCTTTGCAGTTCCATGTATTGTAACCCAATTATTTCTATTTGGATTAGATGCGCCATCTAAGGTAGGAACTAGTTCGTCTTCCATTTCTATGCTTGTGACCCAAGTTTTATTTGGTATTGGATGGTTTGCTATTGGAGATCCAGCAGTTACGACGTGTTTTATGTTGTATTGTTTTGAGTAATCGCTAGCTATGCTTGCAGCTACAATTCCTCCTTGTGAATGTCCAACAAGAATAACTGAGTCTTTTGCTTTAATTCCGCTTTTTCTCATGGCTTCTATAACCATTCTTGTGCTGTCTGCATTTTGTCTTACGTTTTTAGAACTACTCATAACTTCTGCGTTTTGTGGCCATCCAAAAGGAGATTTTGGTTTGCCATCTGTTCCAGGTATTGTAACAAGCCAAGATATGCTACCGTCTTTTTTCTTAAATCGTTGTATTGCTATTGTTGCTCCATCTGCGTTTATTTTAGGCGGTTTTACGCCAAGGTTTCCATTTGAAAGATCTGTTAGATTTGCAAGAGCTTGACTAATATTGCTTCCTCTGTAATGCAATATTTTCGAATATTCTCTGTGAGGTAATCTAATTTTTGTTACTTTAAGATTATTCCCTTGGTTTGCATCGTTGATTTTTGCGCTAAACAAGCTTAATGCGCTTGCAAAAGTGGAAACTGGTGCTTTTGAATGTTTTCCATCGTTCTTTTCTTGAATACTAGAAAAAAGACGAATAGGGATTCCTGTTACGGGGTTTATTAGAAAATGCTTAGAAAAGCCTCTAATAAAGCCTTGTTGAATTGGCGCAGTTTCATGACTCCATTTAGAAAAGTTTTTCATACCGCTTTTTTGAGTCATATCTAAAAGTATGCTAAATCCTACGCTTGCAAAGAATGGTACTGCTGTAATAGGGAAGATACTTGTACCAATCGATACAAGATTATCTAAGTTTTCTCTATTTTTGTATTCTGCGTTAGCATATAGATTATTTGCTCTGATTATTAGAGAAGATAATTCATCAAGTTTATTTGATAACGATTCACATTGGCTTGATTTTATTCTGCATTCTGCAGGATCCAATAGCGGTTGTAAAGAATCGTCGTTAAAATAACCATTAAAATTTTTGTTATTTTCATAGAAAACAGACGATTTTTGGCTTTCAATCTGCATCGCAGCTTGCATCCAGCTTGTGCTTAACGAGTGGAAATCGTTGGATAGTTCTTGTAATTTTGCGGATTTTGTTTTGTATTCGCTAGCATCAGCTACGCTAATGGTTTTCCCACCTGTTATTGTTGATTTAACTCTCCAAGGCATTAAATTCACCTCCATAAGTTGATTTTTGAGTTAATAGAGCTAATTTCGCATGCTTTTTTGGCAACATTAAACATTTCTTCATTGAACGCGTTTGCGGCTTTTCCATGCCAATCTTTAAGAGTATTTGAATGTGCTTCGCCAAGCACGCTGTTAGAACATTGTTCTGTTCTTGCTATCAGCCAGTAATAATTATTAAATGTATGCATACAAAGTATTACACACAATGTTTTTTAAATAGTCACGAAAAATCTTTTAATGTGGTTAAAGGTTCCAAAATATTGAAATATAAGGGTTTATATTCTATTAGATATTTTTTTATTACCTTTACCACGGCTTGTTACTTGAATCTTCTTGTTTAGAAGACTTTGTTTTTCCAGACTTACTATTTGAATCATTATTGCTGTAATCTTTTTCGGATTGGTTTATTTGATTCTGGTCTTGATCTTTTTGATTGTTTTGTTTTAATAAGTCTTCGACCTTCTTTTTTTGAGAATCGCTTAAACTAGAATTCCCAGATTTGTCCTGCAAATTATTTTTTTGGTTTCGGTCATTATAGTTGGATTGTGTACTAGAATCAGTATTCTTTTTATCTTTATCAATTTGTTTTTGTAAGAATCTAGTAAGTCTTTTAGATATTAGTGCGTTGTGCTCAATACTATTTTTTATATGAGGTAAAAGAATAGTGTATGGCGATTTTGCTTCGCTAAATTGATCATCAACCTGTTTTTGAGATACGAGCAATATTTCTCTATCTGCATCAACTTTTTTTGACGCTTTTATATTATTTATTAGTGATTTTGTGGCAGAATTATACGTTGATTCTGCTTTAAGATTAGTAATAGACAAATAAGCTGATATAGCGCATAAGGCTATAACAATAGAAGATAAAGTAACAAGAGAAAATCTTAGGAGTGACTTAGGTGTGATTCTGCTAATCATATAAGCTTCCTTGATTTTGTAATCCAGCATGATAATTCCCAAAGAATCAATATGCTTGCAAGAATAGCAAAAGGCCAAACGATTGGCTCAGGTCTAAGTCTCGGCTTAACAGTATTGTTCTGTCTCCATTGTTTAGAAAGAATATTTTTTGCTTCTAATCCAATAGAGTGATTTTTGCTAGAGTCAACATATTTTCCACTAATCTCATCAGCTATATTTTTAAGATTCTGCGGATCCATCTTAGATATTCCAGGTTTTCCAGTAGATGGGTCAATAATCCATTTACCAGATTGTTTTGTAGAAGAATCTGTAGAATTTATATCATCTAAATCATTTAACTTAGTGGTGGTATTTGGGATTTTCCCGCCATTTTTAGAACCTACGCCAATAACATAAGCATGATTCATGTATCCGCGTAGAGATGAGAATGTTCTACGCTTTCTAGAAGTTGTTTCTTCTCCATCGCTTATTAAATATAAAACTGTAACGTCTTGCGGATGAGCATCATGAATTGCCTTAGCTTCAAGAAGGGTCTTATCTAGTGGAGCATCCAAACTAGTTCCGTTTGAAACTCCAACAGGTTCAGTGTTGATAGTATCAACCCAATTTTCAATTGCATTAGAATCTGGCGTAAGTGGAACATCAACACTAGAAGACGCTCCAAATCTAATAGCAGTAAAACTTGCGTTTATGTAATTATTTGTAATTTGTTTTATTATTTGTTTTGCAGAATTAAACCTAGTGGTTGTGTTGTTGTTTAAATCCTTAGAATCATTAACATTCATAGAGCCGGTAACATCTAAAACAAATATAACATTTGTAGCATTAAGAGAGCGTTGCAAAGTGCTTTTCATAACACAAGGGCATAATGCACAAATAGCTAGAAGAACGCATATTAACACTCTTCGAACCCTCATATAAATTGTTTCGTCCGAACTAATGTTTTTGCGATTAATTGGGAAAATTTCATATAACGCTAAAATGCCAAGAATCGCAATAGCAACTAGCGAAATCCAACTAAAAGATATTTTCATCGTTTTATCCTTCTCGCTGAAATAAGCCAGAGAGTTACAAAAATAACCGCAAATATTGTTGCAATACTAGGATCGTCGCTTAAAGCTGACTGTGTAGAGTCCTTTTGCATAATTGTGTGCTGCTGTTCAATTTTACGTACCAAAGCTAAAACAGAATCAGAATTATGCTGAGTTAAGAAAATGCCACCATTTTTTTCAATAAGTTCACGCATCTGATTAGTAGTGTTCTCATTTTCGCTTTGAGTAGATCCAGAATACAATCCATCGACTTGAATATTAGCTCGCTTTGTTAAATCTAAAGCTTGCTTAAGAGAATAAACTGGTTTTCCAGAAACAACATTATCTGTAGCTAAAACAATAGATGCACTACGATTAAGACGATTATGAGGTTTTTGGGAGTTGCTAGAAGAACCATATACAACTCCAGGAATCATTGCAGCGCAACTAACAAGACCGTCGCCAATTAAGGATGTTGCTTCTTTTCGATTTTGCGTGCCATCAAGCCAAGTGGAAATCTGCTGATATTGGCGCTGTTGCATATTGTCGATTTTGTCTTGTGTTTGAACTCCATCCAACAACTTAGAAGCGTACTGCAACTGTTTTTTAACAAGTGAATAATCATCTGTAAGAGGAAAAACAGTTCTAGAAGTTGAATTAAAAATACTCAAACCAATGCGCTCGCCTTGAAAATGCTCAACAAATTTCAAATAAGCGTTAATAACTTCCAGATCATACGGCAGAGTAGATCCAGAAACGTCTAAGCATAAAACAATATCTCTAGAGCTTGATTGTTCGTTCGCATTTAAAACTCTTGAAGGTCTAGAGCTGAGAATTGTAGTGCATATAAGAGCTAGGATAAGCATTATAAAAGAGAATTTGCGAAGAATATTCCATAGTCTCCATTTTCTAGCACATAAACTTCCTTGCAAATCCTCGTCTAAAGTAAATGTTCTCAAAAAGCTTGATTCTAAAATGTTTTGTGAATTATACGAATGATTCTTTAAGCTGTGTCGTTTAACCTCACTAATCACTAATACAGTTATAAGAATTATTACGCTTGCTAAAACACCAAAAAATAGGACTACTGGCCATTTAAGTCGCATAGAGAAAATAGATGAAACTAGTGTTGAACAGTTATATATTTGGTAGTTACATAATGTTGAGAATGATAATGTGGAGAATGTCATCTTTTATTCTCCTTTGTTTTCCAACTTTCTAGCAGAATAAGAACCCATCTTGCACCTTGATCCACATCTGTATTTTTAGCTTGATTATTATATGTGCTATCTGCAAATTCAGGAGGATATAATGCTGCGATTGTTTGTCTTAAAAGATCTGCTCCATGAGTGTTTTTCCAAGATTTTCTAAGTGAACTAATTTCTCCAAGTGTATGCGATTTAATGTTTTCGCCACTCATTATGGAAACATATTGTCTAGCTATTTGCGCTAATTTTGCAAAAGCCTGATCTTTCTCAATTTTATTTTCATGATATTGGCTTACCACTAAATCAATCTTTTTACGCCATTCTTGCTTATTGGCATTCATTGTATGAGCAGCATTTTTAACTTTTTGCTTAGAATCCACTTTAGTGTTTATTTTATAGATTGCAACATATAGAACTACGAAAGCAGCGCATGCGATTATTAGACTTAAGCCAATAAATGTAAATAGCATTGAATCATCGTTTAGAATTTTATTAACATCAAGAATACTCATCGACTTACCCCACTAGCTCAAGCGTAAATCTTTATTGCTTTTAGCGCCAGAAAACATACTCTGTAATGTAGCTTTCGATATAAATTTCGTCGAAGAATGGAATATTTGTTCACTAGAAGAACCGCGTATAAGCGACGATCCCGTGTTATTTAGAATTTCGTGCAATGCGTTATTGACAAAAGCTCTATGTGTATTAACTTCTTTAGCGCAAGAATCATCTTTTAAGAATGCTGGGATCTCTCGCATTGTTGTACCGTCAATTATTGGCGTGAGTTTATATGAATTAAATGGATTAATTGGACATATTGTTACCACTATCAGTGAGTGGAGTCTTGAAATTTTTTGCAAATCATCAAAATGTTTTGACGAAATTGCATATTCATCCGTAATAATTACTATTAATCCGCGTGATTGATTAATTGAATTAGCAAAATTTATGATCGTATTTGTATCTCTAAGTTTTTTACGTGTTTTGTATATATTTTTATCCAGATTACGTTCAAAATCAGGAAGATTCCTAGATGAAGGAATCTTTATAATATCGTTACCGTCAAATAAAACGCAGTTTAATGAATCATTACGTTTTAGACTTAAAGACGCAAAGAAACACGCTGAATTAGAAGCAGCCTCGTACAAATACTCGTTAAGTCCATTATAAGAACATGAAGCATTCATGTTCGCGCTAGAATCTACAAGAATCCAAGTCTTAGAAGAACAGTTTCTTTCTCTAGAAGAAACCATTGGTTCACCAAGTCTAGCGCTAGCTTTCCAGTTCATCATTCTAGCTTCATCACCAGGCTGCCATGAGTGAATGTCAACTAAATCACCATTTCCAAAATTATGATTGGACGGATGCTCTCCTTCAAAAATGCCCAACGATTTTTTGGCTACAGGTAAATTCAGACGATTATCTAATTCTTCAATCTTTCGCCTAATCTTTTTAGCAGAATTTGAAACTAATAAGCTTCTTTTAGTATCTTGTAGCACAAAATCAGATTTTGTAAAAGACTTGAATATTCTTGTAAAAAACGTATTTACAAAGATCATGGTGCAGGAACCGTTTTCACTATTGCGTCAATAATCTGATCACTTGTAATAGAATCAGCTAAAGCTTCAAAAGTAAGAAGAATCCTGTGTCTAAGAACATCATGAGCAAACTTTTTAACGTCTTCCGGTATTACGTAATCTCTTCCAGAAAGCAAAGCTTGAGCTTGACCAATGCGGATCAAAGCAATAGAAGCTCTAGGGCTTGCGCCCATTCTAACTAGAGAAGAAATAGTTTTAAGAGGGTGACTACCTTCTCCTCTAGAAGTTGCAACAATATCTACTGCATACTTCATAACTGCTTCCGAAACATGTACTCTGCGAGTTGCCGATCTTAAGAAAGTGACATCCTGAAGGCTAATCTTTTGATTATTTAAAGATTCTGGATTGAAAACGTCACTACCTCTATTGGTTAAAAGCTTCAGCATACTAACTTCTTCGTTGAAGGAAGGATACGACATAATTGCTTTAATCATAAAGCGATCCATTTGTGCTTCTGGAAGATTAAAAGTTCCTTCTTCTTCAATAGGGTTTTGTGTAGCGATAACCATAAAAGGCTGAGGAAGATTAATGCGTTCTCCACCAATAGTTGTGGCGCCTTCTGCCATTGCTTCAAGCATAGCGGATTGTGTTTTTGCGTTAGAACGATTAATTTCATCTAGAAGAATTACGTTAGCGTGAATAGGTCCAATTTGTGTTGTGAATCTTTGAGAAGCGAAGTCAAAAACTTGTGTTCCAACCAAATCTGCTGGCATTAAATCAGGAGTGCATTGCACTCTTTTGAAACTTCCAGACATTGCTGTAGCAAGAGTCTGAGCCGCTGTGGTTTTAGCCAATCCAGGAACGGACTCAATAAGAATATGTCCTCCAGCAGCAAGAGTTAAAATAAGTGATTCTCTGAGAGAATCCTGTCCAACAAGTGTTTGTGCAAACCTAGAACGAAGAATATCAGCGATCTGTTGAGCTCGTTTAATATCTTCATTAGAAACACCAGCAGATACTGGTTGATTTATAGAGTCAACAATTTGATTAGCTATTGTATTGCTGACCATTGTATTGTTAGGTGTAACTGCACGTGGTTGTGGAGGAAGATTAAATACGCCAGTATTAGCGTTATCGTTTTGTTTGCTTGGTTGTGGAGGGAATAATGCCATGCGTTTCATTCTAACTGATGTTTACTACTTTAGATGATTTTACTACTTTAAATAATCTTTACTATTCGCTAGGGAGAGTCCAATCTATTGGTGTTGATCCTAACGATATTAAAGCTTGGTTTGCTCTTGAAAATGGACGAGAACCAAAGAATCCTCTAGAGGCAGAAAGAGGACTTGGGTGAGGGGATTGAATAATGATTGCGTTTGTAAGAAGAGGAGCAAGACTTTGAGCATTTCTTCCCCACAAAATTGCAACCAGAGGAATATGCTTGCCGTTATTATCTACACGGTTATTCAATGCGGTAATAGCTGCATCGGTAATTTCTTCCCAGCCCTTTCCCTGATGACTATTAGGTCTACCTACTTCAACGCTAAGGCACCGGTTTAGTAGCATAACGCCTTTTTGAGTCCACGGTGTTAAGTCACCATTCTTTGGCATTGGTACATTTAAATCACTAACTAATTCTTTATAAATATTAATAAGACTTTTAGGTAATGGTTTAACGTTTGGAGCAACGCAGAAACTAAGTCCTACAGGATGACCTGGAGTAGGATATGGGTCTTGACCAACAATAAGAACCTTTATTTCTTTAAAAGGTATTGTAAAAGCTCTGAGAATATTGTGACTTTCTGGCAGGAATCGCCTCCCGCTAGATAGTTCATCTCTTAAAAAGTCTCCCATTTTGTGAACTTGTGGTTCTACTGGTTCAAGAGCGTCTGCCCAATCTGGGTCTATTAAATCGTGTAAAGACTTTCGCTGTTTAATCTCCATGGTTAATAACTTTAAAACATAAATGACAAATATGTGCAGCAAATAATAATAATTTTTTATATTTCCATTTATCTTATGTTTTGTGCGAGGCATTCGCTAGTATGTATTCCATACTGTTTTAATGATTTTTTGGAAGGGATACAATTATGGCGAACAATAGCCAGAACGTGTCATTCACGACTGATGATTTCGATAATCCACCAGAAGGTCCTGTTGGAGTACATCGTGGAAATCGCGCGTGGTATGCTGTATTGTTCCCATATGTTGTTGTGCTAGTTGTTGCTGTTGTGTTGGGTCTTCTGGCATGGGCGGTTATGTCTGGAGAAATCAACAATATTCGTATGCCTTGGAGTGCAAATAATTCAGCAATTTCCAAGTCTTCTAATGGCAATAAAAATGGCAAAATTGATGAGAGCAAGAGTAAATCTGACAAAGCTGATGGCGATGATTCAGACGAGGATAAGGATCCAGAAGAAACAGATAAGTCAGATAAAAAGCAAGATAAAGAAGATAAGAATTCTTCTAAAGACTCTAATGCTAACAATGGCTCTTCGACAGCAGATATTAACAAGACAGTTCAAGTAAAAGTTGTTAATGCAACTAAAATTCAGGGTCATGCAGCTCAAGAAGCTGAAAAGCTTAAGCAAGCTGGTTATGCAAATGTAGAAGCTGCAAATCCTAAAGGTAATGTTCCTTCGGATTCTGTTGTTTGGTACAAGGGAGATGAAAATCGTGCTGCTGCACAAGATGTTGCTAAAACTTTGGGTATTAGCAATGTTGAGGCAACTAGTGAAATAACTACCACAATAGTTGTTGTTTTGTGCAAGTAAATTACGATTTACTCATTTTGCAATAAATTTCAATAATAAATAATTTCTTAAATAGTCGAGTAGAAAGTTATCTAGAGTGGCTTTTTGCTTGGCTATTTTTGATTTTGCTTATAGATTTTTTCTATATATTTTTGAATATAGTTGGCACTCGGGCACTTAGAGTGCTAATCTTCATTTAGCACTCTAATGTTGCAGGTTTAATCAACAGCTGACGGTTGGTTAGATTTCGACGGTTTGAGTGAGTGTTCCATAGTTAAGTTATGTGGAGGAATAATGGCAAAGATTATTGCCTATGAAGAAGATGCCCGTCAGGGTATGCTTGCTGGTCTTGATAAGCTTGCAAATA
Organism: Gardnerella lacydonensis; assembly: GCF_048545055.1. Classification (NCBI taxonomy): domain Bacteria; kingdom Bacillati; phylum Actinomycetota; class Actinomycetes; order Bifidobacteriales; family Bifidobacteriaceae; genus Gardnerella; species Gardnerella lacydonensis. Next base: position 271,027 of record NZ_JBKQXT010000003.1, read on the forward strand.
CAGTAAAGGTGACTCTTGGTCCAAAGGGTCGTAACGTTGTTCTTGATAAGTCTTACGGCGCCCCAACCATCACTAATGATGGCGTTTCAATCGCTAAGGAGATCGATCTTGAAGATCCGTACGAGCGTATTGGCGCCGAATTGGTAAAGGAAGTTGCTAAGAAGACTGACGACGTTGCAGGTGACGGCACTACAACCGCTACTGTGTTGGCTCAATCTTTGGTGCACGAAGGCTTAAAGAATGTTGTTGCTGGTAGCAACCCAATCGCTCTTCGTCGCGGAATTGAAAAGGCTTCAGAAGCAATTGTTAAGGAATTGCTCGCATCTGCTAAGGATGTTGAAACCAAGGATCAGATTGCAGCTACTGCAACTATTTCTGCAGCAGATCCTGAAGTTGGCGAAAAGATTGCTGAAGCTTTGGATAAGGTTGGCCAAGACGGTGTTGTTACCGTTGAAGACAACAACAAGTTTGGTCTTGATTTGGACTTCACTGAAGGTATGCGTTTTGATAAGGGTTATATTTCCCCTTACTTCGTCACTAATGCAGAAGATCAGACTGCTGTTCTTGAAGATCCATACATTTTGCTCACTTCTGGCAAGGTTTCTAGCCAGCAGGACATTGTTCATGTTGCTGAACTTGTTATGAAGTCTGGTAAGCCATTGCTTATTATTGCTGAAGATGTTGATGGCGAAGCATTGCCAACTCTTGTTCTTAACAAGATTCGCGGTACTTTCAACACTGTTGCAGTAAAGGCTCCAGGATTTGGCGATCGCCGTAAGGCAATGCTTCAGGATATGGCTATTTTGACTGGTGCACAGGTTGTTTCTGACGACCTTGGCTTGAAGCTCGATTCTATCGACGCTTCTGTGTTTGGCCATGCTGCAAAGGTTATTGTTTCTAAGGATGAAACAACTATCGTTTCTGGCGCTGGCTCTAAGGAAGATGTTGAGGCTCGTGTTGCTCAGATTCGCGCCGAAATTGAGAACACTGATTCCGATTACGATCGCGAAAAGCTTCAGGAGCGTCTTGCTAAGCTCGCTGGCGGCGTTGCTGTTATTAAGGTTGGTGCTGCTACGGAAGTTGAGGCTAAGGAACGTAAGCATCGCATTGAAGATGCAGTTCGTAATGCTAAGGCTGCAATTGAGGAAGGCTTGCTTCCAGGTGGTGGCGTTGCTCTTGTTCAGGCTGCTGCTAAGGTTGAGAAGTCTGCTGATATTGTTGCTCTTAGTGGAGAAGAAGCCACGGGTGCTGCAATTGTGTTCCGTGCTGTAGAAGCTCCAATCAAGCAGATTGCTCAGAATTCCGGCGTTTCTGGAGACGTTGTACTCAACAAGGTCCGTGAGCTTCCAGAAGGCGAAGGCTTCAATGCTGCAACTAATACTTATGAAGATTTGTTGGCTGCAGGCGTTACCGACCCAGTTAAAGTAACTCGTTCTGCTCTACAGAATGCTGCTTCTATCGCTGGCTTGTTCTTAACTACAGAAGCTGTGGTTGCTAATAAGCCTGAGAAGCCAGCTGCTGCACCACAGGCTGGCGCAGAGATGGGCTACTAAATAAAAGTTAGACGTATTGCTTAGCTTTTAGCTAGTTGTTATATGTGAGCGGTGAGTTGTTATAAAATACAAGTCATCGCTCACGTTTTTTATTTATTATATTGTTTAATTATTTTGTTTATCCCATTGCAAACAAAGATGTAGCTTGCGCTTCTGTATCCATGTAAATGTTAGAAGCATTTTGCATAGCGAGTTGAATGGATTGCAATGATTGTTCCATTTGCTGGTGTGCTGCACGCCATTGCCCAGCTGTTGATGCAAATTGTGTAGCTGCAGGACCAGTCCATACACTTTGCAATTGTTGGAGATTTGCGTACATTCCATTTGTGGCGTCTCGAATCGCATTAATCGAAGATGCAACTGCTGCAGCAGATTGCTGAATTTGTTCTGAATCAACTCTAAATTGTGTCATTTTTTCTCCTCATTTAGTGTAGTTAATTTTCTTATGGTTATTCATTTAGTTTTTGCCGTGCAAACTTATCTTTTGTATAAATTAAATTTATTTTTTTAACTTTTGTTTTGCATAAATTGCTCTATTTTGCGCTTGTTTCTTGTAATCTAAAAACACGGTATTATGAATATATGCCGTCTAGAAAGTTTATAAAAGATTTTTTTATCAATGTGGTTAAAGGCTTATCTGCTTTTGTAATTATTGTATTTTTGAGCGAAAGTGTTTTGTTTCCAACAACAGCTTTTGCTAATGATGGATTATCAAAAGCGGATTCTCAGAATAAAAGCACTAAAAATTTGGGTATTGTGGCAACGGATTCTATTACGGATACAGAAAATCTTCTTGGAGATTCTGTTACAAAAGTTTCAGATATGATTTCAATAACCAAAAAACAAACAGGTGTATCGGTTAAATTACTTTATTTATCTAATTTTACTGGAAATAAAAATCCGTCAAAATGGGCTAGCGATTTACTTACAAGCACTAATCCAGATCGTAATACTGTTCTTCTTGCTGTTGCTACTCATGATGGAAAGCTTGTAGTGGCAGTTTCATCTAATTCTGATGAATGGCTTAAAAGAAAAACAACCGTGGATTTGCTTTCTGATGCGGCGTATCGTCCTCTTATTAGTTCTCAAGGTGCTGATTGGTCTCAATCTGCAATCATGCTTATGAAGCAGATTGCTCGGTCTAAGAAAACTTCTGTAACTTCCAGAACAAGTGTAGTTTCAACAATCGTTATGGTTGTTATTATTGTTGCTTTGTTTGTTCTTGTTGCACTTATTTTGTGGAGAAGAAACTATATTCTAAAACAAGTATCACTAGGGTTGAGAAGAGCTAAGAGACGCCATGCGGCGCGTAAATAAATCGATTTTTTTCAGGAAACACTCAGGAAACATTCAGTTTTATAAGTGATGCTAATCAGTATGGGTAAGAATGTAGAAGCATCTATTGTTGTGGTCGATGACGAACCTTCAATTCGTGAGCTTTTGGTAGCATCGCTACACTTTGCAGGATTTGATGTAGAAACAGCAGCTTCTGGTTCAGAAGCTATTGATGTTATTGAGCGTGTACATCCAGACCTTATTGTTATGGACGTTATGCTCCCAGATATAGACGGATTTACGGTTACAAGGCGAATTCGCCAGAATGGTATTGCTGTTCCTGTGTTATTCCTTACTGCTAGAGACGACACTCAGGATAAGATTATGGGTCTTACTGTTGGTGGCGACGATTATGTTACAAAGCCTTTTAGTCTAGAAGAAGTAGTTGCGAGAATTCGTGCAATATTGCGTAGAACTCAAGATCCAGATGAAGATACTCCTGTTGTGCGCGTTGCTGATTTGGAAATTAATGAGGATTCGCATGATGTTTCCAGATCTGGTGTTCCAATTGAATTAAGTCCTACGGAGTATAAGCTGCTTCATTATTTGATGGACAATGAAGGTAGAGTATTGTCTAAGAGTCAGATTCTCAATCATGTTTGGCAATATGATTGGGGTGGAGATGCGGCAATCGTAGAATCCTATATTTCTTATCTTCGTAAAAAGATCGATGGTATTGAAATTAAAAATGAGGATGGAAGCTTAAAGAAGGTTGTTCCTCTTATTGAAACAAAGCGTGGTATTGGCTATATGATTCGCGTTCCGAAAGCAGGTCAAGCCTGATTATGCGTGAGAGCAAATCTGTGGATGGTTCGCTTTACAATAATGGTTCCAAAACATCTGGTTCTGATAACAGCGGATTAAATCAGTCCGAAGTTAGTGCTGATCGAAATGTTAAAGCCGAATTGGTGACTTATTCTGGTGATAATCCTAAAAAAACCAAGAATAAATCTAAGTCCAAATGGTTGCGGAGGCATATTGATGCTATACCGTTGAGTACTCGTTTGGTGGCGTGTACTTTGGTTGTTCTTACAATTGCTGCATTTTGTATTTCTCTTTCTATTAGGCAATTAGTTGGCAGTTATCTGTTGGATAAAACCGATGCTCAGCTTACAGATCAGGCTCAGCTCATTTACGACAATATAGATTTACTTCGTAGTAAGGATTCTGGAGAACAGGCTGCAGGTCCTAATGATTATTTCTTGCAGATTAGAGACACTAATAACAAGATTATTACTACACCTTTGATTCCAAAACTTAAAGGTGATGTTGTTTCTATGCCAACTCTTCCAGAAGATGGCGAAATTAATAATGTTGTTGTAAGACGTAGGCCTTTTACTGCTCCAGCGCGAGTGCATGGAGATGTAAAAAGCATTGATGAAACAACTGCAAAAGCTGCGGAATCTCCTTGGCGAGTTCTTGTTCTTACATGGGGTCAGCGAAGCGGATATAATTCCGAAATGCATGTTAGAGGGTATGTTTATATAGCTCTTTCTTTAAGTGACCAATTAGATACTGTTAATACGCTTACACGCTATTGTGTGATGGTTAGTATAACAGTTATCCTTCTTGGTGCTGTTTTAGCCGCTCTTATTATTCAATCTACTCTTGTTCCACTAAAGAGAATAGAAAAAACTGCGTCGAAGATTGCTTCTGGAGATTTAAGTAGGCGAGTACCTTCCGCCCCAGAAAACACGGAGGTTGGATCTTTAGCTGCTTCGTTGAACTCTATGCTTTCTAAGATTGAACAAGGATTTAACGACCAGGAAGCAATGACTGAGAAAATGAAACAATTTGTTTCTGATGCAAGTCATGAACTCCGTACTCCATTAGCTGCTATTCATGGATACGCTGAATTGTATTACATGTGGAGAGGTGTGCCTGGTCAGCAAGAAAAAGCTGATGATTCTATTGCTCATATTAAGGCTTCTAGTGAAAGAATGACGGAACTTGTAGAAGATTTGCTTTCGCTGGCGCGATTTGACGAGGGTAGAGGAATAAATGTTTCTCAGACAGTTAAAGTAACTCCTATTCTTTCTGATGCGGCAAATGATTTGAGAGCGTTAGATCCAGTTCGAGTTATTCAGCAAGGCACTTTGCATTTAGCTGATGACTGGAAGTTGATGAATTGCTCTAAGCCAACAAATTGCAGTCTTGATAGAAAGTTTATTTTTACTCCAGGTGAGTTACCTAAAGTCACTTTAAAGGGTGACGGAGCTAGATTGCGACAAGTTCTTACAAATATTGTTGGAAACATTCATCGATATACTCCAAGCGATTCTCCAGTAGAGATAGGTATGGGTGTTCTCAAGGCTTCTATTACTCCTGAAGCTCTTCAAAAAATGGGATCTGTATCTCGTTCATTGAAAGACTTTTTGGAAGCTGCGGAAGTGAGCCAATCTACTGGAACAGGCAGCTCATTTGTGGTTATTCGCGTGGTAGATCATGGGCCTGGCGTACCTGAAGAATCTTTATCTCACATATTTGAGCGATTCTATATTGCAGATCCATCTCGCGCTAGAGAAAAGGGTGGTACTGGCTTAGGTATGTCTATTGCTCAGTCTGTTGTTAAAGCTCATCGTGGTTTTATATGTGCTACTACGTCTTGTGCATCTAGGACCAGCAGCGATCAGCTTATTGATGATACAATGGCAGGAAGCGAGTCGTCTGAATCTAAGCCTCATGGTTTAACTCTTACGGTTGTGTTGCCGAATGTGATATTTGACGATGAGAATAATAAGAAGGCTAAGAATACAGATACTTCTAGCATGGTTACCGATAATAATATTGTAAAAATCGATAATAGTTTAAATTATTAATTATTTTATTTATAATTTTGCTTGTTTTGACATGTTTTTTCGGATAATTTATTGCTTATAGTTTTTGTTTTAGATTGTTCGGGATTCATGCGCTACAATTGATAAAGCGTGAGCCGAGTGAATGTTATGTGGATTATAGTAGAATATGATGATTCGCATAGAATTTAATGAATTCGAGTGAGGTGTGTTATGCCCAACGGGCGTGTTCGTTGGTACGATTCTAAAAAAGGATATGGCTTTATATGCGATGAGGATGGCAAAGATGTATTCTTACCATCTTCTGCGCTGCCAGAATCAGTGAAAGAGCTGCGTAAAGGTACGCGTGTTGAATTCTCTGTTGTTGAAGGTCGTAAAGGGCCACAGGCAATGGGTCTCACTGTTGTGGCTTCTGCGCCTTCGCTGGTAAAAGCCACAAGACCAAAAGCTGAAGATATGGCTGCAATAGTAGAAGACCTTATTAAGCTTTTGGATTCTGCAGGCAATGGTTTACGACGTCGTCATTATCCGTCTACTGCTGAGAGTAAGAAACTTGCGCATTTGTTGCGTGCTGTAGCAGACAATTTTGACGTGCAGGACTGATATTTAACAGGATTTTTTATGGCAGATGAAGTAATTAATCCTCAGGAGCTTGCATATAGTATTGCTGTGGAAACTTCAGAGCGTGAAAACGCTGTTGGAGATTTCGTAAGTGCTACAGATCTTGGTAGTGATGTTACCGATTTTAGATTTGTTTGCAATATGCCTGGGTATGAAGGTTGGCAGTGGTCAGTAACGCTGTACCACGATGCTGATGTTGATCGTTGGACAGTTAATGAGTCAACTCTTGCCCCAACTGAGGATTCTTTACTACCTCCACCTTGGATTCCTTGGAAAGATAGACTTAAGCCAACGGATCTTTCGGTTATGGACTCTATTGGTACAGCCGAAGATGATGAAAGGCTTGAATCTGGAGTTAATCCAGAAGATTTAGATTATAAAAAATCTAAAGCAAATGTTTCTGAAGATTCTGTAGAAACTGAATGTTCTGAATCGGAAAAGTCGCCAGCAACCGAACAGGATGGCGAAACAGAGCAAAATAATGAATCTAAAGAAGATAATGAGTCTAAAGAATCTCAAGAAGATTTTGAAGAAGCAGTTGAGACTTTTAGATTAACTCGTAAGAGGGTTATGACTGCTGAGGCAATAGCTCAAACGGCGAAGCGATGGTATTCGGGACAACATGGTCCTAAATCGCTTTCTACTAAAATTGCGGATGGTAAAGCGTGTTCATCCTGCGGATTTATGATTCCGTTAGCTGGCAGCTTAGGAAACATGTTTGGAGTTTGCGCAAATATGTGGAGCCCAGACGATGGGAGAGTGGTGGCATTAGATCACGGGTGTGGAGAGCATTCCGAAATAGAGCCACCAGAGCCTTCACAACTTTGGATTCAATCGGCTCCAGCTTATGACGATTATCATATTGAGATAGCTCCTCAAGCCCCTAGAGACGAGAGAGCAGATGTAGAGCTTATCGAAGAAGCGATTGAAGATAGTAAGGAAAATCGTAAAAAACATCGCAGGTTGATAATTGAAGACGAGTCTGACGAGTTCAGTGACAATAGCGACAATAGCGAAAATAGCGATTCTGCAGAAATTGATTCAATTGATAGAAGTAATAATAAAGATAATAAAGCTAATGAAGATATTGAATCAGAAGATTTTGCAGATAGCACTGATAATTCTGATGATGTTGATAAGAGTGATGTTTCGGATGATGCAGATAGCGCAGATTATGCAGAATCTGGCGATGACTCGGATTCTGCAGATGACTCTGGTTCTATAGACAATTCTGAAGATTTAAATAAGTCGTCATTAACCAATGAGTAACACTAAATGAGTAACACTAAAAATAGTGTTAGAGTCATGGCAACTCGTTACCATAGAACGAAGGATAAGAACGGAAGGCAATTATGTTTGAACGGTTCACTGACCGCGCTCGGCGTGTGATTGTGCTAGCTCAGGAAGAAGCGCGCTCTCTTCAGCATAACTATATTGGTACCGAGCATATTCTCTTAGGTCTTATTAGAGAAGGCGAAGGAATAGCAGCAAAAGCTTTAAACGCCAAAGGCGTAGAATTAGACAATACTCGTAAACAAATAAAAGAAATGATTGGCACTGGTACTGTCTCGCCTAGTGGACACATACCTTTTACTCCGCATGCTAAACAAGTGCTTGAGCTTAGTTTGCGTGAAGCATTGCAATTGGGGCACAGCTATATTGGTACCGAGCATATTCTCTTAGGTCTTATTAGAGAAGGCGAAGGTGTTGGAACGCAGGTGCTTATTAAGATGGAGGTCGATTTAGGAGACCTTCGTAGCACTGCAATGGATTTGATTCGAGGAAATTCTGGATTACCAGAAGACGGTCAGAAAGGTGATCTGGCTAATGCGGGAGGAGTGCAGGATAAGAGGAATCAGTCTGGTTCTGCGCTGCTAGATCAGTTCGGAAGGAATCTTACTACAGAAGCTGAGCAAGGGAAGCTTGATCCTGTTATTGGTCGTTCAAAAGAGATTGAGCGCGTTATGGTTGTGCTTTCTCGCAGAACTAAGAATAATCCTGTTCTTATAGGTGAACCTGGTGTTGGTAAAACAGCTGTTGTGGAAGGTCTTGCACAGAAGATTGTTGCTGGAGATGTGCCAGAAACGTTAAAGGGCAAGCAGGTTTATTCTCTTGACTTGGGCTCGATGGTTGCTGGATCTCGTTATCGTGGCGATTTTGAAGAGCGCTTAAAGAAGGTGCTTAAAGAAATTAAGACTCGTGGAGATATAGTTCTATTTATCGATGAGATTCATACTATTGTTGGTGCTGGGTCTGCAGATGGTGCTTTGGGTGCTTCTGACATGCTTAAACCTATGCTTGCGCGTGGTGAGCTACAGACGATTGGTGCTACAACTACCGATGAGTATAGAAAGTATATTGAAAAGGATGCGGCTTTGGAACGAAGATTCCAGCCTATTCAAGTTCAAGAGCCTTCTATTGCAGAGACAATTGAGATTCTGAAAGGTTTGCGTGCGCGCTACGAGAATCATCATCACGTAACCATTACTGATGCTGCTTTGCAGTCTGCAGCCGAAATGTCTGCTCGCTATATTCAAGATAGGAATTTGCCAGATAAAGCGATTGATCTTATTGATGAAGCTGGAGCTCGCCTACGTATTAAGCGATTGACAGAGCCACCAGAGCTTAAGGAACTTGATTCTAAGATTTCTAAACTTTCAGAAAAGAAAGATGAAGCTATTAAGAATCAGGACTTTGAGAAGGCTGCCGACTTGCGAGATGAGCAGGAAAAGCTTGAGGAAGAACGTAAGAATAAAGAGCAGGCTTGGCGTGAGGGCGAGTCTAATGTGAATATGGTTGTAGACGAGGATGTTATTGCATCTGTTGTTTCTAATACAACTGGTATTCCTGTTGTTAAGCTAACTCAAGCGGAATCCAAAAAGTTGCTCGGTATGGAAGCGGAGCTTCATAAGCGTATTATTGGTCAAGATGAGGCTGTTTCTGCACTTTCTCGTTCTATTCGTCGTGCGCGAGTAGGATTGAAAGATCCAAAGCGTCCTTCTGGATCGTTTATTTTCGCTGGTCCTACAGGAGTTGGTAAGACAGAGCTTGCTAAAACCTTGGCTCAATTCCTGTTCGACGATGATGATGCTTTGATTCGTGTTGATATGTCGGAGTTTGCGGAAAAGTATGCGGCTTCTCGTCTTTTCGGTGCTCCTCCAGGATATGTTGGCTACGAGGAGGGTGGCGAGCTTACGGAGAAGGTTCGTAGAAAGCCATTCTCGGTGGTGCTTTTTGACGAAATTGAAAAGGCTCATCCAGATATTTTCAACACTTTGTTGCAAGTGTTAGACGACGGTCATTTAACAGATGGCCAAGGAAGAAAAGTTGATTTTAAGAACACGATTATTATCTTGACTACAAATCTTGGTACTCGCGATATTGCTAAGTCAGCGAATACTGGTTTTAGTCTTGGTAATAATGCGGATGCATCTTACCAGAGGATGAAGGATCAGGTTAATTCGGAATTGAAGCGTCAGTTCCGTCCAGAGTTCCTAAACCGTTTGGATGATACGATTGTGTTCCGTCAGCTTACTGAGCCAGAGGTTCGTCAGATTGTTGATTTGGACGTTAAGCGTTTGAATGATCGTCTGTTTGAACGCCATATGACTTTGGAGCTTACAGATGCAGCTAAGAATCTTCTTGCGCAAAAGGGCTTTGACCCTCTTCTTGGAGCAAGACCGTTGCGCAGAGTTATTCAGCGTGATATTGAGGATGCTATAAGTGAGAAGATTTTGCTTGGCGACTTAACAGATGGCGAGCGCGTTGAAGTTGATGCGGAAGGCGAAGGTTTGCTGGGGGAGTTTATTTTCCGCGGCATAAAGTTTGATGTTGAGTCTTGATTTTGAGTTCTAACTAGTGAAAATATTCTAAATAACAAAAATCCCGGTGTGTAAATCTCATCGGGATTTTTGCGTTTTATTTCCCAAATGTCAATCAGATTTGAGTGTTAATTTTGTAGATAGTCGACTGAATCTTTAATAGTTACTCGCTCTTGGTTTATAACCTTCAAATTGTTTCTAAAAGATATTAGAAGATTCACAATTTAATTGTGTATTGCTTTGTAAACGTAAATATGCTAGAGCGGCACGCAAAACTTGTGACTCTTTTATAACAGCAATCACACTTCCTATAGTGATGCGAGCTTGTTGTACATGCGAGCATATATAAATTTTGATATTTTTACAAATTTTATGACTATGTTGTTGCAGTCATAATTTTTAAATATAATAAGGATAAGTCTATCTGATTATTCTTCTCACGTCTAGAGTGTTGTGTTGATGTCAAATGGATTAGGTGGGTGCAAATGTGTCCTTGTGTAGCAAGGCTTAGCGAGAGCTATCGTTAAAAGGTTTAGCGTATGGCGGCTTTAGGCTGGGTTCTCGCGGTTTTTGAGTGTGATTTTGCTGTTTGAGGAAACATGTCGACGCTCTGGGGTCGAGTGCACAGGATGTTAACGTTAAAAAGTGCACCCACTTTGCACCCAGCTGGTGAAGTGGAGTTATGTGATTATGAGACAAAAAACAAGGTAAAATTTATTTGAAGTTATCTTATCTTGTTTTACATTGTTGAGTCGTTTTATATCTTGTGGACAAACACTTCTGGCATATTCAAAATCATATTTTGAGCCTCGTTTCTAACACTAATATTAGGGCACTCTAAAAGAGTTCTTTTTAGTTTACACTGACCATTTTCCGCATTTATTAAATATTCTTTGTGGTGCTTGAGATAAGTTGCTGTTTCGCGACTAAATCCGATTCTCTGCAGCATAATAGTTTCAGCGTTAGTTGTTCCATACTCAACATATTCGTACCAGTCGTTAGAGAAAGAAGTTACTTTATGTATTCTTTTATATTCATTAGAAAACTTTAAGAAGTAGTTCGATAGACTGAAAAGTATTATATTATCGATTACTTCAAGGGTGTCAGCAAAAAGAATATTGCGAAATTCTATCGTATCTTGGTATGTAGCTGTTTGAGTTTTACTAATCCAAAAGTTATCCGGGTGTTCTCGATGATATTCAATGCCTTTATTTATGATATTGTTTAGTCCGAATCCGGAAATCCACTGCATTAGTAGCACACCATACCAGCTTAATTTTTTATGTTCTCCGTTAGTTACTTTTCCTAATGTAGAAAATTCATATTGCTCCCAATTAAATATGGTACATAATTGTTCGAGGAACTTCATTATATCATCGTAATGAAAGTGACCATCACTTCGTTGCGGATATTGTAGACCATTTATTATTGCTTTAGAAAGTGCAACTGTCTGATCATAAGAAATATTAATATCATCATCCGGTATAAAACCATTTTCGTTCAGTTTAGATTTTATGCTTTTTTCGTCTGTAGGAGTTAACAAGTCAGAAAATGACTGACGCACGAAACTATTGTTATTTGTAACGATGTCTTTCGCTAGAATCAGACCAAACTTTCTAGTTAGCTCATATGATTCTTCACTTTGACTATCGCTTCTTTTCTCAATTGCAACGCTTCCAGATTTAAGCGTATTAATGATATATTTTCTTTCTGGGTTTGTAAGAATACCAGCCCCAGCTTCTATAGATAGAGATTGCGGCGGAACGTCAGTTTTTAACATATCTACGTATTCCGATGATTCGCTTTTGTCGTCGGCTTCTGTAACAAATATGACGTTGCCATAAAGATTATATTCAATTCTTCCTACTCGGCCTATAAGATTTTTAAAGTCCACAGGTGTCATTTTACGAGTAAATACTTTTTTAGTAGTTATGAATAGGTTATCAGCTGGAAGGTTTACGCCTTCGAGAAGTGTACTGGTACAGAATAATGTCGTAATTTTACCAGCACGAAATAGATCTTCAATTCTCATACGAATTGAAGAAGGCAAATATCCAATATGATAGGCAATGCCTTTTTTGATGATGTCAGCTAGATAATAATCCTTGTGTACTGATGTAGCAATGTCATTAGACAAAGCATTAAGATCTTTATCATTTAAGTCATTTAATCTATCAGCAAAATTTTTAGCAGTATAAACAGCTTTACTTTTAGAATTGAAATAAACGATAGTTTGATGATGATTAGGAATATCACTGGATCTATTTTGGGATTCAATTACATATAGGAAATCTTCAAGTTGTATATTTCCTGATTTGACACCCGATACTTCGATAAGATTCTTGGAATGCTGATTATAAACAGACATTTTCTTGTTTTTAAGATCAAGCAAAAACTTAATCTGTGTTACAGGAGAAAATGATGTTTTTAATGCCGATACATTTCCTTCACTTATATCGGTTAAAAGGTGTAAATATACTTCTGGATTAGGTATATTAGGTGATGCAAAGATAAACTTTGGTGGGCATTTACGTTTCCTAAGCATATCGACTACTTTATAATAAAAAGGAGCCCTGCCATTTTTAGCAGAGAGCTTATGCGCTTCGTCTATAAATAGATAATCAATTTTAAGGTTTGGATGAGCGATGAGCATATATAAGAGACGTTCAGGCGTTAATACATAAACAAAATCATGTTTTCCTTCTAAGGCAATGTCCGTGGAGGCAGTTATTACTTTATAGTTTTTCTTCCTTAACAGGTCATTCAAATCTTCTCGTATTATTTTTTGAGACACCTCGTTAATTAAGGCCTTAGTTGGTACAATGATAGCAAAATTTTTATGGCTTTCGTTAGTTATCTGTTCCTTTATAAACATTCTCATCAGAAATGACTTACCCATTGATGTTGGTGCGGAATAGCTAAAATATTCATCATTAAGATGGTCATATGCTTGTTTTTGAGCAGAGAAAAAATGCATATTTTCTTGGGTAGGAATACGTAGGTAGGACTTTTTGTATTCTTGAAATAATCTACTTAAAATAAAAGGATCCTCAAAATCAGTGTTCAAAATGCTAATGCCACGTGTATTGTCAGTATTTGAAAATACTGAGCCACCAAATGCTTTAATGTTTTTATTATCAGGAAATAAGAAATTTAGCAGCACGATAATCTCTTGTGCCCACATTTTATGTTCTTCATATTTTGTTGCATGATTTGATTTTGAGAGTAAATCGGCAAATCGTAAAAGGTCATGGACTTCGGTGCTATTTAGCAAGTTGTCAATGGGCAGGCTTAGCGTTTTTTGTGCGTAAGAAAGCAATGCTTTTTCATATAACTTATTTAGATATTCGTTTTCACTAATTGAATTAAATATTACTTTACCCAATTTAACTTTATCGTCGCTCATAGTAACACCTCACTTACATTAGCAAATCTTCCATTATTTCTTTTTTATCTTTTTCAGCATCGTTAAATGGGACGATATAAAAGTAAAAGGAGTGCGCACCAAGATTCATTTGTTTTATTTTATTTGCAATGTAAGATACGTGCTGCTTAATATCAGTTTGCATTTTTGCGTCCACAGCTTCAAGGAAATCCAAATTAGATCTGCTTTGAGGATTTAATCCCAAGGAATACCCAAGAAAGACGCCATAAGCTATGTCGTTAGCCATCTTAGTATTGGATGATGGAACCATGATATTCATTATTTTTTCCGCAGTTTCAGCATCAAATGACTCTTCAAAAATATGACTGTCTACAAGTATAGAATCCACTCTTTTTACATCATGCTCCACCTTCTCGATAGTAGTAAAAGCATGATCGATAGCAGAACGTATGTCCCCAGTAATGTCAGAAGAACCGAATACCGTTTGATAACAAGGGAATGACGTATTTTCTAGTGTTAGTAGGTGTACAGCATCGCTTGATTTGCCAAACGAAGTAGAAGAAGAGTTCAGCTCTACTTTACTGAATAACTTTGGTGCTCCGAGAATATCTTCCAAAAAAGCATAGAGTAAAATTTCTCCTAGCTCATTTCCTGTTCCTCTAACATCAGCTGCTCCGTTTTTCTTCATTACCCTTAGAGCTTGTATTCCAATTGAGCGTGGGTTAGATGACTGGCTTAATTTTTCTACTTGTGCTCTAGAAAATACATATTCGCTTACAATATTTATTAGATAGTTGCTTAAACTTGCAAAATTAAACAGGTTACTACTTACATTAAGGTGAAAGAGGCGAAGCTGTTCCGGATTTTCAAGTCCTAAGCTTTCGCTATGTTTTACTTCAGTAAATATAGAACTAAGGTTATTACCTTGATTTGAGTGATTTAGAATTGGACTCATCTTTCGCCTCCTTTCATCTTAATTCGAACTATAACTATTCGAATTTTCCATCGGTTTCAAAGATGTGAACTAGTTCTTCATCGGTCATAGTTTTAGATACTTTGTCACGCACAGAACTCATAGACATGTCGAGGCGCTTAAAACGCATCCTTCCTGCTGCGTCTTTGCTTTTTCTTATTAGTTCAATTCTTCCTAAACCTGAATTTTGCCGCGCATACTCAGCAAAACCTTTAGCTTTACCAAGATTATCGTTAAAAGCTGGATTATGTGGCTCGAGTACATCTATAACAATCCCGTAAGGCATACGAGAATCCTTACGAATAATTATGAAATCTGGATAAGTTGGTCTAATCTCACCATCCATTTCATAAGGTATGCATAACGACCAGTTGGCTTTAGGAGGATTTCTTAACCAACATACAAAGTCATCACGTTTTGATTCTTCTTCTAATACTCCCGATTCCCAATCATTTAATTTAATTTTTGCAAAACCATTTTCGTTTACATACAAGTGATCGGTATAGTCTTTCCCATATTCATCATGAGGTACTGTAATAGTTTTAGGCAATTGGAAATTATGCTTACTAATAGCATCACCATCTGAAACAATACCGTTATATTGTTTACGATATTCTTCAGAAAGTTTTGTAGTATATCTGCGACACTCATCATTCGTTTCATGGAAAGTATCTTTTGCATAAGAATTAAGGTTTGCCATGCATTCATCATTTGCAGCAAAAAGTATTACATTAATCTTCAAATTTGTTAATTCATTAATGTCATAAGATGAACTCAAATACTCAAATCCTATACCTTCATTACCAAGACGAGCTTCTGCAACTTTAAACTGTTTATCAATATCCTCATCCGTGCTAAACAGTGAATCTTGAATAGATTTTGAATTTATAGACTGTCCAAAAACGTCAAAAATTTTCGTAGATAGCTTAAACTCTTTTGCACTTACAACAAGAGAATCATATGATCCTTCTTCCTTAAGCCTTTGAATATAAGAATCAATCATACGAACAATGTCACTATGAACTTTTTTACTAACAGATTGATCCAAACCTGTTTGGCTTAAAAGACGCGCAAGGCTAAACAAAGATTTAAGATAATCGTTAATACGATTTTTTCTAACGTCATAAGTTAAAAGTCCAGAATCATTTATAGCTTTAACTATTTTTTCACGATTAAAATCAGTCACTTCAGACTGTTCTTGTTCGCGTATTACTACAGTAGGTTCTTGTTGAGCAAAATCGTCGAGTCGCGCAACTGGCAAACTAGATACAAACTCTTCATCTATATTAGATATTGCATTTTTTGCAATATCTTCAGAATTACTTGTAATATCGTTTACATTATCGCTTAACTCATTGCTTATCGCATCACTTACAGTATTACTCGAATGATTATAAATATGCTTTTGCTCCAAAATGTCGCTTTTCTCCACATTTTTATAAGCAGCATTTTGATATGCAACATCTTCAGATCTGTTATCGTCTTGCAATAAATCATTAAATGTAGGCTGATTTATTGAAGTATGATTTAGCTTACCGTTCTGATGCGTCACTGCTGAAGAATGGGAAATTGTTGTATTATCAGCATCACCGTGAGAAGCCACGCTATGGAAAATCGCACCATGAGAAGCTGCATCGAGAATAGACTTTCTTATTATCATGTTTTGCGTATACACAGATAACGTATCTAATTTCTTATTCTCTATAGATTCTCCATAAATATCCGTAGATATACTTCCACCCTCTGAAGATTGAAAAGCGTTAATAACATACTCTACCGTTTCTTTTTCAAAGAAAGGCAAATAAAGATGCACATCATTCAAAGTATCATCTACTAGTATGTGCATTTGCATAGGCGTTCTAACCATGCGACCTAAAAGTTGCGCAATATAAGTTGCATCTTTTGCACGCCTAAAGCTCATCATTGTTTCAGCTCTAGGACAATCCCAACCAGTTGAAAGATTTTCTTTGAAAAAGACAACCTTAATGTTCATATTGTCTTGTATTCGAGAAGGCTCTTCATAAGGAACTTCAAGACCTGCAATTTCTATAGAAGAATTCGTTTCTCCAAAAGTATGTACAACTTCTCCTCTTGAGAACTTAAAACCAGTGCATTCCTCAATTTTTCTTAAACACACATCAAGATCTGTTGAAGATATTTCCGATTGCGTACCATTTTCTACTTGCACAACAAATACAGGATTAACATAAGCATGATGTTGCTCACGACAATATTGCAACCAGTGATCCCACTTATTCTTCCAATCATTTGCCGCTGCTTGTAAAACAGCCATTGCTTTATTTACAGACGTTTCATCAGAATATGAAATAATGATGCGATCTTTAAGCAAGCCTGACGAGCGAACTTCATCTGGTTTTATAATCACTCTATAAATAGTCGAAGGTGTTCCTTCTACTAAAGTATTGAATCTTTCAGAAGTAGCAGACATTCCTATTACTAGAGGCATAGAATTTAAATCGTCTTCTTCGCTTCCCTTAATGAATTTTTGCATAATCGTTGTAGCTCTGCCTGCTTCTTTGCCTTGCATGCCTCTGTGAGCTTCATCGATTATAAAATAAAGTCGATCAGACTTCTCTTGAACAGTATTTCGCAAAGTTTCCCATATAGTAAACCTACGATTATCACCATTCTTTGTAAGGTTACTAGACTTACTAAGTTTTTGCGTATTCAAGAAGTAAATATGACCATCTTCTAATAATTCTTCATCAAAACTATCGTCTGAAACAGTTACGCATTGACCTATGCGAATTCTATCTGCTTTAGTGTCTATCTTTAGTTTCGATTGCTCATTAAGTTCAGGAGAATCGGAAAGCCACACAAAAATTGCATCTGTTTGCCCTGGGTAAATTTCATTACCAAAGAATACGCTTTCAATAAAAGATGCCATGATTATTGTTTTGCCAGCACCAGTCGGCGCAGTAAAAGATATAACTTGCGGAGTATGTATTCTTTGGTATGTGCCTAAAGCTTCAGATGCATAAACACGGAGATCTTTTAACGCTTTTTCTTGGAATGGGAATAATGATACCTTCATGGCTTACCTCCCCATATTTATATGGAAATTAATCAAATAATCGCTGTACAGCTGGTAGCTTTTTTCTATTTTAAGCTGATTCGACATCTCCCTATAGCCATTAGGGGAGTTTGTTACAATAAACACCTGTTTAATGCTAGTATCCGCATTAACTTTTGCCATAAACTCTGGGAAAGCATGCTCGTCAATCAGCACTGCAAAAGCGTTTTGTGGCAAAATCAGCATAGGAGGCAACGATTCTTCTTCGAGCTTAGGACATAAGCCAATACAACCTGTTTTCATCCAAAGAACAGGCAAGAGTTCTTTGAACTGTCTACCAAGCGCAACAGCGTTCTTATCTAAGAAGCCAAGCTTGAAAAATGCAGCATTCGCTTTGAAACCATCTGCCATTGCTCGTTCACTATCAAGATACGTGCCTTTAAGTGGATTACCATTTATGTCTTCGCCTTTAATTGAGCAAACAGTACGTGGCCACGTTACATAATGAGCAATACCAAGTCGCTCCCATTCTGGATCTCCGGGCTTGAAGCCGTCTTTTTTGAGCTTCTTGGATTCTTCATCTGAAACTTCATTATTGGTGACCATAATACAACGGCGATGTCCGCCATCTTCAGCATTGAGTAGGTTTACAGCGTGAAGCGTTGTACCAGATCCTGCGAAGAAGTCGAGGATGAGGGCGTTAGGTTTGTTGGCAACAAAGAAACGAATAGCGTCATGGACAGCGTAGAGAGATTTAGGGAAAGAGAACAATTTAGTTCCGAAAATTTTATTTAATAAATTAGAACCATTTCTTGACGCATCATGAGATGGTATTTGCCATGCCGTACCTGGGACAAAATTTGGAATATATGAATCCTCATTAACAATGATAGAGCCATCTGGATTATGGCCGATGATAGGGAATAATCCATCTTCTACTTTTTTCTGTTCACCTTTTTTCAAGTAATAAATTGTTGTGTTTTCAGCACGATAGCTTTTAATCTGTACATAGCCTTTTTGTAGAAGGTTTCGCAGCATTAAAAAGCTGACTTGCCACCTGCCTTCTTTACCGTCACTTCGAATTGGCCAAACTGCAACACAATCGTTTGGAATATCTATTTCACTTCTGTTGTTCCCAAAGTACGTTTCACCAATAGAATGAATAATTGATGTTTTATCATCAATTTTTTTAACAAATATTGGGTAAAACAAATTCGGAGAGTCTGTACGTAATACATCAGTTCCAGTACGTATTAGGGAATTCCAATGCAATTTACCTTTTACTGTTGTTTGAACAGCACCATTCCATTCTTTTTCTAGTTGTAATTTTTGAGGGCCAGCTTCACCTAAAAATACGAAGAATATGTATTCATCCGTGCGACCAAACTCTTTATCACGTGCAACTGCTGCTGGGTTTATAACACTACTCACCATCTGCATTCTTGCATCAGGGAACAGCTCTTCCAACAAGCATCCCAAATGCAAATACTCTTTTTCATCAATTGTCACAATCAACACAGAGTCAGCTGGATTAAGTAGCTTTTTAGCCAGTTTCAGACGTTTTTCCATCATAGAGAGCCATTTGCTATGACGGTACGCATCAGAAGAATCCACGTAATCGTTGTTATATTTCCAGTCCTTTGCTCCCGTGTTATAAGGTGGATCGATATATATGCAATCCACTTGACCTGCATAAAGGTATTCTAAAAGCTGAAGTGCGTGGTAGTTGTCTGCTTCAATGAGCGTATGCCAAAGACTGCTATCCGGCGCGTTTTCGATGCTATCAACCGGCTTTAAGTAAGGGTAAATTGCCTCACCAAATTCGGCAATAGATACAAGAGAATCAACGGTGAACTCTGCAGTCTCCTTCGTCTGAGTGTTCACACAAGTTGCTTGATTATCGTTTATAGCTTTAACGACATATATATCATTAATCTTTTTATCTTTAAGAGCTACTTTGCTGCCAACATGAACTGGAACATCATAGAGTGCAGTACATTCTGGCACATGATTCTCAAAAACAAGTCCAAATTTTTTCTGCTTAGACAGCTTATCAACTTCAGCTTTAATGCGCTCTCGCAGCTCAAGGTCATCTATTTTGTTAATTAGATCATTAATCGCTGCCATGGCCATCCCTTACTTTGAGCTTTACTCTATATTAACTTCCTTATACTGATAGATTTTACTTCTTTATTGGATTTTGCGCTTAACGTTAGAAAACTTTCATATTTCATTTACTTGATGCATATTATTTAATTACAAAAATTACTTTTATGCGTATATCGAAACTATTTCTGTTTGGGAAACAATTGTTTCCATCAGCATCTCGCATTTCAAAATGGCAATGGAAATCTCCTTCAGAACCGCGAGTTTCTATCTCGATCTCTTTTATAAAACGCTCATTAGGCTCAGTATTAGGAATATTTATTTCACGTTCTGCCTTTGGAATCGGACAGGATGTTCTTTCTTGTATGAAGACTAATTTTCGGTTAATCCATGGTACTGAACCAGAATTTAGAATATCAAATTTAGCTTTTACAGTTTTATATGTTTCGGCTTTTATACAATTTGTGCTCATATAGCAGCTAAACATGTCGCCTTTATATAATGGTTCATATTTATTAAAATCATAAGCTTCTTGCCCATCAGAAATTCTCTGATATTCGTTTAATACAATATCTTCTACTTCGGTATCAGTGCTTGTGAAAATTAGTTCATATTGACGAGCAATGGCTTGAGCTAAAAAGTTTTTACTGACGTTTATTGATTTAGGGAAACCAAAGGCTGCAGCAACATCATTGATTTTATCATCTAGCATGTTGTTATATAGGAACTTAACTAAGTTATCAAAATAAAAATTACCACGAACTGTTGCTTTCATTGCTTCAGTTAGTGGCTTAATACCGCTGCAAAGTTTCTTTTCATATTGATGATCTACAGATTGTACAGCTGTAAAAAAATTACTTCCAATTGACTTGAATAAGTCGAATACAAAAAGTCCCTGGCTTTTTATTTTAGGTTTGCAACTTTTCTGAATCACCTTGCTGCATTTAGAAAAGTTCATGAATACATCCTTAATACTAGTACCTTTTTATTCAAATTTAGTACCCAAAGTACCTTTTTGGTCTAATGCTAGTACCTTTTTTTCATATTATCCTCTAATCAAACAAATAGAAAGATGGTGAATGAGTGACCTATTGGCCAACAATATACATAAGAATCGAGGAGAATCGACGAAAACATGTACAAACGGTTATTAACTCACTCAATTTTACTCTACTGCAATATAGAAAGCGAGGTGATGAACATGCATAAGAACAGTAAGCAGACCTCGAAGCGAGTAGCTTCCAAGGCTAGCAAGGTGATGCGTGACGGACGCTATAGCAAGACAGCTAAGTCTGTAGCTGGTAGTGCTCTCGCACAGACAAAGAAAAGTGGAAAGTAACCACTCTAAAAAATCTAAGTAATTGCAGGTCTGATTATTCAATCAGGCCGCACCCATAAATATCACAAAGCCTGATTAGCTATAGGGCGATGAGATACAGCATAGAGCTTAACGGATTTATTCCGTGGGGTGCTATGTGAATTACCTCTATTTTCCTATGGCTATTTTCATGCCTTAAGAGCTGGTACTTCACAAAGTGCCAGCTCTTTTTGTATGCGTCTTCTCATCGCTCCAACTTGGGCTTATTCAGATGCTTACGAAGGATTAGTGAAACTATTGGACAGTAGTCCAAATTTTGATTACAAAAACTACTCCGTTCCAAAGGATGCTCCTATTTATAACGCAAGATATGATTATTAGTTAAAGGAAGCAATTAAAAACCAGATGCAACGTGCTAGCTGTGTTTTCATATTAGCTGGTATTTATTCTACATACAGTAAATGTATTAACATTGAAATTGAGATAGCACAAGAAATGGGAAAAAGATTATAGCTGTTGAACCTTGGGGCTCTGAAAAAACATCACGTGTCGTAAAAATGCTGCTGATGTAATAGTTAAGTGGAGAACTGATTCTATAATTTCCGCGATTAAAGGATAGTAATAGATTATTTGAAATTACTGTTCTAGCCAAGCGGCAGTGTCAAGAATTTTGTGTAAACTCCACTAGTTGTCAATCAAGCTATCAATCCAATAATATTTGCTTTTCTACGAAAAGCAAATATTATTGGATTTCGAATTTTTCGTGCAGGTCATAAGACG